>DVOS01000046.1 GCA_018713435.1 Candidatus Merdiplasma excrementigallinarum
TTGCCACTGGATTAGTCTATTCAGCCTGGATAGTGGTATACTATAAAATGATAAAGAAATGAGGCGTTATCATGACATTATGGCATGTGCAAAAATTGCATAGAGATAACGTTCCCGGATATGTTGTATTACCATATAATTTCAGAGGGGAATATAAAAATAGAAAATAGTTATAAAGCTACAATAAGGTTCTTATGGAACAGCCGACTATTTAAAACCTTTGCTGATAAGCTGTATGAAAAATGGAATAAAAAACTACAGATAGAATAAGCCAGGCAGTTCTTTTTTATGATTTGATATACAAATTTTACGGCATAAGATATAATGGAAGTAATATAGAGGGAAAGAAATATTTTAATTATCGTTAAGAAAGTGGTGAGGTTGTATGCCAGTTTATATTTCAAATATAATACAGGATTTCGCAAAGAATGTAAGAAAAATCCTGGGTAATTCGCTTGATAGTGTTATTGTGTATGGTTCCTATGTAAGGGGCGGTTATTCCGAACTTTCGGATATCGATGTAATGCTTCTGGTCTATTTGGGAGAAGAAGAAATAAAGAAGATTTCAGATCAGATCAGTGATCTTGCTTTTGATTTTATGATGAAGTATGGAGTTGATATTTCCCCGATAATAACGAATATAGATCATTTTAACTATTGGGCAGATAATCTGCCCTTTTATCGTAATGTTAGAGATGAGGGGGTAAGGCTTAGTGCATGATATGAATAAGGACATAGAATTATCGAAATACAGATTTTCTCTTGCATTGGAAAGTATTGATTTCAAATGACATAAAGACGTTGTTGCATATTTCAATAAAGAGTTTGTTGCCACTGGAAAGTTCCCGGGAGAAATAGGCAGACGCCTGGCAAGATTGAAAATGAAAAGAGAAGAAAGCGATTATAATGATTTCTTCATAGCATCAGCGGATGAAGCAAAAGCACAGCTGGAGTCTGTAGAATATATACTTCCATTAATAAGGAAATATCTGGAATGGCATAATTCAAGCTTTTAAGAAAAAGGTAATTGCTGAAAAGCAGAGTGAAATTAATATGAACTGGATACCGCCAGACGTCACCGACCGCCTCGCCCAGATCAACCCGGGACTGGAGCAGGAGGTGCGCCAGATCCTGAACCTGAACAAAGCGGAGCGCCATATCCGGGGAGGGATGGCGACAAGAGAAAAATATCTGCATCAGCACGGATGAGAAACAGGAAAAGGAGAAAGCGGTATGATTATAAGCGCCAGCAGGAGAACGGATATTCCGCATTATTATGGAGACTGGTTTTTCCGCCGTCTCAAAGAAGGATTCCTGTGGGTGAGAAATCCGCTCAATCCGAAACAGGTAAGCCGGATCAGCCTGTCGCCTGCGGCGGTGGACTGCATTGTGTTCTGGACCAAAGATCCGGAGCCTGTGATGGGACGGCTGGAGGAACTGAGAGATTACGACTATTACTTTCAGTTTACCCTGACCGGATACGGACGGGAGGTAGAACCCGGCCTTCCGGATAAAGAAACGGTTCTGCTGCCTGCGTTTCGCCGGCTGGCAAAACAGATTGGGTCTGAGCGGACAGTGTGGCGGTATGATCCCATTCTGTTTTCCGATACCTACACGGCAGAATGGCATCTGGATACCTTTGGGCGGTTCGCGGACGCCCTGCAGGGATATACGAAGCGATGCGTGATCAGCTTCGCAGATCTGTACGTCGGGAACAGGAAAGGAATGGCAGCTATTGGAGCCGCAGGGATCCGGGGAATTGTCCCGCAGGCTGCTGCCACTGCTTCTGTCTCAAAGGGATGGACAGCAGAAAACATCGGCCCCTTTGCCAGCCGGCTGAAAGCGGCCGCGGACAGAAACGGGATGGAACTTGTAACCTGTGCCGAGCAGGCGGATTTGTCAGAGTGGGGAATTGAACATGGCAGCTGTATAGATCCCAAACTGATTGAGCAAATCACCGGGTTTCGGATGAAAGGGAAAAAAGATCCGGGACAGAGGCCGGAATGCGGCTGTATGCAGAGCATTGACGTGGGAGCCTATCATACCTGTCCCTGCGGCTGCGCTTACTGTTATGCGGGAGGCGGGGGAGCGGCTGCGGAGAGAAACTTCAGACAACACCGTCCAGATTCACCTCTGCTTTGCGGAAGGCCGGGACCGGAGGATGAAGTGCGGGAGCGGGGGATGCCTTCCCTGAAAGAATACCAGATGAGTCTTTTTTAGCGGGCCGGAAGGCCCGCTTATTCTTTTACAAACACATAGGTGGAAGCGTCGGACAGCTCTTCCCGAAACCGATAGCCCAGCCGGTTAAACTGCCTGGCCTCCTCCGGGAGGACGGCCTGGATTTCTGCCAGAAAGCGGACCATTTCACCCCGGGCCATCTTGGCCTGGGTGCCTTTCTGGATAACTTTTCCATCTTTCCATTCTCCGAACACAAAGGTGATGAAGGTATCTGAGGGGGTGAGCCAGGGTTCCAGGGCCCGGGAATATTCCCGGGAAGCCAGGTTCAGGATGATCCGGCTCTCATCCAGAACCGCATCGAAAAGTTTTCGGCCCCAGAAATCATACAGGCTGGCAGGAGGCATTCCGGGCAGAGTACAGCCGGAAACCTGGACCCGGCCTGTTTTGGCCTGCATTTCCAGCCGGTAGGGCACAACCCCGTCCAGGGGGCGCAGTACCCCGTAAAAACCGGAAAGGATCCGAAGATGCTCCTGGACATAGTCCCATTCCTGCTCGGTAAACACCTGGGGCGCCATGTACTGGTACTGGATGCCCTCGTAAGAGAGAAGGGCAGGCGTAAGATGCCGGGTCAGCTCCATTCGGCTAAACCGCTGGAAATTGAGCTCCGCAATTTTATCATTGCACTGCCACAGCTTTTTGGCCTCCGGGTAGGGGAGGCTTCCAAGCCAGTCCGCCAGGGCGCGGGCTTCCTCCAGAAAGAGGGGGAGATCCTTCCATTCCAGCAGATCCGGGCATTCATTCATTTTTTTCGCAGGGGAAATGATAAAGCGCATAAAAGAGAAAACCTCCTGCATAGTTCATAGCGTGGGTGTACAAGAGGCCGTATTGCCCTTTGTACACCCACGCTATCAGCATACCATGAAAAAGATCACAAAGTCAAAGGGAAGAAATTTGCATAACCCTGTCCGAACGTGTATAATAAAAACGTGTGTGCCCCGGCGCGCGGCCGGGCCTGAACGGGGCGTACGTTTTTTTTGACGCCCGGCAGACAAGGAGAGAACACGGATGATACGAAAAGCCAGAGAGGAAGATCTTCTTTCTGTAGCAAACATATATGAGGAAGTAATAGCGAGAGAAGAAAAGGGCGAGACCCGGATCGGCTGGGTGAGGGATATTTATCCCACCATGGAGACAGCCAGAGAGGCCTTCGAGAAGGACGACCTGTTCGTAGACGAGGAGGAGGGGACGGTGGTAGCCACAGCCCGCATCAATCAGGAGCAGGTGCCGGAGTACGTCCGGGTGGACTGGGAATACCCGGCAAAGGATGAGGACGTGATGGTGCTGCACACCCTGGCGGTCTCTCCTTCCAGAGCAGGGCAGGGGATCGGCACCAGATTTGAGCAGTTTTATGAGCAGTACGCCCTGGAACACGGCTGCCATTATCTGCGGATTGATACCAACCGGAAAAATACGGCGGCCCGGGGACTGTATAAAAAGCTGGGCTATCAGGAGCGGGGCATCATTCCCTGCACATTTAACGGGATACGGGATGTTTTTCTGGTGTGTCTGGAAAAACGGATTTAGAAAAGGACGAAAGACAGTTTATGGTAAAGAAAACAGTCAGCCATTTCAGCCTGGAGCAGATCTGCGATTCGGGTCAGTGCTTCCGGATGGAGAAGCTGGGGGAGGGAGCGTTTCTGGTTCTGGCAGGGAATCGGGGCCTGCGCATCCGGCAGGAAGGCGAAACCCTGGAATTTGACTGCACGGAAGAGGAATTTCTGGATTTCTGGGAAGATTATTTTGACCTGAAGACAGACTACGGGGCCTTCCTGGAGCGGATTGATCCCCGGGACCGGTATCTTTGCGAGGCAGCCCGCCGGGGCTGGGGCATCCGGATCCTGCGGCAGGATCTGTGGGAGATGCTGATCTCTTTTCTCATTTCCCAGCAGAATCATATTGCGCGAATCCGCCGGTGCATCGGAAACATCTGTGAGAGATACGGGAAGGCTGCTTGCGCAGAAAAAGAATCAAAACCCGGGGAAAAACTTTACGGATTTCCCTCCCCGGATGCTCTGGCGCAGGCTTCAGAGGAGGAACTGCGGGACTGCAATCTGGGATACCGGGCCAAATATGTGATCCGGGCGGCCAAAGCGGTGGCGGAGGGGAACTATTCGCTGGAGAAGATAAAGACTATGTCCTATCCTGAGGCGAAGGCAGCCCTGCTTGAACTGTACGGAGTGGGAGAGAAGGTGGCGGACTGCATCTGCCTGTTCGGCCTTCACCATCTGGAGGCTTTTCCGGTGGATACCCATATCCGGCAGGCGCTGGAAGCCCACTACCGGAGAGGGTTTCCCAAACGGAAGTACCGGGGAATTGAGGGCGTGCTGCAGCAGTACATCTTTTATTATGAATTAACAGGAAGATAAAAAAGAAAATGGGGTGAAGGATTATGGCGGAAAAAAGAAAGATGAAGAGAGTGGAGGATTCCCTGACGGAGCAGACCCACCTGCTTTTTCCCAGAGCGCTGAACGCCAACGGAAGGCTGTTTGGCGGGCAGCTTCTGGAATGGATCGATGAGACGGCGGGGATTGTGGCCAAGCGCCATGCGGAGTGCAACGTGGTGACGGTGGCCATCGACAATATGTATTTCAAGGCAGGCGCTACCCAGGAGGATACCATTTATCTGAAAGGGTATCTGACCTATGTGGGCCGCTCCTCCATGGAGGTACGGATCGATACCTATGCGGAGAAGCTGGACGGCACCAGAAAGATGATCAACCGCGCTTATTTTGTGATGGTAGGCACAGATGAAAATCAGAATCCCATAGAAGTGCCGGGACTGATTGTAGAAGGGCTGACCCAGGAGATCGAGTGGGAGACGGGAAAGAAGCGGCAGCAGCTTCGCCGGGAGCGGCAGAAGGAAGGCTTCTAATCAGGATACGAAGAGATCCATGCTGCCGCTGCGAAATCCCTCCAGATCAAGCGTCACATAGGAAAAGCCCAGGTTTTTGACGAGGCGGATGATTGCTTCGCGATGGCGGGTGACCTGCTCCAGATCCTTTTCGTCCACCTCGATGCGGATGAGAGGATCGTGGAAGCGGAGGCGCACATTGTAGAAGCCCAGCTGGCGCAGGGCAATTTCCCCCTGATGAATGCGGTCCAGCAGATCAAAGTCCAGCCGCGCCCCGTAGGGTAGCCGGGTGGCCATGCAGGGGGCGGCAGGCTTGTCGGAGGTGACAAGCCCCAGCTTCCGGGATAATTCCCGAACCTGGGGCTTGGTGATGCCAAGCTCCAGCAGGGGGCTTTTGATCCCCAGTTCTTTCAGGGCGGCCAGCCCGGGACGGTACTCAGCCGTATCGCTCTGGTTGCTCCCGTCAAAAACGTGAAGGCGTCCCTGCTTCAGGGCGCTTTTTTTGATGGAAGAAAAGAGAAGTTTTTTGCAGAGAAAACAGCGGTTTTTGGGATTGTCCATAATCCGGGGATCCTGAAATTCATCAATCTCCAGCACCAGGCAGTCTGCCCCCATGGAGAGGGCCAGCTTCCTGGCCTGCAGAGTGTCTTCGTGGGGGTGAAGCCGGGTCTGAGCAATGACAGCCAGAATGGGAAGCACCTGAGCAGAGGGATCCGAAGCTGCGGCAGTTTCCCGGGCCAGGCAGGCCGCCTTCAGAAGGAGACTGCTGTCCGCGCCCCCGGAGAAGGCGATGCAGATCCCCTCCGCCAGATAAGGCTTAAAGTACGGTATGATTTTTTGCAGCATATTCTTTCACCTCGTGATACATTTCCGTAAAACTGATGTGGTTGTCCTTTGCCAGCTGAAGAATGCTGTCGCTTTCCGGATAGTAATAGATTTCGTTCCGGTACTGGCACATTTTCACATCCGCCATGCCCCAGGGAGTTTCCAGGGAGATGATTTTGCGGGACAGCTTGGTTCGCTGCATTTCCGAAACCCGCAGCCCGATACTGGTGGTATGCCGGAAAATCAGTTCTTCCATGGTCTGCCTTTTTTCCGGAGCACAGATTACGGAGAGCTGATAGGCGGGCCGGTGTTTTTTCATATAAATGGGAGTGTAGAACACGTCCAGAGCGCCTGCTTCCAGAAGCTCCTCCATCACAAATCCCATGGCTTCACCGGTGCAGTCATCCATATTTGTCTCTATCACCAGGACCCGGTCGTGGCTGGTGCTGCCGGCTTCCAGGAGCATGGCCCGCAGCACGCCGGCGGTCTGGTAATCCCGTTTTCCGGCCCCCAGACCGGTGCGGAGAATTTTAAATTCCGCCGGCAGCTGGCCGCCGGTGCGCAGGGCCGCGGCAATGGCGGCTCCGGTGGGAGTCACCAGTTCTCCCTCCACGGAGCTGATATGAAGGGGCAGGCCATAGGCGGTGAGAATGGCAGTGACGGCAGGCACGGGAACCGGCAGCAGGCCGTGTTGGCAGCGCACCTGACCCCATCCCTCCGTCAGGAAGGGAATGATCACATCCTGTATTCCCAGATTGTCGATGCAGACAGCCGCCGCGGCAATGTCCACGATGGAGTCAACGGCGCCTACTTCATGAAAATGCACTTCTTCCAGCGGCTTTCCGTGTACCTGGCTCTCGGCTTCCGCTACGATCTGAAAGATTTTCAGCGCCAGCTCAAGGGCATGGGGCGTAAGGCGTCCCTCGGAGAGAATGCGCCGGATGTCCGGGAGATTCCGGCCGTGGGAATGGGGATGCGCCTGGTGAGGATGGCCATGTTCCGGCAGCTTGTGGCCGACATGGCCGGGCGCTTCACTCTCATGGCCCGGGCCGTGCAGGTAAGCCATGTCATGGTCGTGGTTTTCGTACCTTTCATCCAGAATCACATGGAAATCGCAGGCTTTCAGGCCGGATTTCGTGACAGAAGTTATTTCTGTCCGATAGCCCTCCAGAGGAAGGCTTTTCAGCGCCTCCAGCAGAACGTCTCTGTCGGCCCCCAGATCCAGCAGGGCGCCCACGGTCATATCGCCGCTGATGCCGCTGGAGCAGTCCAGATATAAGATTTTTGATGTATTTGTTGAAAGATCCATGTCAGATCACCCTCTCTTTAAAAATGAATTTTTTCCGTTCCAGCGGCAATGGCTTCCTCGTAATACCGGCATTTCATGTCGATGACATCCAGAATGCCCTGCAGTTCCTTCATCTGAGCCTCCACCGCCCGCTTTCTCTCCAGAAACATTTCGTACCGCTGCTGCAGAGAGGCGTCTCCCTGCTCCAGCCACTGGCTGAACTGGCGGATTTCCCGTATGGACATGCCTGTTTTTTTCAGGCAGTCGATAGTGCGGAGGGTGGCGAGATCCTTTTCGGTAAAAATCCGATAGCCGGATTCCAGCCGCTCTACAAAGGGAAGCAGGCCTTCCTTGTCATAATAGCGAATGGTGCTGGTGGGAACGTGCATCATATCCGCCGCGTCTTTGATCGTATATTTTTTTTCTTCCATCCACAACTTCTTTCCGGTTCCGGTGAACCTGAAAATTAAAAAAACCGTGACTTTAAACTCAGCTTTAATGTTAGAGTATAAACAGGAAATTGTCAAGGAGGGGACGGTGAAGCGTCAGATTGACTGGCAGCTGAAAGAACTGAAAACAGATTATGTGGATTACGGGTACATTCACTGTCTGGACACCTCTTCTGACTGGGATGCTTACCGGGACAATGGAGTTCTGGATTTCCTGCTGGAGATGAAAAAGACAGGGGCGGTGCGTCATATAGGGGTTTCCTCCCATACGCCCGCTCTGGCCAATCAGGTACTGGACGCAGGGGTGGCGGATCAGCTGATGTTTTCCATCAACGCCGGCTATGATTATCAGCAGGGAGAATACGCCAGAGGAAGCGGAAAGGAGAGAATGGAGCTGTACCGGCGCTGCGAGCGGGAGGGAGTGGGCATCTCTGTTATGAAGCCTTTTTCCGGCGGGCAGCTGCTGGACGCGGCCGCTTCTCCTTTCGGCAGGGCGCTGACTCCCTACCAGTGTATCCAGTACGCCCTGGACAAACCCGGTGTGCTGACCGTGCTTCCCGGCATCCGCGGCGCAGAGGATGTAAAACAGCTGCTGGGCTTCTTTGAGGCATCTTCGGAAGAGAAGGATTATTCGGTGCTTGGCACCTTTACCCCGAAGGATATGACAGGCACCTGTGTTTACTGCAATCACTGCCAGCCCTGTCCGGCAGGCCTGAACATCGGCCTGATCAACAAGTATTATGATCTGGCAAAAGCGGGGGACGCCATGGCGGCTGAACACTATGGAAAGCTGGAGAAAACGGCGTCCGACTGCATCGGCTGCGGACACTGCGACCGCAGATGTCCCTTCCATGCAGCCCAGTCGGAGCGGATGAAAGAAATAGAAGGATATTTTGGAAAATAACGTTGAGGCACCAGCGCTTACAATAGGAAGAGATCATTTTGTCTGGGAACCGCGCCGTCTCCAAAATAGAGGGTGGGATTCTCAAAAATATTGTTTATGGCGATAATGGCCGCGCCGTACACCATGGAATCCTGTTTGTAGGCGCTGAGCTGTATTTTAGTATTCTCCAGAGTCTGGGGCACAATGCGTTCTTTTACTTTGGATATTACCCGCTCCAGCATCAGTTTTGGTTCTACGTGGGCCATTTCATCTCCGATGATAATCAGCTGGGGATTAAAGCTGTTGATGACATTCACAACGCCGATGGACAGATAATCACACATTTCCAGATACAGGTTCAGGGCGATAGGATTTTTTTCCTTCACCAGCAGCACCACGTCATGGAAATTCAGCTCGTCTTTTTTTCCCATGGCTTCGTTTACTTTTCTGACAAAGGTGATGGAAGAACAGTATAATTCGAGACAGCCATAATTCCCGCAGGAACATCGGGGGCCATGGATGTCAATGGTGGTATGGCCGATTTCACCGGCTGATCCCGTAGCGCCCTTCAAAAGAAGCCCCTTGTTTACGATACCGGCTCCCACGCCCTGGGCAAAAGCGATATATACAAGAACATCATTGGCCTGGGTGTCCGCATTGTACCAGAACTGGGCCAGGGCAGCGGCATTTGCGTGTTCTTCGATGGTGACAGGAACTTTAAAATGTTCTGCCAGCTCATCCTTCAGGGCAATCTTGTCCCATCCCTCCACATTTGTCACGATAGAAATTCTGCCCTTTACGGAATTATAGGGGCCCGGAATAGCGGCGCCAAGGGCAAGGATCCGCAGATGGGGGAATTTTACTATCAGAGCGTCCATCTCCCGAATCACCATATCCATAATTTCCCTGGCTTTCTGTCCGGGAAGAATCGAGACCCGCTTGATAAGAAAGGCTTCGCCCCGGAGATTGAAGAGCCCGACGGAAAAATTTTGACGGGCAATGCGGATGCCCGCCACCGCGAAATCATCTGTATTCAGAGAAATGGCAATGGAGCGGCGGCCCTTCATGCCGGTGAGAAAGCCGATCTCCTTCACCAGGTTCCAGCTGATAAAGTCATTGATAATGTGGGTGACAG
Source organism: Candidatus Merdiplasma excrementigallinarum (assembly GCA_018713435.1). Classification (GTDB taxonomy): domain Bacteria; phylum Bacillota; class Clostridia; order Lachnospirales; family Lachnospiraceae; genus Merdiplasma; species Merdiplasma excrementigallinarum. The sequence continues at coordinate 9,670 of DVOS01000046.1, forward strand.
TGGCCTGCTGCAGACCGGAATGCTCGGCCAGGGTCGTTCTTGCGCACACTTTCTCCCGCCGCAGCAGACTGAGGAGCAGGGTGCGGTTCATATTTTGAATATTTCTCTGATTATATCCTTGAATGGCCTGTTTCATAATCTATAGTACGCTTGTATTATATCAATTAATGATTCAAATTTATTAGTTAACTGAATTTTATTATATAACAGAAAAAAGCTTTGCGCAACAGAAACGCAAAGCTTTTCCGATTAACAGGAGTTTAAGCAAGATACAGATTTATTCCGTGGCTTTTAAAATAATCCACGTATTCCGGAGGAATTCGATTGTCTGTGACAACATTCGGAATATCATCCAGATTGCACAGGTGTGTGAAGGTCCGTTTCCTGTATTTCGCGTGATTCAGAAGGATATAGCTGTCCTTCACGTTGCTGACAAGATAATTAAACAGCGGGAGCTGCGTCCGTTTCATAATGGAATAGCCATATTCCAGATCCGCGCCGTCTACTGTAAAAAACAGTTTGTCAAAATACAGCTTTTTCAGGCTCTGCACGGTTGATTCGTCCAGGGTTTCAATGTGGTTGTGTCCCAGATGAACAATTCCGCTTAAAAGAAATACGCGGATATCACTGTTGGAGGCAAGTTCCAGAGCGCCGGTGATATTCGTTGTGACAACCATGATGTTTTTTTTGCTGCTGGCGTTCAGATGCCTGCACAGCAGGGAGCAGGTGAAGCTGGCTCCGATAAAGAGAATGTCGCCGGAATGGATCAGATCAATCGCTTTTCTGGCAATGGCATCTTTGTATTCAAACTGCTCGTCATCCATGCGGATCGAAGAGAAGATATGGGAATAATTGGATACGAGCTGTCCGGAACCGGCATCGGCTGCCTCAATTTCCTGGGCGCCGCCGTGAGTGCGCAGAAGAAGACTTTCTTCTTCCATAAGCGTCAGGTCCCGTCTGATTGTGGCAGGGGACGCGCCGGTAATGTTGCAGAGGGTCTGCGTTGTGGCTATATGATTTTGCTTCAGATATTCAACTATGAGTTTTTTGCGTTCGGCTGCAAGCATATCCTATCGCTCCGTTTTTCTATTATCATAAGGACTTTTCAATTTTGACGAGTCTGCTTGTCCCAAGCCTGTCTGCGCCAAGAGAGATAAACTTTTCTGCGTCCTCAAAAGAAGAAATGCCGCCTGCCGCTTTAATTTTAATATTCGGCCCCACATGCGCCGCAAAAAGGGCGACGTCTTCGAAGGTTGCGCCCGCGCTGGAGAAGCCGGTGGATGTTTTGATAAAATCGGCCTTTGCGTTTGTAACGATCTCACACATCTTAACCTTCTCTTCCTCTGTCAGAAGGCAGGTCTCAATAATGACCTTAAGAACTTTATCTTTACAGGTTTTTTTCAGTTCTTCGATTTCGTTCTGCACGTATGTATAATCGCCGGCTTTGAGCGCGCCGATATTGATGACCATATCAATTTCATCCGCACCGTTGTTTAAGGCATCCCGGGTTTCGAAAACTTTTGCCGCAGTAGTGTGGTTTCCGTTTGGGAATCCGATAACTGTGCACACTGCCAGCTGATCTTTCACATAATCCTTTGCCTGCTTTACATAGCAGGGGGGAATGCACACAGAGGCAGTCCGGTAGCGGATACCATCGTCGCAGAGCTGACGGATATCTTCCCAGGTGGCAGTCTGTGCTAATAAAGTGTGGTCTACTTTACTTAAAATTTCACTGTGGTTCATGTGCGTTCCTTCTTTCTCTCTATTATATGATAGTCGCAGAATTATTTCCATAATGAAAATATCATTTGCGCCTGTTTCCATTATATGAAATGCAAAAGTGATAGTCAATAAGGAAATGATTGAAAATGATTGTTTACAAAATGGCAGAAAAAAAGATTGAAAATACCTGTTTCACATGGTAAAATTTCAGCATAAACAAATAATAACGATTAGAAATAATTATAAATAATAACAAACAATCAAAAACAATCAAACAAAAGGCGGAAGGGGCGCAGAAATGGAATTTGATAAAAAACAGGCTGACAGGCTGGCAGCGCAGATCAGAAAAAACATTCTGAGAGCAATATCCGCGGAGGGGAAAGGCCATATCGGGGGTTCCCTCTCCATTGCGGATGTTTTTGCGGTTCTTTATGGCGGGGTGATGAACGTGGATCCGCGGGATCCGGGGAAGAAGGACAGAGATTATATAGTGATGTCTAAGGGACACTGCGGACCTGCCATGTATGCGGCGCTGGCGGCCAGAGATTTTTTCCCGGAGGAGACGCTGGATACCCTGAATAAGGGAAACACCATTCTGCCAAGCCACACAGACCGTCTTAAAACACCGGGCGTAGATGTGTCTACAGGGTCTCTGGGCCAGGGCGCTTCGCTGGCGGCAGGAGTGGCTTTCGCGGACAAAATTGACGGGAAAAAATCCTATACGTATTTAATACTGGGAGACGGAGAGCTGGACGAGGGACAGGTGTGGGAAGCCGCGCTGTTTGCGGCTCACCGGAAACTGACAAATCTGATTACCATTGTGGACGCGAACGGGAAACAGCTGGACGGAACAACGGACAGCGTCTGCAGTCTGGGAAGCATCGAAGATAAATTCTGCTCTTTTGGGTATCATGCAATTTCCGTGGAAAATGGAAATGATACGGCTCAGATTTACGAGGCAGTCTGCCAGGCAAAAGAAGAGAGGGAGAAGCCTTCCGTGTTGGTTCTTCACACGGTCAAAGGCGCGGGAATTGACTATTATGCCGGGATGGAGAACTGCCATTCAACAACTGTAAAGAAAGAAGACATTCCGGAATTTTATAAAGAGCTGGATGAAAAGCTGGCTCATAAAGAGGTGTAAGCATGGCAGAACTGAGAAAAGTTTTTTATCAGACAATAGCAGAACTTATGAAAAAGGATGACAGGGTGGTATATCTGGACGCGGATCTGGCGGGAGCGCTGGGGACTGCGGAATTATTCCGGGAATTTCCCCGTCAGGCTTTTGATCTGGGAATTATGGAAGCCAATATGATTGGCGTGGGAGCGGGAATGTCCATAAAAGGAAAGATCCCCTTTGTACATACCTTTGGTCCCTTTGCGTCCAGAAGAGTGGCGGACCAGACTTTTCTGGCGGGCTGCTATAACGATGCCAATCTGAAAATCATCGGTTCTGATCCGGGCATAACGGCAGAAACAAACGGGGGAACCCATATGCCCTTTGAAGATATGGGGATTTACTGCGCTTATCCCAATATAACGATTATGGATGTGGCGGAACCCTATCTTTTGCGGGAGGTTATCCGACAGATGGCATCTTCCTGGGGCGTACAGTATATCCGGTTTCAGCGCAAGGAAGGAGAGGCCTATTACGGGGGAGACGAAAAGATTCAGATCGGAAGGGGAAATATCGTAAGAGAGGGAAATGACATTACGGTAATCGCCTGCGGCATTGAGGTGGCATGGGCGCTGAAAGCGGCTGAAAAACTGGCGGAGGAGAATATCCAGGCAAGGGTAGTGGATATGTTTACCATTAAACCCCTGGATGCGGAGCTTGTCCTTCGCTGCGCCCGGGAAACGGGGGCTGTGGTAACTGCGGAAAACCACAATATTCACGGCGGTCTCGGAAGTGCGGTGGCAGAAGTGCTGGCGGAGAACTGCCCTGTGCCTTTTAAACGGGTAGGCGTAAAGGACCGGTTCGGCGAGGTTGGAAGCAAGGCATTCCTGGCGGATAAATTTGAAATTTCGGAAAAATACATTGAGAAAGCAGTCAGAGACGTGCTTAAGAGGAAAACGGGAAAATGAAAAAAAATGTTTTGTATATTCAGTCCGGAGGGCCTACAGCGGTGATCAACTGCTCGGCCTATGGGGTAATTGACGCCTGCAGGAGGGCAGGCTCGCGGATGGGAAGGATTTATGCCAGCCTGCATGGAATTGCGGGCGTGCTGCTGGGAAATCTGTATGACTGTACAGATTTAAGCCAGAAGCAGCTGGAACAGCTGAAAAAGACACCGTCCATGGCGTTCGGTTCCTGCAGATATACCGTGCGGGAAGACACCGGAGAGGATTACGAAAAGATTATTGCCACCCTGGAAAAATATGAGATCTACTATATCTTTATCAATGGAGGAAATGGCTCTGTGGCGGCGGGAAACCGGCTGGGCCTCCATTTGAAAAAGGCCGGTTATGACTGCAGGCTGATGGTGATTCCCAAGACCGTGGACAATGATATCGCCGCGGTGGATCATGCGCCGGGCTTCCCGTCTGCTGCCCGGCACACAGCGATTACCATTTCCGAGCTGGCCCATGATATGTATACATATGATACGGATCTGATTATGGCCGTGGAGGTGATGGGCCGCAATACCGGATACCTGGCGGCAGCGGCGGCGGCTGCCAGGAAAACAGGATGGGGACCGGATCTGATTTATGTGCCGGAACTGACCTTTGACCCTGAAAAATTTGTAAAAGATGTGGGAGAAGTGGTGGCCAGAAAGGGCAAATGCCTGGCAGTAGTGGCGGAAGGAGTTAAGACTGCGGACGGGAAATATCTTTTTGAAGATACGACCGTGAATAAATCAGAGGATCCTTCCAGAAATATGGGAGGAATAACCCCTTATCTCAATATGCTGCTGCGCCGGCATTTTACCTGCAAAATCCGCTGTATTGACCTGGGGCTGATGCAGCGATGCGCCATCCATGACGCCTCGGAGATTGACAAAACAGAGGCGGAGATGCTGGGAAGGGAAGCCGTAGACCGGGCCCTTGCAGGGGAAAGCGGCAGGATGATGTCGCTTTCCAGGGTGAGCAGCAGTCCCTATGAGGTGAAAACAGAGTCTCTGGCGCTGGAAGCGGTGGCGGATGTAGAGCGGGTGATGGATCTGGCGTATGTGCGGGACAATCACGCGGATATCAGGGAAGCGTACATGGAGTATATCCTCCCGCTTATAGGGGAACTGCCGGAATATATAGATTTATCCTGAACGGAATAAAGTTTAAAGTGATAAGGAGGAACAGATTTATGTACAACTATGAAGAACTGGGGCTGGTAAACACAAAGGAAATGTTTGACAAAGCCTACCGGGAAGGTTATGCGGTGCCGGCCCTGAATTTTGTTACGATTGAGCAGCTCAACGGTATGATTGACGCTGTCATCGAGAAAAGATCTCCGGTAATCCTGCTGGTTTCGCCCAATCTGCACCGTCAGCTGGGGCATGAGATGACGGCAAGGCTGGCCCAGGTGGCAACAGACCGGATTAAAAATGCCGGGCTGAATATTCCGGTTGCCCTGCATCTGGATCACGGCATGACCTTTGAGCAGTGTGTGGCAGCCATTGAAGGAGGCTTCTCTTCTGTTATGATTGACGGAAGCAAACTTCCCTTTGAGGAGAATATTGCCCTGACAAAGAAGGTGGCGGAGTATGCCCATGCCCGCAACGTAACGGTGGAGGCCGAACTTGGCATTCTGAAAGGCAAGGAAGAGGAAGGCACGGAAGGAACCAATGAGAGTATGTATACAGATCCCGTCATGGCTGTGGATTTTATTGAACGGTCCGGCTGTGACAGCCTGGCGATTTCCATAGGCACCTGCCACGGGCTTGTAAAAATGGTTCCCCGGGAAGACGGGACGCTTCCGGAGTTAAAATACGACATACTGCAGTATATTTCTGACAAAAAACCGGGCTTCCCCATCGTACTCCACGGCTGCTCTAATATTTCACAGACTTATGTGGATATGATTAACCAGCACGGAGGACATATTGAGAAGACAGTGGGCATACCGGATGAGCAGGTACGCAAGGCAGCCGGGCTTGCCGTGTGCAAAATCAATATTGCCACAGACGGCTGGATCTGCGGACTGGCCAATACAAGAAGGATCCTGGATGAAGAGCCGGGAGCGATTGACAGCCGGTGCTTTACGCTGAAAATCCGGCCGCTTATGAAAGAACTGTATCTGCATAAGATTGAAATTATGGGCAGCGGAAACCGCGCTTAAAGAATAAGACCAGGGGGCGCCAGAATGAATCATAACAAAGAAAAACTGTTTCTGTGCGTGGAAATCGGAGGAACGAATCTGCGCGTGGGAGTTGTGAGAGAAGATTATACTTTGGAGCAGTTTGAAAAAATTCCGTCGGCAGAACTGTCGGACGCAGAGGACAAGGGCGTGTATTTTAAAACACTTCTGGATCCCATCCTTGAAAAATACGGAAAAGACCGTTTCCATGGTATTTCTCTTTCTCTGGCTTCGCTTATGAACCGGGAGAGAACGATATGTTTTAATTCGCCGAATATAAAGGGTTTCGATCATCTCCCCCTTAAGGGAATGCTGGAGGATATCTGGGGACTTCCTGTCATAATGGAGCGGGATGTGAATACGTCTCTGCTTTACGATCTCCGTAAAAACAATATTGTGGGAGAGGGGATCGTAATCGGGATTTATATAGGAACCGGCCTTGGTAACGCCATGAGCATTGACGGGAAAATTTACCGGGGCAGTACCGGTTCCTCCTGTGAACTGGGTCATATTCCTGTTGACGGGCTGGAAGAGATGTGTGGTTGTGGAAAAGCCGGCTGTATCGAACTGAGGGCATGCGGAAAGGTTCTTGCGGGAATTGCGGAAAAGACTTTTCACTGCCCGGTACAGGAAATTTTCACAAAATACGGGGACAGGAAGGAGGTGTTAGATGTAGTACGCATGTGCGCGCTTGCCACGGCCACGGAAGTCACAATCCTTGATCCGGTTTGCGTAATCCTGGGCGGCGGCGTAACGCAGATACCGGATTTCCCGCTGGAGTATTTCACCCGGACGGTAAGTGAAAATCTTCGGATACCGGAACCCCGCGGCTCACTGCGTATTATCCCGGCATCACCGGACCCGGAAGTGGGTATTATAGGGGCGGCAATCAATGCGGCGGCCTTTTGGAAGTAAAAGGCAGGCAGATTGTGAAAAACATACAAAAAGTGTTTGACCCGATTATATAATATGGCAAAATATAATAATGGATTTAAAGATTCATTGACATTATTAATTAAACGAATTAAAATAAGAATGTCAAGAATGAACAAGTCGGGAACGTTCGACTAAGAAAAGGGAGGGTTTATTATGCGTAAGAAAATTTTGGCAGCACTTTTGGCATCAACTATGATGATTGCTTCCGCAACAACGGTATTAGCGGATTACACAGCTCCGGAAGGAGTTGACCCGTCTGAGTATCATCTGGCTATCTGCATCCACTCCATGGATAACGAGTACTGGGCACAGGAAGCTACCGGCGCGCAGCTTGCAGCTGAGTACTATGGAGTAAACGCGGATGTTCTGACCTGCGACAGTGATGATAACAAGCAGATTCAGGGTATCAAGGACTATATTGCGCAGTACGGCGACAAGGCTATTTTCGTAGTTGACCCGTCTTCTACCGCAAACACGGTAAATATTGCTGAGACATGTGAAGAAGCCGGCTGCTATGTGACCATTCTGGCCCACAGAGCAGACGGACTGTATCCCATGGACTATCCGCACTTTGTAGCATCCATTATGCTGGATGATATGGCGATCGGTAAGGCAACGGCTACTGCCCTGTTCGAGTCTATCGGCGGCGAAGGCCAGGTTGCGGAGCTGGTTGGTCTGCTGGGCGATGACTCTGCTACCAACAGACACGCGGCATTCGAGGCAGCTCTGGAAGATTACCCGGATATCGAAGTGGTTGACAGCCAGACAGCAAGCTGGAGCCAGTCTGACGCTATGGCGCTGGTTGAGAACTGGATCGTAAACTATCCGGATCTGAAGGGTATCTTCTCCGCAAACGATACAATGGCACTGGGTGCTGTTGAGGCTCTGAAGAACGCCGGAAAGAACGGCGAGATTAAAGTCAGCGGATGCGACGGCATCGAGGCAGCTCTTAACGCAGTGAAAGACGGCGACATGGTTGTGACGAACGCAAATGACGGATACTGCATCGCCGGCTACGGCGCATCCTACGCGATCCAGGCAGCTCTTGGTTCTCTTGACGTAGAGGGAATGGAAGCGGCAGACCGCATGTTCTTCAGCAAGACCACAGTTGTTACAGAAGACAATGCTGATGAAATTATCTCCAAATTTATTGAGACACAGGATCCGGGATATGATTATTCTGATCTGAGCTTCTGCGTAGACGCACCTCAGGAATTACCCGAATAATGCAGATGATTTAATACCGGAAGAAATGGACAGTAAAGTATAATTATTAAGACAGAGGAGAAATGCTTTGCATTTCTCCTCTGTTAAAATAAGGATGTGAGGACAATCTATGAATAGAAAACGACGCGACGCAATCAAGAATTTGTCAGTTAGTCAGCAGTTTGTCGCCCAGGCGGAAGAAAACGCAAGGATGGACAAGATCCGGCGTTATTCTCCGCTGATTTTGCTTGTTATTATGACTGCTATCGGCGGAATTTCCCAGAAAAACTTTTTTTCCTGGGCCAACATTGTAAACATTATGTTCCAGATGTCGATTCCGCTGGTTATTTCCGTGGGATTAAGCTATGTGCTTCTTCTGGGAAGCATTGACCTTTCCATTGAGGGAGTTATGGGCTTTGGCGGTTCCCTGGTGGCGTATCTGGTGATTAATAATTCAAATTCCAATAACTTTGGCCTTTTGGGCGTTCTCCTGGTAGTGCTGATCGGGCTGGGAGTGGGAGCCATTGTGGGGTTCCTTCATACAAAAGCAAGGATTGCAAGTTTTATTGTCAGCTATGCGGTGGGCTGTATTATGACCGGAGCGGCTGTTCTTATTTACAGAGGAACGCCGATCCAGGTGAAAGACCCCCTGTTTACCGCGATTTCGCAGGGAAGACTTTTTGGTATTCCGTACATAACATTGATTTCATTCGCCGTGTTTATTATAGGCGCCATCATCATGAACTATACGGCATTCGGACGGGCGGTTTTCGCCATCGGTGATAATGAGGCGGCAGCGGCATCCACCGGCATTAATATTTCCCGCACAAAGATCAAGGTATTCGCCTTATGCGGCTGTACGGCGGCCATCGCGGGCGTACTGCAGTGCATGAGATTAAAACTGGGCCAGTCTGACCTTGGATTAAACCAGATGTTTCCTGTCGTGACAGCAATCGTTCTTGGCGGCGGATCTGTAAGCGGAGGAAAGGGAGGATCCCTCCAGTCCTTTGTGGGTGTTCTGATTTATACGGAGCTTGCCAACTGGCTGACGCTTATGGGAGTTGATACAAATCTGAAGAAAGTCATTCAGGGTATCATTATCATCGTAGCCGTTACTCTTACAGTTGAGCATAACAGAAAGACCGTAGTGAAATAAGCGGAGGGGGACATATGGGAGAAGTTTTATTTGAAACAAAAGGCATCGGCAAAACATATGGAACCAACACTGTTTTGCACGACATTGATATGAAGATCCACAGCGGGGAAGTGATCGGGCTGATCGGCGAAAACGGAGCCGGCAAGTCTACCCTGATGAAAATCATCAGCGGCGTGGACACGCCGTCCATGGGTGAAATGTTTTATATGGGCAAACCGTATACAGCCACTTCCATTATTAACGCCAATAAACAGGGGATCGGAATGGTATTCCAGGAGCAGTCTCTGGTGGCGAATCTGACGATTGCCCAGAATATCTATCTCGGCAGAGAGAAAAAGTACTCCAAAGCGGGCCTGGTAAACTGGAATAAGATGAACAAAGATGCCAAGACCGCTCTTGAGAGAGTGGATATTAAGGTGGACCCCGGCAAAAAGGTCCGGGATATTGACATGGCGACCCGGGAAATGGTTGAGATTGCCAAGGTGCTGGATGTGGTGACGGAGGTAGCGGACGGACATGCCATTATACTTCTGGACGAGCCCACCACCGTACTTTCAGATGATGAAATTCAGGAGATGTATGTGCAGATCCGCAAGATGAAAGCGGCGGGAAACGGCATCGTATTTATTTCTCATCATCTGGACGAGATTCTTGAGATTACCGACACCATCTATGTATTTAAGGATGGAGAACAGACCGCAGTATTCCCCACAAAGGAAGCAAGCCTTGACATACTGTATGAAAAAATGGTGGGGCGGGCTACCACCGGAGAATTTTATGTGGAAGCGCAGCAGACCACGCCTTCCGACAAGGTGGTTCTGGAAGTGGACGACCTGAGTCTTTTCGGTGTATTTAACCATGTTTCTTTCAAACTCCATGAAGGAGAGGTGCTGGGTTTTGCGGGATTGGACGGGTCCGGAGCGGAGGATGTGTGCAACTGCCTGGTGGGCCAGGTGGCGCCCACGGAGGGCCGTATTCTTCTGAACGGTGTGGAGAAAAAATTCGGCAATTCCTATCAGGCCCGCAAGAACGGCATTCTTTCCGTGCCGAAGGACAGACGGGATGAAGGAATTATCGGCATTCTTTCTATTGAGGACAACATTTCCATCTCCAGCTGGAACAATATGAAAAAGGGCGGTATTCTCTCCGGCAAACGGATCCGGGAGACGGCTTATAAATGGATTAAAGAGGCCGGGATTAAGTGCACAGGTCCCAAGGAACGTATTTCACAGCTTTCAGGCGGCAATGCCCAGAAAGTTATTTTCGCGAGAGCCCTTGAGAGCGGGTGCAAGGTGCTGATCCTGAACCATCCCACCCGAGGCGTGGATGTAGGCGCCAAGCAGGAAATTTATCGCCTGGTGCGGGAGATGACCGCGGCGGGACATGCCATTATTGTGATCGGCGATACGCTGGATGAATGCCTGGGCCTTGCCAGCAATGTGATTGTTTTCAGAGACGGCCTGATAAGCGGAAGCTTCGAATGCCCTGTATACAAGAAGCCTTCTCAGCAAGAAGTTGTACAATTTATGATGTAGGAGGGCGGATAAGAATGAAAAGTAAAAGAATAAGTTTCAATGATTTATCCCAGTACATGGTTGTCATCAGCATCGTGTTAGTGTTTGGGATCTTTGCTGTTTTAAATCCTAATTTTCTGAGCCCATACAGCCTGCAAAACCTTCTGACGGAGATTTCCCCGTTGGTGCTGCTTGCCGGCGGACTTTCCTTCATCATTTTTACAGGCGGCATTGATCTTGGCGCCGGAGCGATGGTTTCTGCCACCTGCGTGATTTCAGGCCTGTATGTGAGCCGCTTCGGCAACGGAATTCTTCCGGTTATGCTGGTGATCGGCTTTTTCCTGGGGCTGCTCAACGGCGTGATTGTTACCAAGCTGAAAATCCCGTCGTTTATCGTGACCCTTTGTACGCAGAACCTGTGGGCATTTATCGCGCTGTATTTCTGCCCCAATGGATCTGTGGCTGTTGGAATGGATTTCCGGAAAGAAATTGCCTGGATGACAGACAAGGTGTTCGGCATCCCGATTATTTTCATTGTGGCGATTGCCGCGGTGATCGTTCTTTATATCTTCCAGCAGTATACTTCCTCCGGAAGATCTATTTTTGCGGTAGGAGCCAATATCCGGGCCGCCAGACTGGCGGGAGTCAATACGGACAGGGCGCAGATTATGGCCTTCGTTGTCAGCGGAGCCTGCAGTTCTCTGGCGGGCGCTCTTTACGCCTACAAGCAGAAATCGGCAGTTCCCACCATCGGCGACGCGCTGACCCTTTCCGCCATTGCGTCTATTGCCCTTGGCGGCACTTCCATGGCCGGCGGCCGGGGAAGCGTTCTGCGGACTTCCGTTGGCGTTGTGACCATTACAGCTATTACATCCGGTCTGAATATGATGGGTGTTGACCCGTTATGGAAAGATATTATCATTGGCGTGATCCTGATCGTGGCCGTATATCTCAATTCAGATACAAAGGGCAGGGACATTATCGTGAAATAATGTTTTATCGGAGCAGGAGAAATCAGAAGTATTTCTCCTGCTTTTTAAATCTTACAGAGGCGGAGGAATTTGAAATGTTCGGAAAATTTCGTGTTATGCCGGCAGGCTGTATGGCCGCCGCGCTGGCAGTTTTATTATTGGCGGGTATGGCGGCGGCAGAGGAGAAGGAAGAGATTTCCTATTTATCGCAGTTTACAGCCTCCGATTACGTTGAACTTGCGGAGTATGACCGTATTCCGGTGGAGGCAAATGAAGGCGATACAGAAGGCGTACAGAACGATATAGGAGAATATCTGGAGAACAGCAGCAGCTTTAAAAAAGACCTTCCCCAGCCCTTTGTAGACAGGAATACGGCTGCGCTGAAAGAACAGCTTCAGGCTTACGCGGACCAGTTTGGTATATCTCTGGAAGAGTTTATGCAATATTATGACAGCAGCCTGACAGAGGATACGTATGAAGCGTATATTGAGGAGCTGGGACTGACCTACAGCAAAAAACTGGTGGCACTGCAGGCTGTCGCGGACGCGGAAGAACTGGCTGTGACGGATGAAGAGCTGGAGGAACTGCTGGCAGAGATGGCAGAGTCGGCCGGTTTTTCAGACGCCGGAGAATACGAGGAGGCGTTAATGCTGGATACGGAAGAGATCCGGGAAATGCTGATGAGTCAGCGGGTGCTGGAATTTCTGGAGGACAGGGCTGTTTATCAGGAGGCAGAATAAGGAAGAGGGTGGCTTATGAAAATTGTGGGGCTTAACCACATTACGATTAATGTGGCGGATTTGCAAAAATCCAGAGAATTTTATAGAATAGTATTGGGACTGCAAGAAAGCGGGTTTGTTGATATGGGAGATCATACGCTGACTTATTTTGATCTTCCTCAGAATGTGAGACTGGAACTGATTGATTATACTGGGAAAGCGGCAAAAAAGGATATGAGGGAGACCGATATCGGAATGTACCGTCATTTCTGCCTGGAGACAGACGATCTGGAGGAACTGAGAAAAATCTGTCTGGAAAAAGGAGTTTTCATTCGGAAGGAACCTTCCTACGTGGAGAAATTAGCCTGCAGCACGATGCTGGTAACAGATCCCAACGGCGTTGAAATTGAGATTATTGAAAAATAGGAGATGAGTTATGAGCAGCTATCTAATGGGAATAGATCTGGGAACCTCCAGTACAAAAACGCTCATCATAGACACAGCCGGCAGGATGGCCGGCATTGGAAATGCCGATTACGGTATCCGGATCCCTCATATTTCCTGGGCGGAACAGGACCCGGAGGAATGGTGGGAGGCGGTTAAGTCTTCCATTGGACAGGCCATGGAGAAGGCGGGAGTTTCCGGCTCTGAGATTATGGGCATCAGCTTTTCCGGGCAGATGCACGGCATGGTGGCGCTGGATGAAAACAAAGAGCCGGTTTGCCCGGCCATTATCCATCTGGACCAGAGAAGCAGCGAGGACCTTGCCGAAATCCGTTCCCTGGCAGGAAATCTGATGCAGGAAGAACTTTTAAACCAGCCCAGCGCAGGCATGATAATCAGCACGATTTACTGGATGAAAAAGCATCAGCGGCAGGTATACGACCGCATCCGCTATGTCATGTCTGCCAAGGATTATATCAGTTTTCGCCTCTGCGGGGAAATCGGCACGGAATATACGGACGCGGGAGCAACCCTGGCCTTTTCCGTAAAAAATTACCGCTGGTGCACGGAACTGTTTGAACGGCTTGACATCCGCAAAGAGATCTGGGCGCCGGTTCACAGAAGCTTTGAGATTGCAGGAGAAGTGACGGCTCGGGCGGCGGAAGAGACAGGGCTTTGTCCCGGCACCCGCATTGCGTATGGAGCCGGAGACAGTATGGCGGCCCTTACGGGAAATGGAATTATTGAGAGCGGATGTATCACCTGCAACATCGGCACGGCCTCCCAGCTGGCGGCAGTGGCGGATCAGCCGATTTTTGATCCGCAGATGCGGATACAGACCTGGTGCCATACGGTTCCGGGGCGCTGGGTTGTGCAGAGCGGGACATTGAACGGAGGGAGCACACTGAGCTGGCTGAGAAGCAGGATCCTGAAGACAGACAAATCCTTCGCCCAGCTGGATATGGAAGCGGGAAAAACGCCGGCTGGAGCTGACGGACTGTATTTTCTTCCCTATCTTTCCGGGGAACGCACGCCATACAATGAGCCCAAGGCAAAAGGCGTTTATTTTGGCCTGAGCATGATGCATGAGCAGGGACATGTGGTCCGGGCCACCATGGAAGGGATCCTCTTTAACCTGAAGGAATGCCTTTGTATTCTGGACGCCATGTCCGTAAAGAGGGAGAAACTGATCGCTTCAGGGGGAGCGGCCAGAGGCGTAACCTGGAAACAGATTCAGGCGGATATGCTGGATATGCCGGTTTATTCTACCAATATCCGGGAGGAAGCCTGCCATGGAGCTGCGATCCTGGCCGGTGTGGGAGTAGGGGTTTATAAAGACATAAAAGAGGCATGCCAGGCTACCATCACTATGAGCGATAAGGTGGTAGAGCCCATCCGGGAGAACGTAAAAATTTATAACGAGAAACAGTCGGTTTTCCATGACCTGTTTTACAGCGTCCGGGATCTGTATCCCCGGATTGTGTAAACGGGGCATCAGAACCTTCTCCGGTGTTGACAAATCCGGGAAAAATTAGTATAGTTAGAATACCGCGCAGCCGGGGAGATAGCGGTGCCCTGTACCTGCAATCCGCTACAGCAGGGGTCATGCCGAACCGAGGCCGTTCTGTTGTGGAGCTGCCCTTTATAAGTGATGTTGACGTCTGGGTCTTGCGCAACAGGAATCTGTGAACCGTGTCAGGTCGGGAACGGAGCAGCACTAAGCAGAACCTTCTGTGTGCCGCAAGGCAGCCTGGGCTGAGTTAACTGTAAAGGTAACGTTCATGGCAGGCGGTCGAAGGGAGGCGCGCGGTAAAAAAGAAGACGATTGGCTGCCGGAGAAATCCGGCGGCCGTTTTTGTTTCACAGGAAATGGAACAGAATTTCAGCTTCTGCGGGGAGAGTGAAAAATGAGAAAACTGACAGATGACGAGCGGTTTATGAAAGAGGCTCTGCGGCAGGCCATGAAAGCCCGGGCCCTGGAGGAGGTACCCATCGGCTGTGTGATTGTGCATGACGGGAACATAATTGCCAGAGGATACAACCGGAGAAACACGGATAAAAATACCACCTCCCACGCGGAGATCAACGCGATCCGGAAGGCAAGCAAAAAGCTGGGAGACTGGAGGCTGGAAGGGTGTACCATTTACATTACCCTGGAGCCCTGCCAGATGTGTGCCGGGGCCATTGTGCAGGCCCGGATTGACCGGGCGGTAATCGGCAGCATGAACCCCAAGGCGGGCTGCGCCGGCTCTGTGCTGAATATCCTGGAGATGCCCCAGTTTAATCACCAGGTAGAGGTGACCAGAGGGGTTCTCCAGGATGAATGCAGTCAGATGCTCTCCGGCTTTTTCAGGCAGCTGCGGGAGAAAAAGCGGGAAGAGCATGAACGGGAATGACAATCCGGGCAGCAGCTGCTTCTGCTGATATTATACGCTTCTGGTAGCCCAGTCCGCCATATTTTTCCACAGCGTCAGATAGGCGGGAGAATCCAGAAAGCTTCTGGGCGCCCAGTGGGGAGCGCAGTCGGAAGTAAACACGGCGCTTCTGCCTTTTCCGAATTCGCCTACGGCAATCAGGGGATCGCCCTGGATGGTGGCCAGCACCGTGCCCCGGGTTTCGTCCGCCAGAGTCTTGTTGTAGCCGATAAAATAGGACCAGTCTTCGGGCATACCCCTGAAGATAGGATGGTCGGGCACCAGAACCTTGGGAACAGAGCCTTCGGAGGTTTCTACACGGTCATCGTAGCTTAACAGGCGGACCGGCAGAATGTCCGCAATGGGGGTAACGCCGTAGCGGGCTTTGCCTTCGATGCCGGTGAAGGACATAAAGCCTCCGATCATGATGAAAGAGCCTCCCTCCTCCACATAGCTGCGGATGGCCTTGCACCGGTCCGGAGCGGGAAGGCTGTTTCTGAAGGACTGCTGGGTCATCATCAGGGTGTTGGCCCCCACATCGGATAAAATAACCAGATCATACTGACGGAGTTTTTCCACTGTGTCCGGAAAATGAGCCAGGGCCTCATGGCTGGGCATATAAGTCACTTCATAGCCCGCTTCTTCCAGGGCGTGCTTTAACCAGCCCACATTTTCAAAGTAGCCGGTGGTGGTCATGGAATCGGCTCCCTTAACATGGACGGTATAGCCGATATACGATTCACCGCACACAAAAATTTTCTTCATAGATCATCCCTCCTGTAAAATTTAAGACATTTGCCGTTGGCAAAATCTGTGTTATGATGAAAATATAGTGTTACTATTCACAGCCGCTTCAAACTTGATAACAGCTGTATCGCGCTTGCGCGTAAGCACCTGTTGTCAAGTTTGAAGCGGGACTGTGAATAGTAACAATACAGTACCACGGATCTGGGGTGGGAACCAGAGAAATACTGAGCCGATACATGGACAAAATCGAACTGTATACAGGAGGGAAAAGATGGGAGCCGAAACAGAAATGCTGCAGGATTACCTGGAGCGGCTTTCAAAAGAAGAGCCGGAAGTGATTTTCTGCCACCGTATGAATGAAACAGACCGGCTCTGGAATTTTGACCAGCACAGCCATGACTGCCTGGAGGCGATCTGTTTTCTGCAGGGAGAACTGACGATCCGGCAGGGGACGCGGAAAATGGAGGCGGCGGCCAGCAGCGTGATTCTCCATCCGCCGGGGACTGTGCACCAGGAGTTTCCCCTGCCCGGACGGCACCGGGAAGTGATTGCCCTCTGGATAAAAGGCAAAAAGGGTCCGGCGCCGGATAGGTCTTTTCAGATTCTGGACCGGGAAGGGGCTATCCGCTGGCTTTTTCAGCAGATTTATCAGGAGTACGGAAGGAAAACGCCGGATTCCGCACAGCTGATCGGCTGCTATCTGCCGGCTCTGTGCCTGCAGCTGGGAAGGGCCTGGAGGGAGAGCGGGCAGGGGGATATCCTGGAGCGAATCACCGGTTATCTGCAGGAAAATCTGAGCAGGCCGGTTACGCTGCAGGAACTGGCCCGGATCGCCTCCGTGAGCCCTTCTTATGTGGAGCGGATCTTCCGGAAAAAAGCAGGGGTAACTCCCATGGGATATCTGCGGACCCTGCGGATGCAGGAAGCCTGCCGCCTTCTGGCCCAGTCCGGCCTGTCCGTGGAAGAGATCGGACGCCGGGTGGGGATTTTTGATCCGTCCTATTTCTGGCGGAGCTTTCGCAGGGAGACCGGATATTCCCCCTCCGCCTACAGGCGCCGGATGAGCGCCAAAGAAAAGTGAGAAACGGTTAATATTTTCCGTATTGTTCCAGCGTCTCAAACATGGCTTCCAGATTTTCCGGCTTGCAGTTTTCCAGACAGCCGTTCAGATCAAAGATGTAGCCGCCGCCGGGAGCGCATACGTCCAGCAGCCGTTTCGTCTGCTCTACAATCGTTTCTTTTCTGCCGAACTCCAGCTCGGTAATGGACAGGTTGCCGCAGATGCAGGCCACAGGACCCAGAATCCGTTTGGCCTCTTTCATATCCACCGTCTCAAAATGATACAGAACTTTCCCTTTGGGTACGTCCGCCAGCTGTTCCAGACGGCTGTTGTAGGGGCCCTCCGTGTAGATGTAGGGGGTCACGCCCATGTCGATGAGGGCCAGCATGATTTTTTTCAGAGGCTTCCAGTAGAACCGTTCAAACTGGGCAGGGCTCATAAAGCCGTCCATCGCCTTATGCAGGGGGAAGAAGACCCGTTTTACCGGCATATCCACATAGCGGAAATACTGCAGCGCCTGAATCTGCTGATCCGCGAACATCCAGCAGGCCTGCTCCACATATTCCTGAATCTCCTCGTCCAGCAGATCCTCAAAAATACCCATGGTGCCCCGGAAATAATCGCCCAGAATATCATAGGGGGCTTCTGAGATGCCGCTCATCATGGAGGGGAACCCCATGGCGGCCAGCCGAGCCTGATACTGGCCGGTTACCTCTTTGGCTTTGGCATCCTCCGCCCCGATTTCCCCCAGAATTCGGAAGGTTTCCTGGGCCTGGGGGCTGTAAAAGGGCGCCAGCATACCGGTGCTCAGCACAACCGTAGGCGTAATCTGCAGGCCGGCTGTGCCGGGCAGATTTTTGTAGGCTCTGGGAATGTATTTGCGGAGCATAAATCCGGTAAAGTCCTGCAGCATTTCCGGGTACTCCTCCTGGGTCATCAGTTCCAGCTCGATGACCTGATGGGAACTGTAGGGAGATACCATGGTGCCGGGCCGCCCGGGCCAGTCGATCATCTGGGAACCGGCCAGCTCGTTGGCCTTACCGCTGGTAAAACCGGAGAAGGTATGAACGTCCAGAATGGGATGGGACCGGTAAAATTCCAGGGCCGCTTCCCCGGCCTTTTCATAGTTATAATAGAGATCCGCGTAACAGGATCCCTGGGACCGCTGGGCGTAGGAAGCGATAAAGGGAGCCACGGGAACCCGGTCCGGTTCCCCCAGTCTGATCGCAGTTTCCATGCGGTTCAGACGTTCGGCAAAGAGTTTCTGTTCCGGTGTGAGCGCTGTGTTTTCTGCCATAAATAATTCCCTCCTTTAAAAAAATTTTGGTAGTTTGATTATAAATGATTCCGGAAGAGTTTGGAAGATAAAGAGAGAATATTTATGGCTGTTTCCGATAGAAAACAGATTTTTCAGGCCAAGATCACGGCCTGGAAGGGCAAAAGGGAAATCTTACGGCCTGTTTTCTGAAAAACCTTGTAATTGTTCAGCAGCACAGTATCATACCCCTCCTCCGGCAGCGTGACAGTCAGCTCCCGGTTCTGACAGTTTGCCAGCACCAGGAGGCTCTGCTGATGGCTCCTCCGGTAAAAGGCGTAGAGATTATCTTCCTCCCGGAGGATGGGCTCAAAGCTGCCGTATACGATTGTATCGGCGTAAAGCGGATTCTTGCGCAGCGCGATCAGAGCTTTGTAAAACTGCAGGACAGAATCCGGATCCCGTTCTTCGGCGGCGGCGTTGATTTCCCGGAAATTGGGGTTTACCTGAAGCCAGGGCGTATTCCTCGAAAAACCGGCATGGGCGGAACCGTCCCACTGCATGGGCGTGCGGGCGTGGTCCCGGCTGAACCGGCAGACTGACTGAAGGGCTTCCCGGGGGGAAAGGCCGGCATCCAGAGCGGTCCGGTACTCGTCCCGGGTAAAAATATCATCGATCTGCTCGATGCTGTCAAAGGGACAGTTGGTCATGCCCAGTTCCTGCCCCTGGTAGAGGAAGGGGAGGCCCCGGCGCATAAACATGGTGACTGCCAGCAGCTTTTTGCCGTAATCGTTCTGGCCTTCCGGGGGAAGATAGCGGCTGGCGCCCCGGGGTTCGTCGTGGTTTTCCACGATATTGCAGAAAAAGCCGTGGTCTCCCATCTGGGCCTGGCTTTCATAGAGGGTATCCCGCACCAGGGTGACAGAAGAATCCGGAATGGCGTACCATCCTTTTTCGGTATGCCCCAGAATTTCCGTGGAAAAATCGAAGATGGAGGAGAAGTATCCTTCATCCCCCACAAAAAGGGGCATCTCTCCGTCCTTGATGTCAAATGCCTCCGCCACGGAAAAGGCGTGATGGGGGCGGAAGGTGGCGTCCCGCATCTCGGTGAGGAAGTCTCCTACGCCCTGGGCCTGACGGAGCATATTGGAAATGCTGCACAGACCGTCCGGCCGGTCGGCGGGAAAGTCCGCGAACCGCAGATCTTTTTTTATATTGATGATGGCGTCGATACGGAAGCCGGCCAGCCCCTTGTCTAGCCACCAGTTCATCATCTCATAGATTTTCCGGCGTACCACAGGGTTTTCCCAGTTCAGATCCGGCTGCTCTTTCGAAAAGGCATGAAAATAGTAGGTATTGTCAGTGCCGGGTACTTTTTCCCAGACACTGCCGCCAAAGTAGGAGCGCCAGTTGCAGGGAGGCTCGCCGTTTTCCTTTCCTTCCCGGAAATAAAAATAATCCCTGTATTCCCCCTCAGGATCCGCCAGGGCTTTCTGAAACCATTCATGCTGATCGGAACAGTGGTTTACCACCAGGTCCATCAGGACGTACATATCCCGCTTCTTTGTCTCCTCCAGCAGTTCCTCCATGTCCGCCATGGTGCCGAAAACGGGATCAATGTCGTAATAATCCGCGATATCGTACCCCTGGTCCACGAAGGGAGACCGGTAGACGGGAGAGATCCAGATAATATCCACCCCCAGATTTTTCAGGTAATCCAGTTTTTCTATAATCCCCCGCAGATCGCCGATGCCGTCCCCGTTGGCATCGTAAAAGCTTTTGGGGTAAATCTGATAGGCAACCTTGCCGTGCCACCATTCTTTTTTCATTTTGCCGTGCTCCTCCCTGGTATGGCGCCTGTGCAAAGACGCCGTCATTTTAGCCGGGACTTATTATAGCATCATTTTGGAAAAAAGGAAGTGGGAGAGAGGGGAATTTTGGTTGATTCCTCCGTCAAACTCAGCTATAATTTCTACGGAAATGAAATGGAAAAGAGGTCTGCTTTATGATACAGGATATTTACCCTCACCGGTTTTCCCTGGACTATCAGGTATGCGCCCCCCGGGAAGGGGATCCGGTGATTATTTTTCAGGATAACCAGGTTTTTCTTACGCAGGATCATACATATCCCCTTTATGGGAAAGAGATCACAGAAGGCGAAGGGGAAGGATCGTACCAGTTTCTGTTTTCCATAGATGGGCAGAAATATTTCCTGGCGCTGGAGCCTTCTGCCGCCGGCCGCGCCGGCCTGGAAGCGTATCCCGTCCGGCATCTTCGGGATCTGCGTCCCATGCATCTGGCCTTTGCGGGCTATACGGCCTGGCATCTGTACGCCTGGTACCAGAATAACCGGTTCTGCGGAAGATGCGGGTCCCGGATGGAACCCGGAACGGATGAGAGAAAGCTGGTATGCGCTTCCTGCCATTATCAGGTGTATCCCCGGATCAACCCCTGCATTATCGTGGCGGTTCATGACGGGAACCGGCTGCTGATGACAAAGTACGCCAACCGGGTGGTCACCTGGTACGTGCTGGTGGCCGGGTTTATCGAGGTGGGAGAGACCGCCGAGGATACGGTGCGCCGGGAAGTGATGGAGGAGACCGGCGTGAAGGTAAAGAATATCCGGTACTTCCACTCCCAGCCCTGGGGTGTGCCGGGCAATCTGACCCTGGGCTTTACCGCTGAGCTGGACGGCTCCGATCAGATCACAGTGGACACGGGAGAACTGGCGGAGGCCCGCTGGTTTGAGCGGGAGGAGGTGCCGGTGCCGGACGACAGCGTGTCCATCACAGCGGCCCTGATAAGGGCATTCGTGAACCGGGAATTTTAACAAGCCCCCGGGGTGCCTGAAACCGGAGCCTGACACGGGAAAATTTAGGGTTTAAAAATGCCCGGAAATGTGATACAATTATCTGCGTCGGTTCCAGCGGAAGGCATGGAACCGGTATCCGGAGATGTACTCAAGTGGTCGTAAGAGGTCGCACTCGAAATGCGATAGGTCCGCAAGGGCGCGTGGGTTCGACTCCCACCATCTCCGCTGGCAAAAGCCCTGATTGTAATACAAATTATAGAAGATGGCATTTAAACAGTCCTTTTCGGCCGTTTAAATGCCATTAATTATTATTTACACGGTAAAAACAGGCTGATATAATTCCCAATAAGGAAAGTCAGAGCGCATAAAGGCGGCCTACCCCCTATGATTGGAGGGGCTAACCCTCCAGACGAAAGAAAGTAGGGCGATGCCAATGTATGTTACATATCCGGACCTGGTTCAGATTGGAATATTCATGGTTGCCCTTGCAAGTCATTCAACAAAGTATTGTACATTTTTTGTCTGAGTTTTTTATTTATTTGAAACCAGTATTGTATTTAACGGAGGAACAGAATGGAATATAAAGTAAATGATACAAGACTTGTTGCTTCGACTTTTATTCCCTTTGTCAACCAAATATGGAAAGGCGACTATGATATGGAACGCACACAAGCCGCATTATCTAAAACGATGAATATCACAGCGTATGATAACAAAATGCTTGTAGGGTGTTTGCGTATTCTTACAGACGGATATTTTTTTGGAACAATTACAGAACTGCTTGTTCTTCCGGAGTATCAGAAACAAGGCGTAGGCAGTAAACTTCTTGAACTTGCAAAGGAGAATACCCCGACCATGTTGTATTTTGGCGCACAGCCGGGTATAGAAGCATTTTATGAAAAAAACGGCTGTCAAAAAAGCCTGCAATCATACATGATAGATAAAGCAGAAGAAAGGTAGGTGCGAATATGGCATATTTTAAATACCAAGATAAATCCGTTTTTTACGAAGAATACGGACAAGGCAAGCCCGTTATCTTTCTGCATGGCAATACCGCTTCTTCTAAAATGTCCGAACTGCTGATGCCGCTGTATGCAGAAAATTTCAGATGTATTCTGATTGACTTTTTAGGTAACGGGCAGTCAGAACGAGTAGAAAAGTTTTCGCCGGATATGTGGTATGATGAAGCCCTGCAGACGATCGCGCTTACCGAACATTTACAATATGGAAAAGTCAGCCTTATTGGTACAAGCGGCGGCGCATGGGCGGCGGTCAATGCGGCACTGGAA
>DVOS01000047.1 GCA_018713435.1 Candidatus Merdiplasma excrementigallinarum
TGGTTCAAAATAACCACTTGGCTATCTCTTACCCTTTTACTGTTTTAAAGGTTACAGTTCCTTAAAATAAAACTTTTCAGAACTTTCAAGGTTGTTTCACTGTTCAGTTATCAAGGTGCTTCCCTGTTGCTTCCGTTCGGCGCAACTCTGATATATTATCACGCTTCCCCGGGTTTGTCAACAGGTTTTTTCAAAACTTAAAAAGTTTTGAAACGGAGAAAGAGGGATTTGAACCCTCGCGCCGCGTGAACGACCTACACCCTTAGCAGGGGCGCCTCTTCAGCCTCTTGAGTATTTCTCCTAGCCTGAATATTCAGCTTATTCAGTTGCGCAACTCACTTGAGTTGCACTAACTATTATACTGATATCCCTTCCCTTTGTCAAACACTTTTTTTGCTCACCAGTTCAGCCATCAGGCGGGACCGAAAAGCAGACCTGGCAGATTTATCTGCCAGGGATTGCTTTTGGGAACCGCTGGTGGGCGGAACGCCCGCCAAGCCGCAGGCTTGAGCTGCTTTGCAGCGTTCGGACGCCTTTGGCGGACGGCCTGCGGCCTGATGGTACGGGCATCACTATCATTTTGAATATATAACCGTACAGTTTCGAAAACTTTTACGGCTCCAGGTTCACATTTTTAAATTCCCGCCGTACCGGCCTGCAGCTTTTACGGTCCCCAAGGCGAAAACGCTTCTTCCCGCCGTCAGGACAGCGTGTTATTACGGTTTAATATTTGAATTTCCCGATCCGACCGTCCTATCCGGATTTTCTTACGGGCGCAAACTCGAATTCCTGTGTTTCCGCCGTACCGGCCCAATTTACAGACCTGAGTTTCAGTTCCCTGCCGGCGCAGTTTCACTCATCTGCTCTCTCTTATACCTTGTCCTATATCTTATATCTTGTCTTATCCTCTTTCGTCCATTTTTTCCTGCCGCTTCTCTTCCCCGTGCCGTCCGGCCTGGACTTTTTCTTCCCCTTCCACATTCAGGGTGTCCCGGACCACATACAGGGGGGAGCGGTTCAGGGTCATGATCAGCTTGCCCACATACTCGCCGATGATGCCCAGCATCAGGAAGGTAATGCCCGCCACGATCAGGATGATGCACATCAGGGAAGACCACCCCACCTGCACCCCCGGATCCAGGATCTTGCGGATCAGGATCACAATGGCGGCGATAAAGCCTGCCAGGGAAAAGCCTACCCCGAACAGGGTGGAAATCTGAAGGGGAATGGTGGAATAGTTCATGAAAGACATGAACAGCTTCAGTCCCTTCCAGAACGTATAGTTGGATTTTCCTTCTTCTCTCTTATAATGCTCCACCGGCACGTCCACCATATTCCGGGTGGTACGCACAAACAGCAGCTGAATAAAGGCGTCGTTGCCCTGGTAGTTTTTAATCTCGTCAATCACGTACCGCCTGGCCAGCCAGAAGCTGCTCATCTCGATATCCCGGGGCCGGTCTACCAGGTGGAACAGAAGAAACTGGCTCACTGCTCCGGTGAAATTTTTAAAAGCGCTGAACTTCCGCTGCTTATAAACGCCGAACACCACATCGTACCCTTCCTCCGCTTTGTCCAGAAACTGGCGGATCTGCTCCGGGCGGTTCTGAAGATCGTCATCCATTCCCACCACCAGGTCGCCGTGCACATAGTGGAGTCCCGCCATAATGGCGGCGTGCTGTCCGAAATTCTTCGACAGGTTGACCCCGATCACATTGGGGTACTTTGCGGCCGCTCTCCGGATTGCCCCAAAGGTATCGTCATGAGAGTAGTCGTTAACCAGAATCATCTCACACTCATAGCCGTCCCACTTTTTAAATTCTTCCATGCACATATCCACCAGCTTCTCAATGGTAAGCTCCGAATTATAGCAGGGAATTACAACCGACACTAACATTTTTTTCTCCTCTTTTTACTGCCTGGCCGGAAAAAATCCGCTGCCCGGCAGAAATCTTACTCTGTTCCGGAAGGCTTTATCTCCAGACGGATCTTTCCCAGCAGTTCCGCCTGTCTGGCCCGGCATTCCTCCAGCGTATCTCCCTTTATAATCAGCTGGCCAATCCTGTCCCTTCCGTTTTCCATGGGCTGCACCGCGCTGCCCGCCTGTATATTAAAGGAAAGATCCACTACTTCCTCCGGCAGAATCGGCGGAACGCAGATTCGCTCCACAATGCCCGCTTCATCCGCGGCCAGAAGCCGGGTGATGCTGGGGCGTCTGGGAATATCCGGTCTCTGAAACAGATCCTTCACATCCATTCCCATGGCCACCCGCACGATAGCCTCATAGTAATCGATCCCATAATAAATTCCCACCGTATCCGCGATGCAGGTGGCGCCCGCCCGGGCTGTTGCTTCTATTATATAGACTTCTCCGTTTAAAAGCATGCAGTCCATATCCACAGGGCAGTTGTCAAATCCCAGAGCCGTCACAACCCGCTGTGCCTGTTCCCTTACTTTCCGGCCCAGTTCCTGTTCATGTTCCCAGGGGACGTAATGCCCCACCGGGAAAGGAGGATTGCCCTTTTTCAGGTCATTCCCCAGAGGCAGCACATAAACCAGCTCTCCCCTCGACACCATGGCCTCCACGCCGAACATGGTTCCCTGCAGGAATTCTTCCACCAGACAGTAATCCTTCCCGGTGGCTTCCATGGAACGGCGGAAATTTTCTCTGGCTTCCTGTCTGGTATCGCACCTAAAGATGCCCCGGCTTCCCATCAGATCCACTGCTTTCACCATCACAGGGAGCCGCAGATTGTCCAGCGCTTCCTCCAGCTGCGCCTCGTCGGAAACCTGAAAATAGCGGGCCGTATTCACCCCCGCCTCCGTGTAGGCCTTTTTCTGCAGGGATTTGTCCGTGCAGGCGCAGGCTCCCCGGTAGCTGGGTCCCGGAAGCCCCATTTTTTCACACACATAGCCCAGCGATCTGGTGCCCACATCCATACAGCAGGTGGCAATGCCGGAAATCTCCCACTCCCTGGCCGCCTCGTACACCGCCTCCGGGTCCGTGATATCCACATAGGCAATCTCGTCCGCTTCCCCAAAGCCCAGATAATTGCCCGGGATACTGGCCGCGATCACGGTAAATCCCAGACGGCGGGCCGCCCGCATCAGGGGTATCTGGGAGTAGCTGGCTCCCAGAATCATGATTTTTTTTCTGTTTTTACTGTCCTTCATTTTCTTTCGCTCTTTCCCGGAATATCTTCTTATTTCTTATTTTATATTCAGCCGTACTAAAGCCCGCTGCAGCTTAGCCCTGGCAATCCGGTATTCCCGCTCTGTCAGGCCGCCTTCCGCCAGAAGCTCCTCCGCCCGTTTGCGGGCCGCCTTGGCTCTTTCCAGGTCAATCTCCTCCTGCCATTCCCAGGTGGTAGCCAGCAGGCGGCAGGTTCCGTCCATCACCGAAAGCATTCCTCCGATGCAGGCGGCGTTTCTGCGGGTGCCGTCCTCCATCACCACATGGGCTTCCCCCATGCCCAGGGCCGTGCAGAAATTGCAGTGTCCTGCCAGGATGGCGAAATCTCCGTCCATCCCCCGGCAGACTACCCGCTGCACCTGGCCTTCAAAGAGAAGGCCGTCCGGTGTTCCGATACGCAACAGGAAGGTACTCATTGGCAGCCTCCTTTACTCTTTTCCCGCTTTTTTCAGTACATCGTCAATGGTTCCCGCAAACAGGAAGCAGCTCTCCGGAATCTCATCCAGCTCGCCGGAAAGAATCATGCCGAATCCCCGGAGGGTTTCCTTCAGCGGCACATAGCTTCCCGGCATGCCGGTAAACTGCTCCGCCACGGAAAAGCTCTGGGACAGGAATCTCTGAACCTTTCTGGCCCGGCTCACCGCCTGCTTATCCTCCTGGGACAGTTCATCCATACCCATAATCGCGATGATATCCTGCAGTTCCCGGTATCTTTGCAGCACCTGCTGAACGCCTCTGGCAATTTCATAATGCTCTTTCCCCACCACTTCCGGAGACAGTATCCGGCTGGTGGAATCCAGGGGATCTACCGCCGGGTAAATGCCCTGGCTGGCAATCTCGCGGGAGAGAACCGTGGTCGCGTCCAGATGGGTGAAGGTGGTGGCGGGAGCCGGGTCCGTCAGATCATCCGCCGGCACGTAAACCGCCTGCACCGACGTGATGGAGCCTTTTCCCGTAGAGGTAATCCGCTCCTGAAGGGCTCCCATCTCCGTGGCCAGGGTAGGCTGATAGCCCACCGCGGAAGGCATGCGGCCCAGAAGAGCCGACACCTCGGATCCCGCCTGGGTAAACCGGAAAATATTGTCGATAAACAGCAGCACGTCCTGATTCTTCACATCCCGGAAGTATTCCGCCATGGTAAGGCCGGAAAGCCCCACCCGCATACGGGCTCCGGGGGGCTCGTTCATCTGACCGTACACCAGGGCGGTCTTGTCGATCACGCCGCTTTCCTTCATCTCATTGTACAGATCGTTTCCCTCTCTGGTCCGCTCTCCCACTCCGGTAAAAACGGACAGCCCGCCGTGGGCGGTGGCTACATTGTGGATCAGCTCCATAATCAGCACCGTCTTTCCCACGCCGGCGCCTCCGAAGAGGCCGATTTTTCCGCCCTTTGCGTAGGGACAGATCAGATCCACTACCTTGATGCCCGTTTCCAGGATTTCCGTGGCGGGAATCTGATCTTCATAGGCAGGGGCGAGACGGTGAATCGCCCAGCGCTCCTTCGTTTCAGGCGGGGGCAGCTCGTCCACCGGCTCTCCCAGCAGGTTAAACACCCGCCCCAGACACTCCTCGCCCACCGGAACGGTAATGGGGCCGCCTGTATCCACAGCCTCCGCCCCTCTTACCAGACCGTCGGTAGAGTTCATGGCGATGCAGCGCACCGTATCGTCTCCGATCTGCTGGGCCACCTCCGCAATCAGTTTTTTCCCTTTATGCTCAATCTCAATGGCGTTTTGCAGTGCCGGAACCTGATCGTGCGCAAAGCGCAGATCCAGAACAGGTCCCATCACCTGCACCACCCGGCCAATGTGTTTTTCACTCATGTTCAATCTCCTCCGCTTTCCGCGCCTGCCACAATCTCTGTCAGTTCCTGGGTAATGCCCGCCTGTCTTGCCCGGTTGTAATACAGGTTCAGCTTATCAATCATATCCTGGGCGTTACTGGTGGCCGCGCTCATGGCGGTTCGCCTGGCCGCCAGCTCACTGGCCGCGCTCTCGCACACGCCTCCGTAAACCAGGCCTGCCAGATATTCCGGCACGATAGCGTCAAACACCTCCTGGGCGTTCGGCTCATACAGAATCAGATTTCGCGCCTGCTCCTTTTTTTCCGCCGGCGCCAGATCCGCCAGAGGCAGTGCGGATATAACCCCGGGAGTCTGGCTTAACATGGAGACAAAAGAGGTGTAGCACAGGGCCACATGGCCGAATCTTCCGGACGCGAACTCCCGACAGAGCAGGCTGGCAATCTCAAAGCAGTCCGACACGGATATATCCGCGATCTGTCCGAACTGTTCCGTCACGCAGTCCAGTTTCCTGCGGCGCACGTATTCCACCGCTTTCTTCCCGATGGGAAGCACGGAATAGTCCCCGTCTCCCGCGGCCTCCTCCAGGCACCGGAACAGGTTGGCGTTGTACCCTCCCGCCAGTCCCCGGTCGCCGCCGATCAGCACATAGCAGCATCTTCCCCCGCCGGAGGGGGCGGCATAGACGGATGAAAAATCCGTATTTCCCGCCGCAATCTCCCGGAGGGTTTCATACAGTTCCTGAAAGTAGGGGCGGCAGGTTTCCGCCCGCTCTTTTGCGCCCCGCAGCTTGGAGGACGCCACCAGCTCCATGGCTCTGGTAATCTGCATGGTGTTTTCCACACTCTTTATCCGCAGCTTTACCTCTTTCATATTGGCAGCCATGTTTACTCACCTTCCCTGTCCGTAAACTTTTTCGTAAAATCCTCCAGGGTTTTCCGCAGCCTCTCTCTGTCCTGCTCTGTCAGATCCCCTGTGTTCCTGATACTTTCCATCACAGCCGCTCCCTGGGGATCCTGATCCAGGAACAGGTACAGCTCTTCCTCATACTCTCTTACATCTTTTACATCCACCGGCGCCAGAATATTTTCTGTGACAGCCAGCAGAATCGCCACCTGTTTTTCCACCGGCACCGGGGCGCTCCTCTTCTGCTTCAGCACCTCCACGATCCGGGCGCCCTGCTCCAGCCTGGCCCTGGTATCCGCGTCCAGATCCGATCCGAACTGGGCAAAGCTCTGCAGCTCTCGGTACTGGGAATAAATCAGCTTCAGAGTTCCCGCCACCTTTTTCATGGCCTTAATCTGGGCATTTCCTCCTACGCGGGAAACGGAGATGCCGGGGTTCACCGCCGGCATAACGCCGGAGTGGAACAGCTCGGTTTCCAGAAAGATCTGGCCGTCTGTGATGGAAATCACGTTGGTGGGAATATAGGCGGAAATATCTCCCGCCTGAGTCTCAATAATGGGCAGCGCCGTCAGGGATCCGCCTCCGTGGGCATCGTCCATCTTGGCGGCCCGCTCCAGCAGTCTGGAGTGAAGATAAAAAACATCTCCGGGATAGGCTTCCCGGCCCGGCGGTCTTCTGATCAGAAGGGACAGGGCCCGGTACGCTACCGCGTGCTTGCTCAGGTCATCATAAATAATCAGGGCGTGTTTTCCCTGCTCCATAAAGTATTCTCCCATGGCGCATCCCGAATAGGGAGCCAGGTACTGGAGGGGACTGGACTCTGAGGCTGTGGCGGCGGTGACAATGGTGTAGTCCATGGCTCCCGATTCCTTCAGGGTTTCCACCAGAGACGCCACCGTGGAGCGCTTCTGGCCGATTGCCACATAAATGCAGATCACATCTTTCCCCTTCTGGTTTAAGATCGTATCCACCGCCAGGGAGGTTTTTCCTGTCTGCCTGTCCCCGATAATCAGTTCCCGCTGCCCCCGTCCGATGGGGATCATGGAATCAATGGCCTTGATTCCTGTCTGGAGAGGCTCCGATACGCTCTTTCTCTCACAGATGCCGGGAGCCGGGTTCTCCACCGGCCGGTACTCCTTCGCCTCGATGGGGCCCAGGCCGTCTATGGGTTCGCCCAGAGCGTTTACCACCCGTCCCAGCAGGCCCTCGCCCACCGGCACGGATACCACTTTCCCGGTGCGCTTTACCGTCTGTCCTTCCCCGATGCCTTCCCCGGATCCGAACAGTACGGCGGACACGCTGTCCTCCTCCAGATTCTGGGCCATGCCCAGGGTTTTATCCTCAAATTCCAGCAGTTCGCCGGCCATGCAGGCCTCCAGCCCGCTGACCCGGGCAATGCCGTCTCCCACCATGAGAACCATGCCGGTCTCGTCTTCCCGGATTGTGTTCTCATAATATTTGATCTGGCTGCGGATGACCCTGGATATTTCTTCCGGTTTTAATTGCATGTTTCCATACCATCCTTTATGTCATTTCGTTCAGTTTCTCTGCGATGCCCTGCAGGCGTCCCTTTACGGTGCCGTCCAGGCTTTTTCCTTCCATCTCGACCCGCAGGCCTCCCAGCACGCCGGGATCCAGGCGCTGGCTGAGTTTCACCTGCCTGCCGGAGAACTTCTCCAGCTTCTTTCGCAGCGCTTCCATCTGCTCCTCGCTGAGTCTGACAGCGCTGACCGCCTCCGCCCGGACAATCCCCCGGTCCCTGTCGTACCGGGCGGCAAACGCCCTGCAGCATTCCGGGTATTCCCGCAGAAGCCCCCGGTCGCACAGCAGCTTTAAAAAATTAACCAGATACCGCTCCGCCTGGGACCCGAAGGCTTCCTCGATCAGCTTTTTTCTCTCCTCCAGGGGGATGACCGGCTGGGAAAGCAGTTTTACATAAGCGGGATTCTCCCGAAACAGTTCCCGGATCTGCTCCATCTGTTCCCGTATTGCCTCTTCCAGCCCCTCTCCTGCCGCCAGGTCGTACAGGCTGTCTCCGTATAATCTTCCCGTCCGGCTCATGAAGCCTCACCTACATTCGCGATAAATTCCTCTATCAGTTTCTGGTGATCCTCCTGGGAAATCTCCCGCTCAATCACCTTTCCGGCAATATCCATGGCAATGCCGCCGATCTCTTCTTTTGCCTCCGTGACTGCCTTTCTCTTCTCCCTGGAAATCTCCCGCTCTGCCGATTCCTTCATGGAAGCGGCCTGACGGGCCGCCTCCTGCAGCAGCTTTTCACTCTGGCTGTCCGCGGTGCGTCTGGCCTCCCGGATGATCTCGCCTGCCTGGTCTTTTGCCCGGGCTATGTTCTGCTCATATTCCTCCTGCATAGCCAGAGCGGATTTCTTTGCCTCCCTGGCCTCCTGCAGTTCCCTGTCCGCCATGGCTCTCCTCTGCTCCAGCACCTTGTTGATGGGCTTAAAGAGAAAGCGCTTGATGAGATACATCTGGATAAAGAGATTGCAGATAGTAGCCACAAAATTCCATGGCACAATGGCCACCAGTTCCTGTACCTGCATACGTTCTGCCTCCTGTTCTGTCTAAAGCATCCAACGCCTGTTCTTACCCCAGGAAGTTCATAAACATGCCGGGGGCCACAAAGATCAGAAGCAGACCGGTTACGAATCCGTAGATACCGGTAGTCTCGGCAATGGCGCAGCCCAGCAGCATGGTGGAGGTCACATCTCCCTTGCATTCCGGCTGACGGCCGATGGCCTCCAGAGCCTTCGCCACCGCGTTTCCTTCACCGATACCGGGGCCGATGCCCGCGATCAGGGCGCAGCCTGCTCCGATGGCACATCCTGCCAGCGCGATACCTTTTGCCAAAATCTGAAAATCCATAATCAAATCCTCCTGTTTTTTATGATGGTGCTATGCTTCCGCTGCCCCTTTGATATACATGACAGTCAGCATGCAAAAAATAAATGCCTGCATAAATCCTGAAAACCAGTCGAAATAGATGGACAGGATAGCGGGAATTCCCACATCCAGGAAGGGAATCCCGGAAAGAACGTCCCCCAGGACGCCGGGGAGCAGACCGAAGAGAGCGGAACTGGCCAGCGCCAGGGCTCCGTAAATCAGGCTGCTGATTACAACCCCGGAAAGAATATTTCCAAAATGACGGCAGGCCATACTGATAGGCGTGGCCAGCTCCGAAAGAATATTAAAAGGGGTCATCACCGGTATGGGCGTGGTAAAGCTCTTCATATAGCCGCCCACCCCGTTGGTTTTAATTTTCTGGCCCGTAATCATTACAAATACCACCGCGGCCCAGGCCGCCTCCGTGGACAGATCCGCCGTAGGGCTGCGAAGTCCCACCAGGCTGATCAGGTTGGATACCAGGCTGGTAGAAAACAGGGCCGCCACAAAGGGGATCAGATAGCGGAATTCCTCCCCCATGTTTCCCACCACAAAGCGGTTGGCCTTCTCCACCAGCCATTCCGCCAGAGCCTGCCGCTTTGAGATATGTTCTACCTTCAGGTCGTGGGCCAGCCAGATGCACAGCCCGGTGATCAGAAGCATCACCACCCAGCTGATCACCATGGTCTCCGTGATCTGCAGTTTCCCCAGAATGGGGATCTCAAAGGGAAAGGTATAAAAAATCCGGGCCCCCGTAATGTCAATTTCCATCTTTTCACCTCCTGCCTTGCTCTTTTCCTGCTATTTTTTCTCTTTTTCAGGGAAAAAGGCCATCAGTTTAATTCCCAGGCTGGGAAACAGCAGGGGCGCAATGCCTGCCGCGAACTGAAAGCAGGGAGCCGCCACCGCGGCGATCACCCACAGAATCTGCAGGAGCATCCGCTGGGTGTAGCTGGATTTCAGCCGCATCCTGGCCACGTCCTCCATATTCTCGGAGGCTACTTTCTGTATGGTAATCCCCATGAGGAAAAAGTTCAGAACCGCCACCGCTCCTCCCACGATCCCGGAGAGAAAAATCCGGTAGTCAAAAGGAACCGCCTCCGGGTACGCCTGATGCAGGGCCGCGAAAGCCGCCCACATCACCACCACCCCCGCAGCGGTAAATATCCCCACTCTCTTTGTCTCTTTTTTTACAGCCGGCTGCAGCTTCATTCTGCTCATAACCATCTCCTTCGCTTCTTGCAGGCTCTCAGATATGCCTGTTAAACGAAACCCTTTCCTTTTCTTTTTTCTTCTCTTTTTTCATCTGGGCCCGGTACAGCTTCCAGGCCGTCACGCAGGAACTGCCAAACCCCAGGATAAATCCCGGGACATATACCCAGCTCCCCAGGCCGTATCTGTCCGCCAGGCAGCTGCACACCAGCAGGCAGAGTACCGGCGGCACGGTGAGGGACAGTCCCAGCTGGGTGAGAAGAGAAACATGTTTCATGATTTCAGGCCATTTTCCCGCCATGGTTCTTCCTCCTGAAAAAAACTCCGTTCCCGGTCGTATGCCATATTCTATCATTTTTCGGGCCGGAAGGAAAGATTCATTTTCCCTAATCTTCTTTCGGGGTTTTCAGGATTTCTCCGCATATTTCCATAATCAGCACCAGTCCCGCCGGTCCGGTAAACACCCCTGTGGGACCGAACAGGCACAGTCCTACGTAGACGGACAGGGCCATCACAAAGGGGTAGATTCCGATGCGCTTTCCGATCAGCCTGGGCTCCAGAAGTTCTCTGGCCGTATTGGTTACCAGAAAAAGAACCGCGTATCCCAGGGCCAGCCAGTACTGCTTTCGGATCACCAGAACCAGGGCCCAGGGCAGCAGCACCGTGCCGGTTCCCAGAAAAGGCAGCGCGTCCAGAATGCCCGTCACGATTCCCAGCGCCAGGGCATAGGGATTCCCCAGCACATACAGTCCCGCCACGCACATCACCATAATAATCCCGATAATAAGCAGCTGGGATTTTAAGTAGGAGCCGCCGGTGGAACAGATGCGGGACAGGATCCGCTTCACCCTTCCGTACAGCCGGTAAGTCTCCAGCTTTTCCCGGATACCCTCATAATCCCGCATCAGCAGAATCGCCCCGATAAAAATAATAAACAGAAACCCGGCCCACTGGGCCAGCTTTGTCAGATACTGGAAGGAATGGTTCAGCAGGTCCGGCGCCAGCTTTCCCTCTATGTGTTCCGCTGCCAGCGTAATTTGCCGGTCCGCCGCCTGGCTGATCTGTCCCTCCTCCAGCCCCAGGCGCTGCTCCAGCATGGCGCAGCAGTCGTCCACAAACCGGCCCGCTTCCCGGCAGTACCCTTCAAATCCGGCGGCAAACCGGCTGGCCTGATCTAAAAGGGCGCCGGTCAAAAACCAGACAGCCGCCCCGGCCAGAAGAAAAAAGCCGGTGAGGATTACCGCTCCCGCCACTTCCCTCTTGATGCGGATCCGGCGGCACACAGCGGATACCAGGGGATTGAGCATCCTGACCAGAAGCCAGGCGATAAAAAAAGGGAGCACATAGGGCAGCAGGAAGCGAATTCCCATCCAGACTGCCAGCGTAACTCCCAGAATTACTGCAACCCGTTTTTTTTCCGACATACTTTGGCATCTCCTTTATCCTTCGCGGTATGATGCTTTAGTATGAACGGTTCAAGTCAAATTATGCGCCTCCGGCAGGGAAATACCTTCCCTCCGGCCGGCATTGAAACGCCATTTCTTTTCCGGTTCCCGGATGGATAAACGCAAGAGACCAGGCGCACAGCGCCGGAAAATCTCCTTTGCCGAAATTCCCGGAACCGTATTTCCGGTCTCCCGCCAGCGGCATCCCCGCCCCTGCCATCTGGACCCGGATCTGATGATGCCGGCCGGTAAAAAGACGGATCTGCGCCAGAGCGGCCCGGCTTTCTTTCTCTCCCTCACCTCCGGGCACGTTCCAGGTTTTCAGGATCCGGTACTCCAGCACAGCCTTCCTGGCCCCTCTGGTTTCCTTTGGCACAATCCGGGAGCTGTTGGATGCCCGGTCCTGCAGCAGCCAGTCTTCCAGCCGTCCCTGAATCGGAATCTCCTCTTTTTCAGGAAGGGTTACCGCCAGATACTGCTTCACCATCCTTCCGTCCTGCACCTGGGCGCTGAGAGAGGCCGCCGCCTTTTTTGTTTTGGCGAACACCAGCAGTCCCTCCACCGGCTGGTCCAGCCGGTGGACCACCCCCAGGTAGGGCTCCTTTCCCTCCCTCTCCCACAGCCGGTTTTTCAGCATACTTACCAGATCAGGCGCGCCAACGCGGCCGCTCTGCACCGCAAGTCCCGCTTCTTTTCGGCACACCAGAACCTGGGAATCCTCAAATACAATCTCCATCTTTCGTTTCCTCTCCTGTTCCGGCTTTTCCTCACATCTTGAACCGGTATCCCACGCCCCATATGGTCTCGATGTACTGAGGCTTGGCGGAATTTTTCTCGATTTTTTCCCGGATCTTCTTAATGTGAACCGTCACCGTGGCGATATCCCCGATGGACTCCATGTCCCAGATCTCTTTAAACAGCTCGTCTTTCGTAAATACATGGTTGGGATTCTGCGCCAGGAACGTAAGCAGGTCAAACTCCTTGGTAGTAAAGGCTTTTTCTGTGCCGTCCACCCAGACCCGGCGGGCTGTTTTGTCTATTTTCAGGCCCCGGATCTCAATAATGTCGTTGGCCTGCACGCTCATGTTCACCAGACGTTCATACTGGGCCAGATGGGCTTTCACCCGGGCCACCAGTTCGCTGGGACTGAAGGGTTTTGTCATATAGTCGTCCGCCCCCAGGCCCAGGCCCCGGATCTTGTCTATATCGTCCTTCTTGGCCGAAACCATGATGATGGGCACATTTTTTTCTTCCCGCACCTGCCTGCAGATGTCAAAGCCGCTGACTCCGGGCAGCATCAGATCCAGGATCAGAAGGTTAAAGTCTTCTTCCAGGGCTCTCTTCAGCCCCTCCTCCCCGTCATTTTCGATCTCTACCTCAAAGCCGCTCAGTTCCAGATAATCTCTCTCCAGATCCGCGATGCTGGTTTCATCCTCAATGATTAAGATTCTGCTCATGCAGGCACCTCCTGGTATTTTCTGATCACAAAGTACAGGGTCGTTCCCCTTCCCAGCTGGCTGCTGGCCCAGATTTTTCCTCCGTGATCCTCAATGATTTTTCTGACAATGGACAGCCCGATGCCGCTGCCTCCCTGGGCTGAATTCCGGGAAGCGTCCGTCCGGTAAAACCGGTCGAAAATGCTGGGCAGGTCTCTGGCCGCAATACCCTTTCCGTTATCCTCCAGCTCCACCTGGATAAAATCGCCGGCGTCCGTGATCCGCAGCTGGATTTTTCCCTTTGGTTTATCAATATATTTTACGGAATTTCCGATGATATTATTGATCACCCGCTTCATCTGCTCCGCGTCCGCGATAATCACCGTATTTCGGTCCACCCGGTTTTCATAGGTAAACTGGATGCCCCGCTCCTCCAGATCCAGGCATACTTCCTCGGCGCAGTCCTCAAAGTATTCCGCCACATTGATCTTATTAAAGGTATAGGGGATCCGGTTTGTATCGATCTTGGAATAAAAGGTAAGCTCGTTGATCAGCCGGTCCATGTCGTTGGCTTTGTTGTAGATGGTTTTAATATAGCGGTCCATCTTCTCCGGGGTATCCGCCACCCCGTCCATAATGCCCTCCACATATCCCTTTACCGTGGTGATGGGGGTCTTCAGGTCATGGGAAATGTTGCTGATCAGCTCTTTATTCTCCCTGTCGTACTTCTCCTTCTCTTCCTCGGACTCCTTCAGCCGCTGCCGCATGGCCTCAAAATCCCGGAACAGATTGCTGATCTCCCCGTCTCCCTCCGGTTCCAGGGTAAAGTCCAGATTTCCCTCCCGGATCCGGTTCGTGGCCTCCTTCAGCTTGTTCAGCGGCCGGTTAATGCCCGTATAGATCCACAGCGCCATCAGGGACGCGGTAAAAATCAGGATCAGAATAATAGCGATCAGCATCTCTATCAGCAGCATCCGCATCTCCGGCAGAACGGCGGAGGCGGAGGTGACAATAAAGGCGCTTCCCCGGGATCCGTCCGTAAAAGCGATATCCACCTGCTTTACCAGGGCTTTTGCCTCGCTTCCGATAAAGACGCTTCCGGAAATGTCCCGCTCCCCGTAAGCCGGCAGCTGCTCGAAAAGGGCGTCCACATTTTCCTCCGTGCCCTGATAAAAGATCTCATCGTCCCGGCGCACCAGCAGATAGGAATATTTTTCATTCAGTTCACTGTTGATTTCCTGGAGAAAAGAAAAATTCAGGAAACTGTCCGGATCTGTATCCGCTTTGTCCTGCAGCTGCTCCCGGACCCTCTCCGTAGACCGGCTGATAATCTGAATGGAGCTTGAAAAACTGCCTAAACTGAAATCAATGTCGTATGTCTTTTCAATGGATTTGATCTGGTACTGACTGAAAACCAGAATCGCAGCTCCGCACAGAACAATG
The DNA here is from genome assembly GCA_018713435.1 of Candidatus Merdiplasma excrementigallinarum. Lineage (GTDB taxonomy): Bacteria > Bacillota > Clostridia > Lachnospirales > Lachnospiraceae > Merdiplasma > Merdiplasma excrementigallinarum. The sequence continues at coordinate 14,335 of DVOS01000047.1, forward strand.
GGAATCAGAATCACCGCACAGAACGCAATGGTCAGTCTGGTCTTTAATTTCATATCCCATTGTCCCTTCTTTCGGTCTGACTCTGTATGAAAAACAGGGCGCAAGTCCCGTTATCTCTCAATCAGTATAGCACACCCCCGTTTCTTTCGCATCTAAAGAAAGGGGGATACTTCTAAATTTTCTATAAAAAAAGGGTGCTGCTTCATCATGAATATCATGATTTGCAGCACCCTCCATGAAATTTTTATAAGTATTTTTTCAGTTCCTCCACCTTGTCCAGCTTCTCCCAGGGCAGATCCAGGTCGTTGCGGCCGAAGTGGCCGTAAGCGGCGGTCTGCTTGTAAATGGGACGGCGCAGGTCCAGCATCCGGATGATGCCGGCGGGGCGCAGGTCAAAATGGGTGCGGACAATCTCGGTCAGCTTCTCATCCGACAGCTTTCCGGTTCCGAAGGTGTCCACCATGATGGAGGTGGGTCTGGCCACGCCGATGGCGTAGGAGAGCTGAATCTCGCATTTGTCCGCCAGACCGGCAGCCACTATGTTCTTTGCCACATAGCGGGCCGCATAGGCCGCGGAACGGTCCACCTTGGTGCAGTCCTTGCCGGAGAAGGCTCCGCCGCCGTGTCTTGCGTATCCGCCGTAGCTGTCCACAATAATTTTTCTTCCGGTGAGGCCGCTGTCCCCGTGGGGGCCTCCGATCACGAACCGGCCTGTGGGATTGATAAAGAATTTCGTATTTTCATCCACCATATCCTTCGGCAGAATTTCATCAAATACATATTTCTTAATGTCTTTGTGAATCTGCTCCTGGCTCACATCCGGATCATGCTGGGTGGAGAGCACCACTGCGTCAAAGCGCACCGGCTTTCCGTCATCATATTCCACCGTCACCTGGGTTTTTCCATCGGGACGAAGATAGTTCAGCGTACCGTCCTTTCTTACTTTGGTCAGCTGACGGGCCAGCTTGTGGGCCACGGAGATGGCGCAGGGCATATACTCCTCCGTCTCGTTGGTGGCATAGCCGAACATCATGCCCTGGTCTCCGGCGCCGATGGCCTCGATCTCGTCCTCGCTCATCTGGTTTTCCTTCGCCTCCAGAGCCCGGTCCACGCCCATGGCGATATCGGTGGACTGCTCGTCGATGGCGGTGATTACGCCGCAGGTATCCGCGTCAAAGCCGTATTTTCCTCTGGTGTACCCGATCTCGCGGACCGTATCTCGCACGATCTTCTGAATATCCACATAAGCCTTTGTGGTGATCTCTCCCATCACCAGCACCATGCCGGTGGTGGTGGCTGTCTCGCAGGCAACCCGGCTCATGGGATCCTGCTCCAGCAGCGCGTCCAGAATGGCGTCGGAAATCTGGTCGCACATTTTGTCCGGATGGCCTTCTGTCACGGACTCAGATGTAAATAATAATTTCTCCATGGTATGTTCCTTTCTTTTTTCTGCTGTTTGCTTTTCACACCGGAGACTTTTTTTCTTTTACGGTATAAAAAAGTCCGCCAAAAAGGCGGACTCAATCATACAATCATCAAATCCCCTTATTGTTCGAGTTCACTCGCTCAGGTTGGCACCTTCCGATGATCGGGGTTGCCGTGGTTTCACAGGTCCTCTGTACCTCCGCCACTCTGAATAAGAGAAAAGCAAAATTCTTTATTTTGTTACCAGAACACCTTACAGCTTTTTTGCCGTTTCGTCAAGTCTTTTTTCAGGTTTCTTCTTTTTCCATATATTTCATATAGCTGACCACCATGAGGGCGATCTTAAAGGTGAGGGCGTCGTCAAATACCCTTATATCCAGGCCGGTGCTTTTCTGCAGTTTTTCCAGCCGGTAAACCAGGGTATTTCTGTGAACAAACAGCTGCCGGGCCGTCTCGGACACATTCAGGCTGTTCTCAAAAAACTTGTTGATGGTGGTCAGGGTCTCCTCGTCAAAGGAATCCGGCATCTGGTCCGTAAATACCTCATTCATGAACATCTCGCACAGGTTCACGGGAAGCTGATAGATCAGCCTTCCGATCCCCAGCCGGTTGTAGGCGTGGATCCGCTTTTCACTGTAGAAAATTTTCCCCACGTTCAGCGCCATCCTGGCCTCCTTGTAGGATCTGGAAACCTGCTGGATTTCCTGGATGATGGTGCCGTAGGCCACCCGCACGCTGGACATAGCCTCCGCGTTCAGCATATCGCACAGCATCCGGGCGGTCTGCTCTGCCGTGTCATACTCTTCCCGCTCTCCCAGCTCCTGTACCAGAATGATGCTCTTCTCATCCACGGCGGTGATAAAATCTTTTCCTCCCGTTCCGAAAAGTCCCTTCATAATCTCCATGGCCGTGCTGTCCTGCTCATTTTTTGTCTCCACAATGTAGACAATTCTTCTGGCTTCCGCCGCAATGTGAAGCTTTTTCGCCCTGTTATAGATATCCACCAGCAGCAGGTTGTCCAGCAGCAGATTCTGCACAAAATTGTTTCTGTCAAATCTTTCCTTGTAGGCCGTGAGCAGTCCCTGGAGCTGGCAGACCGCCACCTTTCCCATCATATATACGTCCTCTCCCGTACCCCGGACAATCAGCACAAGCTCCGGCACTTTCTCATCATACACTTTAAAAAAATGACAGCCCTGCATCTCCTGGCTGTCCGCCATGGACCGGGCGAACTGTCTGACCGTCTCCTGGGAAAACTCCGTCATCTCCCAGGTGGAGGCCACCTGACTTCCCTCCTGATCCAGCACGCAGAAATCTATCTTTGTAATACTTCTCAATTCTTCAATGGTATTCTTAATTACCTGAGCTGAAATCATACCTGTCCTCCTGTATCCCGTACTCTCAGTGATCTATCACATTTTACAAAAAAGGGCCATAAAATTCAATGCGAAATTTTATGGCCCCATTTACGGCAGGAAACACTGCCGCGCTATGTTCAGATTTTTTTATCAGTTGGTAATCGTCAGCTCCGTCTCTTTGTCAAACACATGGATCTTATCCACATCCAGGGCGAATTTCACCGTATCGCCGGTTCTGGCCTTGGTGCGGGGATTAACCCGGGCGGTCATGTTGCTGCCGTTTACGGAGAAGTACAGGTATACCTCGGCGCCCAAAAGCTCATATACCTCGATCCTGGCTTCCATCACAGCCGGGGAGCTGACGATGACATCCTCCTCATCCGTCATATCCTCAGGGCGAATACCCATCACCACCGTTTTCCCGGCGTATCCCCCGTCAATCAGCTTCTTTGCCTTTCCGGCGGGAAGTTTGATTCCCGTTCCATCCCCTGCCTTCAAAAATACATCCTGTCCGCTTACTTCCACCACGGCGTCCAGCATGTTCATCTGGGGAGAGCCGATAAATCCCGCCACAAACAGGTTTGCCGGGGCGTTATACAGATTCTGAGGCGTATCTACCTGCTGTACCACGCCGTCCTTCATTACTACAATCCGGGTGCCCAGGGTCATGGCCTCGGTCTGGTCATGGGTTACATAGATGATAGTGGCTCCCAGTCTCTGGTGCAGTTTGGAGATCTCGGTTCTCATCTGTACGCGCAGCTTGGCGTCCAGGTTGGACAGAGGCTCATCCATCAGGAACACCTTGGGATTACGCACAATGGCACGTCCCATGGCCACACGCTGTCTCTGGCCTCCGGAAAGAGCCTTGGGCTTCCGGTCCAGCAGCTTCTCCAGATCCAGGATCTTGGCCGCTTCCCGCACCATCTTGTCAATCTGGTCCTTGGGAGTCTTTCTCAGCTTCAGGCTGAATGCCATGTTGTCATACACCGTCATATGGGGATACAGAGCGTAGCTCTGGAACACCATGGCGATATCTCTGTCCTTGGGTTCCACATCGTTTACCACTCTGTCGCCGATTTTCAGCGTACCGGAGGTAATCTCCTCCAGGCCCGCAATCATTCGCAGGGTTGTAGATTTTCCGCAGCCGGAAGGTCCTACAAAAATGATAAATTCCTTGTCCTCGATCTCCAGATTGAAGTCCTTCACAGCTTCAAACCCGTTGGGATATACCTTCGTAATATGCTCCAGTGATAAACTTGCCATACTCTCTCCTCCTGTATGTTTTTATTTTCGCAGGTTTTTCCTGTTCTTTTCAGATGAACCCAGCATACCAGACATTCCCCGTTTCCACCATGGAGGAAGTAGACAAACTTTTTTTCAAACCCTTGTGACAAATGACCGGAAAGCTCCTCTTCCTCCCTTTCTGTGGTTAAATTGACGGAAATATCCTGATAATCTGTACAAATCGCCGAAGAGGATCTTTTGCCGGCTGAAACTTGTATTTTGCGGGAAAACTGTGTATACTGTACATTCAGGATAAAATGGGGCAAAAGAAGCAGAAAAACCGCGGTTTGGGAACCGCCGGAGGAAACGGTATGAACTACATTGTTTTGGATTTGGAATGGAACCAGTGTCCGGAGGGAAAAGAAAAAGAGGAGCATCTTCTCCCCTTTGAAATCATTGAGATCGGCGCTGTAAAAGTGAATGAAAAGCATGAAATCACCGATCATTTTCATGAAATAATCCGCCCTGTGGTCTACAGGACGCTGCACCGGATGACCAGAGAAATCATCTCCCTTGAGGAAAAGGATCTGGCCGGTAAACGCACCTTTCCACAGGCATCCGCTGCTTTTATGGAGTGGTGCGGAGAGGACGCCCTCTTTTGTACCTGGGGGCCCGGAGATCTGATGGAACTGCAGCGAAATTTTGCCTGGCACCATATGGAAAACCCTTTCCCGTTTCCCCTGTTTTATTACGATATTCAGAAAATATTCAGCATTGTCTACGAAGACCGGAAAACCCGGAGGGGTCTGGAATTTGCGGTAGATTATCTGCAGATACCAAAATTAACGCCTTTTCACAACGCCTATGACGATGCCCTCTATACCGCAAAGATCATGGAATATCTCACGGACGAGCAGATTCTTTCCAACTCTTCTGTGGATTATTACCGCACGCCCCAAAATCGGCGTCAGGAGATTCATATTCAGTACCCTACCTACTACAAATTTGTTTCCAAGCCCTTTTCCAGTAAAACGGAAGCGCTGAAAGACCGGGTCGTTTCTTCCACCCGCTGCTGCCTGTGCCGCAAAAATGCCAGGAAAAAAGTAAGATGGTTCTCCGGAGGAGGCCGCAATTATTTTTGCCTGGCCTGGTGTGACACCCATGGCTGGCTGAAAGGAAAAGCCAGGATTCGCCAGCATACAGATGGAACCTATTATGTGGTAAAAACTCTGAAGCTGGTGGGAGATGAAGAGGCCTATTCCATCCGGGAGAAGCAGGAGGTGCTCAGGCTGAAACGCCGCCTGAAACGCACCTTCCATACACGTGAAAAATAGCTTACTTGGTTTCCCGGAAATTTCGGATCAGTTCTTCGATCTCTGTCAGCAGGCAGTCCACTTTACCGTAAAAAGCGTCATTATTGCAGGGATTTTGCATCTCGGCTTCCAATTCATTCATGGTATCCTTGATAGCTTCCATACGCTTTTTGCCGTTATCATCCCGATAGAGCATATAGCGGCTTCTTTCGTTCTCTTCCGGTGTCATCTTTTTCAGAACAACCTCCACATTGGGCTTTTCCCCGATGTAGCGGTATGTAATGGAAGGAGACGCATGATTCAGGAGATTCTGGAGATAATAAATATCGCCGGTAGCTTTATAGTATCTCCAGGCAAAGGTTTTCCGCATGGTCTGGGCGCCGATGGAGGTAAGTCCAATGCTCTTCCCCGCGCTCTTTAAAGCCCGGTAAGCCTGCTCTCTGGAGAGAGGAGCCGGTGAACTGGAATGGCCCAGAATCAGATAAGCCTCCGGATCCTTTCCCTCTGTGTAGGCCCTGATTATTTCCTGCAGTTCCGGAGAAATGCGGAAAGTTCTCTTTACATTTTTTGTTCCTATGTAAGCTTCAATCTCCTCTTTGCCTCTGAGATCTTTATTCTTAAATTTCAGGATTTCCTGAAGCTGAAGTCCCGTTCCTACGCCAATTTCAAACATAATATAATATTTGTCGTCTATCTCTCTCAGCTTCTCTTTAAATTTTTCCAGTGTCTCCTCGTCTTTAATCGGTGCAACCCAGTTCATATTCTTCCATCCTTTCTTCTATCTTCTATTTTTTATTGATTTCCTCTATGATTTTTTCGGTTTCCCGCAGCTTTTCTTCTTCCAGCCGTTCCGCCTCCATCCGGGCGGCATGTCTTTCCTGCCGCAGTCTTTCCTGTTCCATGGCTTCCCGCAGTTCCTGCTCAATCTCGGAAGCAGTCTTACGGTCAATTTCCTCCGCCATTCTGAGGCGCTCTCTTTCTTCCTGCCGGCGGCGCCTTCGGATACGGGACTCCCTGGTACAGCGGATAAACAGAATTACAATGACAAGCACAAGGACAGCCAGTACTACAATTCCAATGCCCGTCACCATCAGCGTATTGTTTTCCACATAACCTCTGACCGCTTCATAGGCTCCGCTCAAAACTTCCTTGGTCTGATTGAACACAGTCAGAGCAGTCTGCTCAATCTCACTGTTAGCGCTGACCGTGATGGAAGCCGGATCCAGCTTCTTTTCAAAAGGCAGGGATACAGAAGAGACAAGAGGGGTCAGGGCCATGCTTCCCTTTCCCACGTACCAGCCTTCATAGCTGTAGGAAATTTCCCCGCCCCTACCGCTGACGTTCACAACGGATGTCAGTTCATCTCCCGTAAAACTGTTGGGAATTGTGACAATCGGCTGTTCTGTCATCACGGCAATCGGCTGTTTGAGATCATCGGCCTGGAAATCCCAAGAGACAATTCCCGGATAATCCAGCTTCATAGACTGATAAAAGGTAGGAAATGCCTGTTCTTTCTCCATCTGTTTTCTGGAAAACTGGTCAAATCCATAATTCATCAGATCCGTGGTTTCCCGATAGGCCATGTCCGCCCCGTTTTCATGGAGAAGGACGCAGACCAGCCTCATATCGTTCTTTTCCCCGAAGGTAACCAGCGTGTTCCAGGCGTCTGACGTAAAGCCGTTTTTCCCTCCCTTACACCAGTCCGTATAATACTCACTGTCTTCCTGGATCATCTGATGATGATTCACAAAATACCGTTCTTCTTCCGTCAGATTCGTCTCCGGACAGTAAAACAGCGTAGTGGATACCAGTTCTCTGAATTCCGGCATCTCATAGGCGGCCTGAGCAATCAGAGCCATATCATAGGCGCAGGTATAATGATTTTCGTTGTGAAGTCCATGAGGATTTGTAAAATGGGTATTCTCACAGCCTAAAGACAGTGCCTTCTCATTCATCAGATCCGCGAAAGCCTCCACGCTGCCGGCCACGTACTCTGCCAGCCCGTTGGCCACATCATTGGCAGATTCCAGCATAAGGGCGTTCAGCGCCTGTCTAATAGTCATTTTCTCCCCCGGCTGGATCCCCACATGACTGCTGTCGCTCTCAATATCATAGACAATCTCTGAGAATGTAATCTCTTCCTCCATGTCCGTATGCTCCAGGACAATCATGGCCGTCATGATCTTGGTTATGCTGGCAGGATACATTTTTTCATGGGCGTTTTTGCTGTACAGAAACGCATTTGTATCCAGATCCATCACCACGGCTCCCGCAGCCTGAACTGCCTGTCCCTGGGGCCAGCCCTTCAGTTCATTTGTCTGAACAGGGTCATAGTATTCCTCCGGAATATATTCTGTTTCTTCTTCCTCGCCGTATACTGTAAAGGGAATGGAAGCCAGCAGGCAGAGAGCTGCCAGCAGAAAAAGAAATTTTTTCATTTTCACACCTCACATCTATTTTACAAACCGGTTTACAATATACCGGTTTGCCTCTATTTCCTGTTCATCATCCAGGGGCTCCAGATCTCCCGCACCGTATTTTCTCTCCAGAGCGTTCTTCAGCAGATAATCGCAGACGTGGGGATTTTTGGGAAGCAGAGGGCCGTGGAGATAAGTGCCCACCACATTTTTATACAGGACTCCCTCCTCATGATCCTCCCCGTTATTTCCAAATCCGAAGGAAACCTTTCCCAGAGGCCGGTTATCATTAATGTATGTTCTGCCTCCGTGATTTTCAAATCCTGTGATGGGAAAAGGAAACTGTTCGTTTTCGATCACAATATTGGAGATCAGCCGGGGACTTCCCTGCCTGGTGTACAGGTCTACCAGAGAAAGCCCTTCTATCCGGCCCTCATCTGTGTCGTAATAATGGCCCAGAAGCTGATAGCCTCCGCATACCGCCAGGACGCTGCCTCCGTCTTCCACATAATCCTGAAAGTCCTTTTTGATTTCCTGCAGCCTGCGGCACACCAGCATCTGCTCCCGGTCAGAACCTCCTCCCAGAAGCACAATATCCAGACCGGCAAAATCAATCGGATCTGTCAGGGAAAATTCCTTCACAGACGCCTCGATGCCCCGCCACTCCAGCCTTTTTTTCATACACTGGATATTTCCCCGGTCTCCGTATAAATTCAGCAGATCCGGGTACAGATGTCCGATGGTTATTTTCATGGTTTATCCTCTTTTGCTTTTATTTTTCCATTTCCCTGAGAATATTATGCGTGGAATAAAGAGCCGTATAGTTCACCAGCACATACAGGTTTCCGCAGCCATCCTGAAGTCTTCTGGAAATGGCTGTTTTCACATCCTCGATCAGATCGGCCTTTATATCCACATATTTCAGCCGAAGCCGCATATCCTGGCACCGGATTCCGCTGACCGTGACAGAATGGATATTGTCGGCCGCGAAGCGGTCAAAATCCACATCCCACAGCCAGGAAATATCTGTTCCATCCTGGGCGTTGTCATTAATCACAATGATCAGATCCTTGGGAGAGGTATCTTCCATCACTGCGGAAATGTTCTGATTAAATCCGGCAGGATTTTTGGCCAGGTTCAGAAGCACCCTGGTATTTCCTATCTGAAACAGCTCGTTTCTCCCGTTCTGGGGGTTAAAGTCCCGCAGCACCCGGTCGAAATGATCCAGCTTCAGCCCCGCTGTCCTGGCCGCGCTGTAAGCTGCCAGAATATTGTAGATATTGTAAAATCCTCGGTAGTTTGCCGCTATATGGCGTCCTTCCACATCAAATTCCAGCCCCTGCTCCATACGGATCCCGGAAGCGTCAAAATCAATTTTCGGTCTGGCAAATCCACAGGAGGGGCAGTGATACACTCCGATCTGGCTGTAGTGATAGAAATCATACTCCAGCCGGGCCCCGCACCGTTTGCAGAAGCGTCCCTCCCGGATCTCATGGCTGTCCTGCTCGTCAAACACCTTCTGGCTGATGCCGTAGGTCACATAGGGATGCCCGCTCTCCAGGGCCAGATAAGCGGACAGGGAATCATCTCCGTTCACGATGATTTTCATATCCGGAGCCATATCCATAGCCTGCTCCAGAAGCTTCATGGTGCTGTCAATTTCGCCGTACCGGTCAAGCTGGTCCCTGAAAAGATTGGTAATCACCATCCACTTCGGTTTGAAATGGGGAAATACCTTTACGGTGGAAGCCTCATCAATCTCAATGCAGGCATAATCCGCATCCAGCTTTCCGTTCCAGCGGGCCGCCAGCACGAAAGCCGCCGCCACACCGGCCAGCATATTGGAACCGGTATGGTTGCATACCAGTTTCTTTCCCTCTGACTCCACTGCGGAGCAGAGCAGGTTGTTTGTGGTCGTTTTTCCATTGGTGCCGCAGACTGCGAAAATTCCTTCCCGCACCTGTCCGGCCAGATATTTTAAAATATTGGGATCAATTTTCAGCGCAATTTTTCCGGCCATTGTCACGCCCTGCCTGCCGGCCGCCTTGCACAGAAAGCTGAGCACCCTGGCCGCAATTATAGCAGCCGCCGCTCTAATCTTCATCTTTTTTCCGCCTGTATAATTCACTTATAATATTATTTCCTGTATTTTCTATAATAAACGTTACTTATTCTCCCGTCAATCCGCATTTTATTTTTTTATCTGACATAATCGAAAACACTGGATTTTTTCAAAAAATCGTATATAATATTTTTAGAGGTTTTTATAGCTTCTTCCTATCTGTTAAAACTGTTTTTGACCGACAAGGTTATCGGCAAAATACAATTTGACCGACGAGGTCTCCCTGGTGCGCCAGGCAGGGTATGGTGAATACCGTACCCTTATTTTTCTGGTATAAATACATATCTAATTTAAAGGAGCATATCTTAAATTGAAAAACTATTTAAAATCTCAAATCAAAACAAATGAAGCAATCATGTCCGAAATATTTAATCCCGATGAAATTGATCGTTTTTCCAAATCAGATATTAGATGGGCTGATAATAGAAAAAAATCTTTCCAAAACAGAACTGTAAAAAAAGGTGAAATATATCAATTTGAATTTGGAAAAAATTATATCCCGGAAATGTCTTACGAACACCGTGGTCTGGTAATTGGAGTAAAGAAAAAATTAATCTATGTACTTCCTATATTTTCCTATGATCCTGATAAATATCCTGATATCTATCATTCTGTCGATTCTCCAAAATCTAAAAGTGATTTATTTCTTCTCAAATGTAAAGACTTTCCTTTTATCACACACGACTCTGTTCTAAAACTTAATGATATCAGGACTTTAAGTATAAACCGAATTCTTTATCAACAAAATGGAAGAATTCTTCCTTCTTCTGATACATATAAACAAATTGAAACACTGGTTTTACAAAAATATTTTTCAAACTTTTATTTTGAATTTGAAAAAAATAACCAGGAAATTATGTCTTTGAGAAATCAGATTGAAATATTAAAAAATGAAAATAAAAGTCTCAAATTTGAATTAGATAACATAAAAATAAATCCTACAGAAAAATAAAAATACCGGCACTCTCTCTATGTGCAGGCTAATGCCTTCCTTCAGAAAGTACCAGTATTTCTCTTCTTCTTTATTCTATTATCTGTTTTCGTACCATTTCCATACATCCCCGGAAATATTCCGGATCACCTGCTGGGCCTCGCTGTTTCTCCCACCCAGATTGTTGGACAGAACTGTGAGAATATAGCCGCTGTCTCCTGAAAAAACAACAGCCATGTCATTTTCTATACATCCCAGGTTATATCCCTCCGGCATTTCTCCCGTCTTATTGGCAGTCTGGGTTCCCTGGGGAAGTCCTGCGGGAATTTTGGAAGTGTTGGTCTGCTGTTTTAAAATTTCCAGCATTTTTCCAGAGGCTTCCTCTCCCACACAGGTTCCATTCCAGATCCTGTAGAGAATTTCCGTGCAGTCCGCAGCGCTGGTATAATTTTCACCGGAAGGATTTTCTTCCAGAAATCTCCGTCCCACGCTGGTGGAGTCAAAACCGTTTTCCCGGCAGAACTGATTGACCACCCGGGCCCCGGCCTGGAAATCTCCCTGTCCCAGAAGTTCAATCAGCCGGTTGGCCGCGTTGTTGTCGCTGACCGTAATCATCTGTTCCAGAAGATCCCGCAGCTCTCCCTCATAGGACTCCTGCATACTGATCAGTCTGTCCAGGGAGGAGGGATAACACATCCTGTCATATACCGCCCCCATAATAAACACTTTAATCACACTGGCAGACTGCATTTTTTCATCCGCATGGTAGCCGCAGGAAAAGGGATTTTCTTTTCCTTCCTCCAGAGTTTTAACCGCCACCGACCAGGTTTCCCCCAGAGCCTCTCTGGAGGCCAGTTCTTTTTCCACAATCCCGGGGATCGGCTCGTCCTCCGGAAACTCTTCTGTTTCGGTCTCCGGCTCTTCTGTCTCTGTTTCTGTCTCTGTTTCTGTTTCCGTTTCTATCTCCTGATCAGAAGAAAGCTCTGTTTCTGCCCCGGCGGCTGTCTCACTTTCTGTCTCCTCTGTCTCTTCCTGAAGCAGATAAGAATCCGCCTCTGTCTGTATATCCTGCTGCTCTGTATTCCTTCTGTTATCGGAAGAGGGCAGGCTCAGCAGAACTGCCAGAACTGCCGCCGCGCAAAGCAGGACAATTATTAAAATCACAAGAAATAAATTGAGGGATGATTTCTTTTTCTTCAAACTGTTCTTTCCCCTTCATTTTTCAGAACACTCTGCGAATCCGTCACAAAAGAGAATATCGCAAAATCATGAAATTCATGATGAAAAAACATTCTCTTTCCATCTAAATCTAAATGTGAGGAAAAGTTACAAAAAGGAGTTTTTTTGCCTCCGGTACATCCAGGTGTACACATGTCCGAGACAGATGTTCCGCAGCAGGCGGAATATTCCGTTTGCTGCGGACAGATGTCGATAGGACAAAGTGAACACCGGATGTACCGGAAGCAATGAAGTCCTTTTGAAGCATTTCCTGCGTTCCGCTCTTTTCAGAGCGACATGCCGCAGATCGCCTTCTTCGAAGGCTTTCCTGCTTTCCGCTCTTTTCAGAGCGACATGCCGCAGACCGCCTTCTTCGAAGGCTTTTCGCTGCTTCGCAGCTCTCTGCGGCTGGGCGGGCGTTCCGCCCGCCCTACGAATCCGTCAAGAAAGTCCTCCTCCCACAAGTGGGGGAGTACTTCTTTCCGTCTTCTATGTCGCTCTGAACTTATAATCCAAAGTATTGGTCGATGCCGTCGGCGATTCCGATAACCATAAGCTGCTGGACGGTGGGATCCTGCATGGCGTAGTCATCGCTTTCGTTTGTCATAAAACCCATTTCCAGAATTGTCACCGGAACCTGGCTCCAGTTTATGCCGGACATATTGTCGTAATACTGGATTCCCAGGTTGGCAAATCCGGCTTCATCACAGTAAGCGTTTAATATGCACTCCGAAAGCCGGTAGCTGTCCTCATACAGATGAGGCACATAAGGATTGGCCTGAGACGGACACATGCCCAGCGCTCCGTTCACGGACGAATCCTCGCTTCCGTTGGCGTGGATCCGCACATAAATATCTCCGCCCTCCTGGGCCACCTTCAGAGCCCTCTCAGAGTTGCTGATGGCGGTATCATTATCCTCTCTGGTCATGATTACCCCATATCCTCTGCTTACCAGTTCCTCTCTGAGAGCCAGGGAAATCTGCAGATTCAGTTCGTACTCCGGCACTCCCGTATAGCTTCCCTGCGTTCCTGTGGATGACTTGGCTTTGTAATTTTCCGATCCCGGACCGTCAGGCTCTGTATCGCTCATATCCACCCAGGAACCCTGATGTCCTGGATCGATCCCTACCACATAGCCGTTGCTTTCCATGGCTTCTCCTGTCTGTTCCGTCTGGGCGGCCATACAAAACCCGGCTGTCAGAACAGTCATTCCAGCCGCCAGCGCCCAAACTGCCGCTGCTTTTTTTAAACTTTTCATACCCGTACCTTTCAACTTTCAATCGGCTGTGTTTCCTCCTGCCCTGCTTCAGGCTGTTCCTGCGCGTTTTCCTCGCTTTCGCTGTCGGAATCCTTGTGCTCGCTCTCTCTTACCCGGGCAATGCTGGCAACACGTTCATTTTCTCCCAGATTCATCAGTTTCACGCCTGAGGTCACTCTTCCCTGTATGGAAATATCCTGACAGGACATACGGATAATAATTCCATCTGTATTAATCATCATAATCTCATTTTCTGTGTTCAGAGCCTTGGCTCCCACCACATTTCCTGTCTTTTCCATGATTTTATAGCACTTGACGCCCTTGCCGCCTCTGTTCTGAGGACTGAATTCGCTGATCGACGTCATCTTGCCCATTCCTTTTTCCGACACCACCAGGAGATATTCTCCCTGGGTATTCATCTGCATGCCTACCACCTGATCTCCGTCAGACAGGTTAATGCCGATCACACCCATGGAAACCCGGCCCGTCTTTCTCACATCCGTCTCATGGAACCGGATGCACTGTCCGTATTTTGTCACCAGAAGGATATCTTTTGTATTATCTGTGGCCTTTACCTCAATCAGCTCGTCATCTTCCCGCAGGCTGATAGCCGCCAGTCCGCTCTTCCTTACGTTGGCGTAATCCATCACCGGCGTCTTTTTCACGATTCCGTTTCGGGTAGCCATGAAAAGATACCGGCCTTCCTCAAATCCCCGCAGAGGAATCAGAGCCGTAATATGTTCGTCCGGCATCAGCTGGAGTAGATTTACAATGGCCACGCCCCGGGCAGTTCTTCCCGCCTCGGGAATCTCATAAGCCTTCAGCCTGTAAACCCTTCCCTTGTTCGTAAAGAACATCAGATAATGGTGGGTAGTGGTCATCAGCAGCTCGTCGATGTAATCATCATCCAGCGTCTGCATTCCCTTGATGCCCTTTCCTCCCCGGTTCTGGCTCTTGAAATTATCCTCTGTCATCCGTTTGATGTATCCCAGCTTTGTCATGGTAATCACCACATTTTCCCTGGGAATCAGATCCTCTGTGGAAATGTCGAATACATCAAATCCGATGCTGGTCTTTCTCTCATCGCCGTATTTGTCCACGATCACCAGAAGTTCTCTTTTAATCACTCCCAGAAGCAGGTTTTCATCCGCCAGAATCGCTTTCAGTTCCTCGATGGTTTTCATAAGCTGGGCGTATTCCGTCTCCAGCTTCTCTCTTTCCAGACCAGTAAGAGTCCTCAGACGCATATCCACAATAGCCTGGGCCTGGGCGTCGGAGAGTTTAAATCTCTGTATCAGGCCTTCCTTGGCTTCCTGGGTGTTTTTAGAACCCCGGATAATCTGGATCACTTCGTCAATATTGTCCAGGGCAATCAGCAGTCCCTGCAGGATATGGGCCCTCTCTTCCGCTTTATTCAGATCATAGCGGGTTCTTCTGGTAACCACATCCTCCTGATGCTTTAGGTAGTACTGCAGCATCTGCAGAAGGTTCAGTACCTTGGGCTTATTGTTTACCAGGGCCAGCATAATGACCCCGTAAGTATCCTGAAGCTGTGTATGTTTAAAGAGCTGATTTAAAATCACATTGGCATTAGCGTCACGGCGCAGGTCGATACTGATGCGCATGCCTTCCCGGCTGGATTCATCCGTGATGGCGGTAATGCCATCTATTTTCTTATCCCGCACCAGCTCCGCCATCTTCTCAATCAGTCTGGCCTTATTAACCAGATAGGGGAGCTCTGTCACCACAATTTTACTTTTCCCGTTGGGCTGGGTCTCAATGTCCGTCACAGCCCGCACTCTTATTTTTCCCCGGCCTGTGCGATAGGCTTCCTCAATTCCCCTGGTACCCAGTATCATGGCGCCGGTGGGGAAATCAGGCCCTTTGATAATTTCCATAACCTCTTCGAGGGAGGTATCTCTCTGCTCTTCCACCCGGTTGTCAATGATCTTCACCACGGCTCCGATCACTTCCTTCAGGTTGTGAGGAGGAATATTGGTGGCCATACCCACCGCAATTCCCGTGGTTCCATTTACCAGCAGATTGGGGAAGCGGGCGGGAAGCACGGTAGGCTCCTTCTCCGTCTCGTCAAAGTTTGGAACAAAGTCCACGGTGTCTTTATTAATATCCGCCAGCATCTCCATAGAGATCTTGCTGAGCCTGGCCTCCGTATAACGCATGGCGGCGGCTCCGTCTCCGTCCACAGAACCGAAATTTCCGTGGCCGTCCACAAGGGGATATCTGGTAGACCACTCCTGGGCCATATTTACCAGCGCTCCGTAGATGGAGCTGTCTCCATGGGGATGATATTTACCCATTGTATCACCCACGATACGGGCGCATTTTCTGTGGGGTTTGTCAGGTCCATTATTCAATTCTATCATGGAATACAGCACTCTTCGCTGTACCGGCTTTAATCCGTCCCTTACATCCGGCAGCGCCCTGGAAGCGATAACGCTCATGGCGTAGTCGATGTAGGATTCTTCCATGGTTTTTTTCAGATCCACCTCATGAATCTGATCAAAAATATTATCTTCCACTGATTTGTCCCCCTATCTTTATCCTTTCTTTTTCAGAGCGCCATGCCGCAGATCACCTTCTTCGAAGGCTTTTCTGCTTTTCGCTCTTTTCAGAGCGCCATGCCGCAGATCGCCTTCTTCGAAGGCTTTTCGCTGCTTCGCAGCTCTCTGCGGCTGGGCGGGCGTTCCGCCCACCCTACGAACCGTCAAATCAGTCCTTTGCGCACAAGTGCGCACGTCCTGCTTTTCCGTTTCTATGTCGCTCTGAACTTAAATATCCAGGTTTTTGACGCGGCCGGCGTTTTCTTCGATGAATTCTCTTCTGGGTTCTACCTGGTCGCCCATAAGAGTAGTGAAGGTTACGTCAATCTCGGATGACTGGGCTTCGTCCATGGTCACTCTCTTTAAAATTCTCTTTTCCGGGTCCATGGTGGTTTCCCAGAGCTGTTCCGCATCCATCTCGCCCAGACCTTTATAGCGCTGAATCTTGTTGTTCTGATCTCTTCCCACTTCGTTCAGGATATTGGCCAGCTGTTCATCACTGTAGGCATACCAGACCTTCTTGTTTCTCTCCAGCTTATAGAGAGGAGGGGTAGCCAGGTACACATAGCCCTGCTTGATCAGCTCCGGCATGAACCGGTACAGGAAAGTAAGAAGCAGGGTGGCAATGTGCGCGCCGTCCACATCCGCATCGGTCATAATAATAATTTTATGGTACCGCAGCTTGGTAATGTCGAAATCTTCATGGATTCCTGTTCCAAAGGCGGTAATCATGGCCTTGATCTCCGCGTTTCCGTAGATCCGGTCCAGTCTGGCCTTCTCTACATTCAGAATTTTTCCCCGCAGAGGAAGGATTGCCTGGGTAGCCCGGCTTCTGGCCGTCTTGGCGGATCCTCCTGCGGAATCTCCCTCCACGATATAAATCTCGCACTTGGAGGGATCCTTATCCGTGCAGTCCGCCAGCTTGCCCGGAAGGGCCAGCCCTTCCAGGGCGGACTTTCTTCTTGTCAGTTCTCTTGCTTTTCTGGCTGCCTCCCTGGCTCTCTGGGCCATAATAGATTTTTCAAGGATCATCTTGGCCACCTGGGGATGCTGTTCCAGATAAATCTCCAGCTGGTCTGTCACCACGCTCTCCACCGCGCCTCTGGCCTCGCTGTTTCCCAGCTTCTGCTTGGTCTGGCCCTCAAACTGAGGCTCCTGGATCTTGATGCTGATAATGGCTGTCAGGCCCTCCCTAATATCATCTCCCACCAGGTTCTGGTCGCTGTCCTTTAAAAGCTTGTTGCCTCTTGCATAATCATTAAACGTCTTTGTCAGGGCATTTCTAAAGCCGGTAAGATGGGTTCCTCCCTCCGGAGTCGTAATATTATTCACAAAACTGTAGGTACTTTCCGTATAGGAATCATTGTGCTGCATGGCCACTTCCACCAGCACGCCGTCCTTTTCCCCTTCGCAGTAAATGATGTCCGGATAAAGAGGGGTTTTCCCCTTGTTCAGATAGGTGACAAATTCCTTGATGCCTCCCTCATAGTGGAAAGTCCTTTCAATTTTCTCTTCCGGCCTCTCATCAATCAGCTCAATCTTCACATTTTTGGTAAGAAACGCCATCTCCCGCAGCCGCTGCTTCAGGGTATCAAAATCATATACCGTATCCTCAAATATTTCCTTATCCGGCAGGAAGGTTACCTTTGTTCCCGTCAGGGTAGGATCGCAGGGTCCCGCGATCTCCAGCTTGTACATAACCTTTCCCCGCTCATACCGCTGCTTGTAGACTTTCCCCTGCATAAAAATCTCGACTTCCAGCCATTCCGACAGGGCGTTCACAACAGAAGCGCCCACTCCGTGGAGTCCTCCGGATACCTTATATCCCCCGCCGCCGAACTTCCCGCCGGCATGGAGAATGGTAAAGACCACTTCCACAGCGGGAATGCCTGCCTTCGCATTGATTCCCACCGGAATGCCCCTTCCGTTATCAATCACTGTTATGGAATTATCCTCATGAATGGTCACGGAAATTTTGCTGCAGTATCCTGCCAGCGCTTCATCAATGG
The DNA here is from genome assembly GCA_018713435.1 of Candidatus Merdiplasma excrementigallinarum. GTDB lineage: Bacteria > Bacillota > Clostridia > Lachnospirales > Lachnospiraceae > Merdiplasma > Merdiplasma excrementigallinarum. The sequence continues at coordinate 32,171 of DVOS01000047.1, forward strand.
AATTATCCACAATCTCATAAACCAGATGATGAAGTCCTCTGGAAGAGGTGCTTCCGATATACATTCCGGGTCTCTTTCGAACTGCCTCCAGTCCTTCCAGTATCTGGATCTGATCCGCGCCGTATTCCACGCCCATTTTAATTCCTCCTAACATGAATTTACTTCTGTCTTGTCACTTTTCCCGCCTCCACATAAAAAAGCCTGTGGATGGGAAAACGGTTTTCTACAAATTCTTCTATACCGGTACCGGTAAGCAGCGTCTGTATCCTTGAAATACTCTCCAGCAGATACCGCTGTCGGTTTGCGTCCAGCTCTGAGAGCACATCGTCCAGAAGAAGCACCGGCGTATCCTTGCTCTTCTCCCGGACCAGATCAATCTCCGCCAGCTTCAGGGAGAGGGCCGCTGTCCGCTGTTGTCCCTGGGAACCGAATCGGCGGATGTCCACTCCTCCTATCTGAAAAAGAATATCATCCCGGTGAGGACCGATATGAGTCACCCGCATGCGGATATCCTTCTCTCTGCTCCCCGCCAGCTGTTCCCTGAAATCCTGTTCTGAAACATTTTTTTCATAGAGCAGCGTCAGTTCTTCCCTTCCTCCGGATAATCTTTCATGGATAGGAAAAATAATGCCATTTAATTCCCGGATAAAATCATCCCGGGAACGGATCAGGCTTATGCCGTAGGATGCCATCTGTTCATCCCATATATCCAGGGTATCTCTGTATTCCGGGTGAAAGGAGATGTCCTTCAGCAGCCTGTTTCTCTGCATCAGAACCCGATTATAATTGATCAGATTATGGACATATACTCTGCTCAGCTGGCACAGTTCCATATCCAGAAATCGCCTTCGCTCAGACGGACCGTTCTTGATAATGTTCAGGTCCTCAGGTGAAAAAAATACAAAATTTCCAAGACCAATGAGCTCGCTGGCCTTGTGAATGGGAACCCCATTGACGGCAATGCCCTTGGCCCTGTTTTTTTTCAGGTGCATATCCACTCTGCACGGAATCTCTTTTCTGACAGTCTCCATGCGGATGTGGGCTTCCTCCTGTCCGAAACGGATCATCTCCCGGTCCTTGCTGCCCCGGTGGGACTTGGTGGTTCCGCACAGGTACACAGATTCCAGAATATTCGTCTTTCCCTGGGCATTATCCCCATAAAACAGGTTCGTCCCCGGATCCAGTTCCAGCTCCAGGCTCTCATAATTCCGGTAGTTTTCCAGCTTGATGGTTTCAATTCTCATGACTTATCCACAATTTTAACAGTCTGTCCCTCAAATGAAACCTCATCTCCGGCGTACAGTTTCTTTCCTCTCTGAGTTTCCACCTGGCCGTTGACCGACACCAGACCTTCCTGTATCACCGTCTTGGCCTGGGCTCCCGTATCGCACAGGCCGGCTGCCTTCAGCGCCTGTCCAAGTTTTATAAATTCATCCCGCAGCACAATGGTTTCCATAGCAGGACCTTCCTTTCCGAAAACGTATCTGTCTCTTCCTCTGTCCGCAAAGACTATGCCACAAAATTGACCGGAAGAATCAGATAAATATATGTCTGGTTTTCATCCCTGATAAAACAGGGGGCTTTGGGATTTACATAATAAATATCCACCGTCTCATCGTCGATCACCCGCAGGGCGTCAATCAGGAACTTGGGATTAAAACCGATGAGAATATCCTTTCCCTCTTTCTGAATATCGATCACTTCATCCATGGAACCGATCTGAGAATTAATCTTCAGTTCCATCACCATATCGTCAATATGCAGAATGATGGGTTTTTTGTCTCCCTCTTTCACCAGCAGGGTGGCCCGGTCAATACAGTCCAGCATCTCCCTCTTGTTGATGGTCACCTTGGTCTCATAATCGCTGGAAAGCATCTGGTCAATTCTGAAATAATTTCCCTCAATCAGCCTGGACACCACGATGGTCTGGTCAAACTCAAACATAATGTGATTCTGGGTGAAATAAAGATTCACCATATCCTCTGTCTCTCCCGACAGAATCTTGGAAACCTCCGTCAGGGTCTTGCCGGGAACCACAACCTTTCTGGGCTCATAGCTCTCCTTCAGCTCAATCTTGCGGATGGCAATCCGGTGGCCGTCAAGAGAAACCACCTTAAACTCGTTTCCGCTGATATCAAACAGTTCTCCTGTCATCATTTTGTTGGTGTCATTTACCGCAATGGAAAAAATGGTCTGGCGAATCACTTCCTTCAGTGTAAACTGGGAGATGCACACCGGATCATTCTTTTCAATCATGGGAATCTGGGAGAAATCATCTCCCTCTTTTCCCATAATATGAAATTTGGCCTTTTCACATACAATGGACGTATTCAGTTTTTCATCGGATTCGATGGTCACCTCATTATCCGGCAGTTTTCTGATAATTTCAGAAAACAGTCTGGCGTCCAGCGCAACGATTCCTCTGGATTCGATTCTTCCTTCTACAACCGTCTCAATTCCCAGTTCCATGTCATTGGCCGTAAATTTAATCTGACCGGCTGACGCGTCGATCAGGATACATT
>DVOS01000048.1 GCA_018713435.1 Candidatus Merdiplasma excrementigallinarum
TTCCCTTAAAATCAAGGTTTTTATTATATTTTGAAACAAAAAAACAGGTAGTATTTGACACTACCTCCGATTCCCGGGAGGTAAAAATATGGATAAGAAACAAAAGAAGGCCGGGAGAGGGAGAAAGGGCCCTGTGCTCATCGCTCTCGGCGTGATTGTCATTGCCGCGGCCGTTTTGGTTATACAGCGGTATATGCCTACAAATGAAAGAATGGATCCGGAGGCGTACTTCGGCTATCCGGAAGAAAACCAGGCGGCAGTGGTGCTGCAGGACCACATCGCCCCGGAGCGGGCCCTGCTTCAGGACGGGTCCCTCTATCTGGATTACGATATGGTAAGGGAACAGATCAATTCCAGATTTTACTGGGACGAGGGAAATAACCAGATGCTCTTTACCACGGCGCTGGAAACCTATGAGATTCCGGTAAACAGCCGGACCTACACCATAGACGGGGCAGAGAACGAATACGACAGAGAGATTGTGCTGCAGAACGAGGCGGGCCTGTACCTGTCCATCGATTTTCTGCAGCTTTATACAAACCTGGACTATACCCTGGATACGGAAACCCGGCATGTGCTGGTGCGGTACCAGTGGGGAACCCAGACGACAGCGACAGTAAAGCGGGATACGGCGGTGCGCTATCAGGGCGGCATCAAGAGCCCTATTCTCACAGAAGCAGAGAAGGGGGATACCGTGCGGGTGCTGGAGCAGATGGAGAACTGGTCCCAGGTCGTGACGCAGGACGGATACATCGGCTATGTGCCCAACCGGCGGCTGGAAGACGTGCAGGAGACGGAGGTTGCCAGAGAGTTTCAGGAGCAGGAGTATTCCAGCCTGACTCGGGATGAGAAAATCACGGTAGTATGGCACCAGATTGACGTGCAGGAGGCCAACAGCTATCTGAGCCAGGATATTGAGCAGATGACAGACGTGGATGTGATTTCCCCCACCTGGTTTTCCGTGGCGGATAATGAGGGAAATATGACTTCCCTGGCCAGCGCGGAATACGTGCAGACAGCCCATGAGGCGGGACTGGAGATCTGGGGGCTGGTGAACAATTTCAGCCCGGATGTGGACACCACTCTGCTGCTGTCCTCCACAGAGGCCCGCAGAAAGATGACCCAGTGGCTGGTGGACCAGGCGCTGACTCTGGGCATTGAGGGGATCAATCTGGACTTTGAATATATTATGGAAGAGGACGGCTACAGCTTTGTGCAGTTCGCCAGGGAGCTGTCTATCGCCTGCCGGAAAAACGGCCTGGTCTTCTCCGTGGATATCCCGGTTCCCATGGATTTCAACCAGCATTTTAACCGGCAGGAACTGGGGATTGTGGCGGACTATGTGATTGTCATGGGATACGACGAGCATTATGCCGGTTCGGAGGCGGCGGGAAGCGTAGCCTCCCTGTCCTTTGAGGAGAACGGCATTACGGGCACGCTGGAGACGGTGCCGGCGCGAAAGATTATCAGCGGCGTGCCTTTCTACACCAGGATCTGGTACACCGTCACCAACAGCGACGGCAGCACCACGGTCACCAGCGAGGCCATCGGCATGGACACGGTGGACACCACCCTGGAGACCTACGGCGTCACGCCGGTGTGGGACGAGCAGACCGGCCAGTATTACGCTTCCTGGACCGTGGAGGACGGCACGCTCTGCGAGATCTGGCTGGAGGAAGAGGAATCGCTGGCCCTGAAGGCATCCCTGGTAAAGGAGTATGACCTGGGAGGCATCGCGGCCTGGGTGCTGGGCTTTGAGCGGCCCACGGTGTGGACGGTTCTGGAGGAGAACAGCCGATAAGGCCGGGCGGAAAAAGAACAGAAGAAACCGGAGGATCCAGCTATGGAAGACCTGTATGAAAAACTGAGAAAGTACTGCGATTCCGATTACTACCCCTTCCATATGCCGGGACACAAGCGGCGCCTGGGAATGGGTATGGGGGATCCTCTCGGGTTTGATATTACGGAAATAGAGGGATTTGACAATCTCCACCATCCGGAGGGGATCCTGCTGGAGGCCCAGCGGCGGGCAGCCCGGCTGTACGGAGCGGAGGAAACCCATTTTCTGGTAAACGGCAGCACGGCGGGGATTCTGTGCGCCATAGGCGCCTGCGTGCCCTCCGGACGGATTCTGATGGCCCGAAACAGCCACCGGGCGGCTTACCATGCCTTGTCCTTAAACCGGCTGGAAGCGGTGTGGCTGTACCCGGGGAAATTCGTGCCGGAAGGGGAGGCGGAGGCTTGGGAGGAGCTTAACGGCCCCATTTTGGCTGCGGATGCGGAGGCGGCGCTGGAAGCCTGCCCCGATGTCCGGGCGGTTTTTATCACCTCGCCTACCTACAACGGAGTCTGCAGCGATGTGGCTGCCATTGCCCGGGCCGCCCACAGGCGGGGCCTCCCTCTGATCGTGGACGGAGCCCACGGGGCCCATTTCGGGATGCACCCCCTGTTTCCGGAGAACGCGGTAAGGCAGGGAGCGGATCTGGTGATACACAGTCTGCACAAAACCCTTCCGGCCCCTACCCAGACGGCGCTGCTGCATGTGCAGGGGGATCGGGTGGACAGAAGAAGGCTTAGGCGCCTGCTGGCGGTTTACCAGACCAGCAGCCCCAGCTATGTGCTGATGGCGGGCATCGACCGGTGTGTGGGCCTGCTGGAGCGAGAAAAAGACCGGCTTTTCGGGGAACTGGCAGGGCATCTGGATTGGTTTCGAAGAGAGACCGGGAACCTGGAACTTTTGCGGCTTCCAAAGAGCGATGATCCTTCCAAAATACTGATCAGCGCAGAGCGGGCCGGGCTGACCGGCCTGGAGATTCAGAAATTTTTGCGGGAGGAGGCCCGTCTGGAGCTGGAGATGGCGGCGGGCAGCTATGCCCTGGCCCTGACTTCCGTGGGAGATGACCGGGAAGGCTTTGTGCGGCTGGCGACAGCCCTGGGGCAGTTGGAAGAGAGGCTGAAGCGGGAGAAAAGAGAAGGAAGAAGCCGGAAACAGCAGAGCGGCAAATTTGCCGGGTATTTTAAAAACCAGACGGCCATGAGCATCAGCAGGGCAGAGGAGAGCCCCCAGCAGCAGGTTTTGCTGGAAGAAAGCCTGGGTCTTATCAGCGGCGAATACATCTTCCGGTATCCGCCCGGCGTGCCGTTAGCGGTGCCGGGGGAGCGGATTGGAAGCCAACTGCTGGAGCAGATTCTGCGGGAGCGGGATCTGGGATACGATATACAGGGACCGGAGGATCCCGGAATGAGGCGGCTCTGGACAGTAAAAGAGGAGCGGAGGCTTCTTTAAAATAGGAAAGAAAAGGATGAAAGGGGAGAGAGAAAAGATGGGCCATATCTTTTACATAATGGGAAAAAGCTCTACGGGAAAAGATACCATCTATGAAAATCTGCTGGGGAGACAGGAACTGGGGCTGAAGCCCCTGATACCCTACACCACCAGACCCATCCGGGCCAGGGAACAGGACGGGGTAGAGTACCATTTTACGGATGAAGCGGGACTTCTTCGCCTGCGGCAGGCGGGGAAGGTGATCGAGCTGCGGGAATACCATACGGTCCACGGCGTCTGGAGCTATTTTACCGTGGACGACGACCATATAGATCTGGACAGGGAAGACTACCTGGGGATCGGCGTGCTGGAATCCTACCGGAAGATCCGGGACTATTTCGGGCCGGACCGGGTGATCCCCATCTACATCCAGGTGGAGGACGGGAACCGGCTGGAGCGGGCGCTGAAACGGGAGCGGAAACAGGCCCGTCCCAGCTACGAGGAGCTGTGCCGCCGGTTCCTGGCAGACCAGCGGGACTTCTCAGAAGAAAAGCTGAAAGAGGCGGGAATCGAGCGGCGTTTTTCCAATGATGAGGACCGGAAAATCTGCATGGATGAGGTGGCGGATTATATCCGGGAGTTACGATTCACAGCCGCCCCGCCCCATGCGCACTCGTCGCCTCTTTGAGGCTCCAGTCCCGCTCCTGACGGAGCTAAGACTGCTTATGTGGGCGGGGTGACTGCTTCACAGTCCTGCTTCAAACTTGACAACAGGTGCTAACGCGCAGGCGCGATACAGCCGTTGTCAAGTTTGAAGCGGCTGTGAATCGTAACATCCGGGAAACACAAAAGAATTCTTGACAGACCCTTCCGGGGCAAACTATAATACATCATAAAGGCCTTTGCGGGAACGAGAGAAAAAGGGCCGTTTGCGGGACCGGATACTCTGAAGACAGAAGAGACGGACAGCATAAGATGAAGGAGGAAGAGACATGGAATTTTTACTGGAAGGTATACTGTCATTGACATGGCAGCAGGTTGTGATGTACTGTGTGGGCATCCTGCTGATCTGGCTGGCAATCAAGAAGGAGTACGAGCCTTCGCTGCTGCTGCCCATGGGCTTTGGCGCGATCCTGGTAAACCTGCCCCTGTCCGGCGTGCTGAATCAGACGCTGCAGGGCGGCATTGCCAGCAACGGTATTATAGAGTGGCTGTTTGAGGTGGGCATTGAGGCCTCCGAGGCTATGCCGATTCTGCTGTTTATCGGTATCGGAGCCATGATTGATTTCGGACCTCTGCTGTCCCAGCCTCTCATGTTTTTATTCGGCGCAGGCGCGCAGTTCGGTATTTTCGCAGCGCTTCTGCTGGCAGCCCTGCTGGGCTTCAACCTGACGGATTCCGCCTCCATCGCCATCATCGGCGCGGCGGACGGCCCCACCTCCATTCTGGTATCCCAGATCCTGGACTCCAAATATATCGGAGCCATTGCGGTGGCGGCTTACTCCTACATGGCCCTGGTGCCCATTGTGCAGCCCTTCGCCATCAAACTGGTAACCACCAAAAAAGAGCGGAGAATCCATATGGATTACAATCCCACATCCGTTTCCAAATCCATGAGGATCGCGTTCCCCATCGTGGTAACCATCATCGTGGGATTTGTGGCGCCTCAGTCTGTGGCCCTGGTAGGCTTCCTGATGTTCGGAAACCTGATCCGGGAGTGCGGCGTGCTGGGAACCCTTTCCGATACGGCTCAGAATAATCTGGCCAACCTGATCACGCTGCTACTGGGTATCTCTATTTCCTTCAGCATGCGGGCGGATCAGTTTGTGAAGCTGGATACGATTATGATTATGGCTATCGGTCTGTTCGCCTTTGTGATGGACTCCATCGGAGGCGTGCTACTGGCCAAGTTTATGAACCTGTTCCTGAAGAAAAAGATCAATCCCATGATCGGCGGCGCGGGAATCTCCGCGTTCCCCATGTCCTCCCGTGTGGTGCAGAAGATGGCCATGGAGGAAGATCCCAGCAACGTGATCCTGATGCACGCGGCGGGCGCCAACGTATCCGGACAGATTGCTTCCGTAATTGCCGGCGGCATGGTGATCAATCTGGTAACTTCTCTTCTGGGCTGATCCGGAAGTCTTGGATTTGAAACGTATAGAAAATAGCGGGAGGCGAAGAATATGAATACAGGAACCGTTCTGGCGGCTTTGGATATTATGTGGAAAGGTATGGCCGGTATTTTCGTTACCATCCTGATCATCATGGTCTGCGTATGGGTGATGGGAAAACTGGGCAAAAAATAAGCGGCCTGTTTGTTTGCAGAGACGGGGGTGCTGCAAGTTTTGCAGCATTCCCTTTTTTAGTTCACAGGAAAGGCCCTGCAACTTTACTTTACCATTTGAATATGGTATTCTTATTATGACTTTGTATGCAATTTGCCGGAGGTGACGGATATGTCTGGATTTAGCGGAATTATAGGGCATGAGACAACAATCGAACATCTGAAACAGGCGGTTGTGTCCGGACAGGTGAGCCACGCCTACCTGATTCAGGGGGAAGCGGGAACCGGAAAGCGGACCATAGCGGATGCGTTTGCCGCGGCGCTTCAGTGTGAAAAGGGAGAGGGAGATGCCTGCGGAAGCTGCCATTCCTGCCGCCAGGCCGCCAGCCTGAACCATCCGGACATTATCCATGTGACCCATGAAAAACCGGGCAGCATCGGGGTGGACGAGATAAGGGCCCAGCTGGTAAACGACGTGCAGATCAGGCCCTACAACGGGAAATACAAGATTTATATCGTGCCGGAGGCGGAAAAGATGACGGCCCAGGCCCAGAATGCTCTGCTGAAGACTCTGGAGGAGCCTCCCGCCTACGCCGTGATCCTGCTGCTGACCACAAACGCCGGGCTTCTGCTGGATACCATCCGGTCCCGGTGCGTGCTGCTGAATTTGAAGCCGGTTCCGGACCGTCAGGTGAAAGCCTGGCTGATGGAGCACCTGGAGATACCGGATTACCAGGCGGATATCTGCGCCGCTTTTTCCCAGGGCAGCGTGGGCAGGGCCATGTCCCTGGCTTCCTCGGAGAATTTCAACGCCATCAAGGCTTCGGCCATGCAGCTGCTGAACAATGTGAAGGATATGGACATTTATGAGATTGTGGCCGCAGTGAAAAATGTGGTGCAGTACAAGATCACAGTCCATGATTACCTGGACATTCTGGCCGTATGGTTCCGGGATGTGCTTTACTTTAAGGCGACCCGGGATGTGGACGGCATTATCCTGAAGGATCAGCTGAAAGGGATCCGCAGCAATGCCAGCACCAGCTCCTACGAGGGGCTGGAGATGATTTTGAAGGCTATCCAGAAGGCCAAGATCAGGCTGGATGCCAATGTGAATTTTGAGCTCACCATGGAGCTTCTGTTTTTGACGATAAAGGAGAACTGAGTAAGAATGGTTAAGATAGTAGGAGTCCGTTTCCGGAACGCGGGAAAAGTATATTATTTCGATCCGAAGAATTATAAAATGCGGCCGGGGGACCATGTGATTGTGGAGACCGCCCGGGGGATTGAGTACGGAACCGTTACGGGAAAGGTACAGGATATGCCGGAGGAAAAGGTGGTGCAGCCCTTAAAGCCGGTGCTGCGGGTGGCCAATGCGGAGGACAACGCCAAGGCGGCCAGAAACCGGGAGAGAGAGCGGGAGGCCATGGCCATCTGCAAAGAAAAGATCCGCAAGCATAACCTGGAGATGAAGCTGATTGACGCGGAGTATACCTTTGACAACAATAAGGTGCTGTTTTATTTTACGGCAGACGGCAGAATCGATTTCAGGGAGCTGGTGAAGGATCTGGCAGCGGTGTTCCGCACCAGAATTGAACTGCGCCAGATCGGCGTCAGGGATGAGACGAAAATCCTGGGGGGCGTAGGCATCTGCGGCAGACCCTTATGCTGCAGCACCTTCCTTTCAGAATTCGCACCGGTATCCATCCGGATGGCCAAGGACCAGAACCTGTCCCTGAACCCCACCAAGATATCCGGCGTGTGCGGCCGCCTGATGTGCTGCCTGAAGAATGAGGAAGAAACCTACGAGTACCTGAACAGCAAGCTGCCGGCAGTGGGAGATACAGTGACCACCGCTTCCGGGCTGCAGGGAGAGGTAAGCAGCGTGAACGTGCTGCGCCAGCGGGTAAAAGTGCTGGTGGATGTGGACGATGAGAAAGAGCTGCAGGAGTACGATGTAAACGAGCTGAAGTTCAAGCCCAGAAAGAAAAAGGAAAAGGGCGCGGGCAGGAACGACAGAAACGAGAAGGGCGAAAAGAGCGAGAAGGGCGGAAAGAAAAATAAAGACCGCTCCAAAGACCGCCCGAAAGAGAAGGATCACGACCGGAAAAAAGACCGGGCAAAGGAGCAAAGAGAGGAACAGACGCAGCCGGAGGAAGAATTGGAACTGGAGCTTCTGGAAGCGCTGGAGCTGGAGGAAGGCCTGTCCGGCCTGGAGGATAACTGATGGAAGAACTGCTTCGCCCCGGGGAGCGGGTGGATGACCTGCAGCGGAAGGGGTACCGGATTATCCAGAACGGCAGGCTGTTCTGCTTCGGCATGGATGCGGTGCTGCTGGCGGCCTTTGCCGGCGTGAAGCGCGGGGAGCGCATGCTGGATCTGGGTACGGGAACCGGCGTGATTCCCATTTTGCTGGAGGCCAGGACGGAAGGCGCATTTTTTGCCGGCCTGGAGATCTGCGAAGCCAGCGCGGATATGGCGGGCCGCAGCGTAAAGCTGAACGGACTGGAGGATAAGATTTCCATTATCCGGGGAGACATCAGGGAGGCCGACAGGATTTTTCCGCCGGCCTCTTTTGACGTGGTAACCAGCAACCCGCCCTACATGACGGCCAGCCACGGCCTGGTGAACCCCAACCCGGAAGTGGCGGCGGCCCGGCATGAAATCCTCTGCACCCTGGAGGATGTGGTAAGCCAGGCGGCACGGCTTTTGAAACCCCGGGGCAGATTTTACATGGTACACCGTCCCTTCAGGATGGCAGAGATTATCCGGACGTTAGGCAAGTACCGGCTGGAGCCGAAGCGTCTGCGGCTGGTATACCCCTTTGCGGACAAAGAACCCAACATGCTGCTGGTGGAGTGCCTGCTGGACGGCAGGCCCCGGGTGAAGGTGGAGCCGCCCCTGATTATTTATGAAAAGCCCGGGGTCTACACCCGGGAAGTGCGGGAACTGTACAATATGCAGATTCAGGCAGGAAAAGCGGTGCAGGAGGAATAGATATGCAGGGAAAATTATATCTGTGCGCCACCCCCATCGGGAACCTGGAGGATATGACCTTCCGGGCGGTGCGCACGCTCCGGGAAGCGGATCTGATCGCGGCGGAGGATACCCGCAACAGCATTAAGCTGCTGAACCATTTTGATATTAAAACCCCTATGACCAGCTATCACGAGTACAACCGGATTGAGAAGGCCCGGTACCTGGTGGAGCAGATGCAGAAGGGGAAAAATGTAGCTCTGATCACAGACGCCGGCACCCCCGGCATCTCGGACCCGGGGGAGGATCTGGTGCGCCTGGCCCATGAGGCGGGGATTGAGGTCACCTCCCTGCCGGGAGCCTGCGCCTGCGTCACCGCCCTGACCCTCTCCGGCCTTCCCACCCGCCGGTTCTGTTTTGAAGCCTTTCTTCCCCAGGATAAAAAGGAACGCCAGACCATCCTGGAGGAACTGAAAACCGAAACCCGAACGGTGATCCTCTACGAGGCGCCCCACAGGCTGGTGCGCACGCTGGAGGAACTGCTGGAAAATCTGGGAGACCGGCGCATCACCCTGTGCCGGGAACTGACCAAAAAGCATGAGACCGTCTTTTTATCCACCCTCTCCGGCGCCCTGGAGTATTACCGCAGTCAGGAGCCAAAGGGCGAGTGCGTTATCGTCATGGAAGGCAGAAGCCGGGAGGAGATGCGGGAGGAGGAGCGGCGCTCCTGGGAAGAGATGGACATCCGGGAACACATGGATCTGTACCTGTCCCGGGGGATGGACCAGAAGGCCGCCATGAAGGCGGTGGCAAAGGACAGAAGGATCGGGAAGCGGGACGTGTACCGGATGGTGCTGGAGGGGAAAGAATCTTGAAAACCCGGGCATACTATGGTAGAATGACTGTAATTATGGGGGATTTTTGACTATTTACAGAGGCCATCCTGCATCCGGACCGGCAGGGCCGGCAGCAGGCTGCAAGAGAGGAAACGAGACAGAGCATGGCAGATAAAAGGAAGACATCCAATATTCTGGTGTGTGAATCCCAGGAGGTTCTCTACCAGAGAGCGATAAAGAAAATGAACGCGGACAGACTGATTGTCCAGTTTGCCTATAAGATAGAAAATTATGAGACGGCAGCCGTCATGTTTGATGAGGTGGGAGATTACGAAGACGCCCGGGAACTGGCGAAACGGTGCCGCAGGCTGGCCGAGGAGGCCAGAGGGGAAGAAAAAAAGGATCTCTACCGGCGGGCGATGGAAAGCCGGGATAATGCCCAGAGCGAACAGGAATATGAGAGGGTGGCAGAAGCCTTCGGCTCACTGGGGGATTACGGGGACGCGTCCCAGAAGGAGCGGGAATGCCGGGATGTGATCCGGAAGATGCAGACAAAACGAAGAAGAAAGATAAGTATAGCCGTACTGATTCTCGTGATTATAGCGGGAGCTGTTACGGCTGGTTTTGCGACAGGGTTTTTCCGCTACCTGAAAGGGATCGGCTACTATTACATGGAAGCTTACGACAGGGCCAGGCTGGCCTTTGAGACTGTGCCGGGTCTGCTTGACAGCGGGCAGTGGCAGGAACGGTGCGATGCGAAGCTGGAAAGCCAGGAGCTGGCGGCGGAGGAAGAAGCCCTTCGGGCAGCGAAAGCCGGCGATACCGTGACAATCGGGGAAAATTCCTGGCTGGTACTGGAACGGCAGGGAAACGAGGCTCTGCTGATACTGAACCAGGTTAAGAAGGACGGGCCGTTTTACCATGTCCCCTATCAGGAAGAGGGGGGATCTGCAGACTGGGAAGCTTCCAGCCTACGAAAAGATTTAAACGGCGAAATTCTGACGGAAACATTTACTGAGCAGGAGCAGGCTATGCTGCTGCCCGTGGCGGAAAACGGGGACCGGATGCGCATCCTGACGGAACAGGAGACGGAAGATTACGGCGAAATTCTGAACAAGATGTCAGGTGTGGATTACTGGATTGCCGCCCAGGGAGAACAGGAAAACCGGATTATGTTTGTCTCAGGGGGAGGCATCCTGATGAGGCAGGGATATCCGGCGGATTCTAACCAGCTGTCCGTTAGGCCGGTAATTCGTATCAACTGCCCCGGCACTGCAGAGGAGGAGACATAAATGAATACCTTTCGCTACCGGATCAGAACGCTCTATCAGTACAAAGACCTGATCAAAGAGCTGGTAAGCCGGGATATAAAACTGAAATACCGCAGAAGTTTTCTGGGCTACGTGTGGAGCGTATTGAATCCGCTGCTGATCATGATCGTGATGACGGTGGTGTTTTCCGCTATGTTCAACCGGAACATTGAGAATTATCCGGTGTACCTGCTGATCGGCCGCTCCCTTTATGATTTCATGACGGCCAGCACCAACGGAGCCATGGGATCTGTGACAGGAAACGCGTCCCTGTTAAAAAAGACCTATATACCTAAATATATTTTCACCCTTTCCAAGGTGACGAGCTGCCTGGTGGACTTCGTGTTCTCTCTGGGCGCTCTGCTGATCGTGATGATTGTTACCAGATCACCTTTTCACGTGGAAATGCTGCTGCTGCCCCTCATTATTCTGCAGATCTACATTTTCTGCTGCGGCCTGGGCTTTCTGCTGGCACAGTTCCATGTGTTTTTCCGGGATATCCGGTATATTTACAAGGCCATCACTACGGCCTGGATGTACCTGACCCCGATTTTCTATCCGTTAGAGCGGCTGCCGGGGGTGCTACAGCTGCTGATTAAAGCCTTTAACCCCATGTATTACTATGTGGCTCAGTTTCGGGATGTGGCTCTTTACGGCCATATGCCGGGACCACGGATTTTCTGGGGCGGCTGGATCTGGGCGTTCCTGATGCTGCTGATCGGGCTGTGGGCATTCCAGAGAAACAAGGACAGATTTATCCTCTACATTTAAAGAGACAGTTTAGGAGACAGAAATGGGAAAAAATATTATCGATGTGGATCATCTTTCCATTCGCTTTAACCTGGCTAACCAGAAAGTAAATAACCTGAAAGAATACGCTATCAAGCTGGCAAAGCACGAACTGATGTTTCAGGAATTTTTTGCCCTGAAGGATGTAAACCTGCATGTGAAGCCGGGGGAGGCCTGGGGCCTGATCGGAACCAACGGCTCCGGAAAGTCTACCCTGCTGAAAACAATCACCGGCATTTTAAAACCTTATCAGGGCACGGTGGCAGTGCGGGGGAAGATCGCGCCCATGATCGAATTGGGAGCCGGTTTTGACATGGAGCTGACCGCCAGAGAAAATATTTTTCTTAATGGCGCGGTTCTAGGACATTCCAATGAGTTTATGGAGGAACATTTTGAGGATATTGTGGAATTTGCCGGACTGGGGAAATTCCTTGATTCGCCCATCAAGAATTTTTCCTCCGGTATGAAGGCCAGGCTTGGCTTTTCGGTAGCTACCATGGTGGATCCGGAGATCCTGATCGTGGACGAGGTGCTCTCTGTGGGAGACTATCAGTTCCGGAAAAAATGCAACGAGCGGATGGAAGAAATGCTCTCCGGGGGAACCACCCTGCTCTATGTGTCCCATAATATCGATTCTGTAAAGAAGCTCTGTACCCATGCCTTGTGGCTGGATCACGGTGAAGTGATCATGTCCGGAGATGCCCAGGAAGTGTGTGATTCCTACAGTACCAGGCAGGAGCAGATCTTTAAAATAGAGAGAAAGGAAAAAGAAGTAAAGAAGGCACAGCAGACTGGCAACCGGTACGATTATCTGGTGGTAGGCGCCGGCCTGTTTGGGGCCGTATTCGCTCATGAAGCGTACAGGGCAGGGAAAAGGTGCCTGGTAATTGATAAGAGAGACCACATAGGCGGAAACGTCTATACCGAAAATGTACATGATATTAATGTCCACCGTTATGGGGCTCATATTTTCCATACCGGCAACAGAGCGATCTGGAACTATATAAATCAGTTTTCTGAGTTTAACAACTATATCAATTCCCCGGTGGCGGTGTACAAAGACGAACTGTACAATCTTCCCTTTAACATGAACACATTCAGCAAGCTGTGGGGGCTGCGTACCCCACAGGAGGTAAAGGCAAAGATTGCGGAACAGATTAAGGAGCTGAATATTACAGAACCCCGCAATCTGGAGGAGCAGGCTCTTTCCCTGGTGGGAAAAGACGTATATGAAAAACTGGTGAAAGGCTACACAGAGAAACAGTGGGGCCGGGATTGCAAAGACCTTCCTTCCTTTATTATCAAGCGGCTGCCCCTGCGGTTTACGTATGACAATAATTACTTTAATGACCGGTACCAGGGCATTCCGCAGGGCGGCTATACCCAGATCATCCAGAAACTGCTGGACGGTATCGATGTGGAACTGAACACGGACTATGAAACTTACGTAAAAGAACATCCGGATTCGTTTGACAAAGTGCTCTATACCGGCCCGATTGATGAGTATTTTCAGTATTCTCTGGGCCATCTGGAGTACCGTTCTGTCCGGTTTGAGACAGAAGAACTGGATATGGAAAATTACCAGGGCAACGCGGTGGTAAACTATACAGACCGGGAAGTGCCCTACACCCGGATTATCGAGCACAAGCATTTTGAATTCGGCACCCAGCCCACCACCATTATTTCCAGAGAGTATTCTGCCGAGTGGAAGCCTGGCATGGAGCCCTACTACCCGGTGAACGATGAGAAAAACAATGAACTGTTCGCCAAATACCGGGAGTTGGCCGAAAAAGAACCGAAGGTGATTTTCGGCGGACGATTGGGCAATTACAAATACTACAACATGGATCAGGTGATCGAGGCAGCTCTGGAAACGGCGGGCAATGAACTGAAGAGAAAACTTTTGTAAAACGGATATTTAAATAGAGCGGAGGAACAATTAGATGAACTTCGTATGGATGCTGCTGGCATTTTTAATGCTGTCAGGCATGGCAGTGGGATTTTGCGGATTAATGAAAGTCAATATGGGAGAGGGAATGCTGCTGTCGGTTTCTTCCGCTATTGGAGCCATGTATCTGTCAGGATTGGCCGGTGCTTTTATTTACGGCGTTTATGCGATAGGGATTTTGGCTGCTGCAGGCTACCTGTTCGGGATTTTCCTGAAAAGAAACGGGCGCAGGGCGCTGGCAGCAGGACTGCTGTCTCCGGCTTTTTTTGTTCTGCTTTTGCTCCTTCTCTACGGGCTGATTTTCTTTTACAACGATTTTATTCAGCATGTGGATGAATTTCATCAGTGGGCGGCAGCAGTAAAATATATGTGGGAATACGACCGTTTTCCCCTTTATGGTGACTTTATCGGCGGAAGACAGCCTTTTGCCACCAGCTTGTTTCATCTGTTTTTCCAGGAAATTACAGGATACAATGAGCAGAATATGTATATTTCCGCTTTGCTGTTGATGTGGGTTGGATTTTTACTTCCAATTTCAGAATTTGACAGGAGAAATTGGAAGAAGGTGGGACTGTACAGTCTGCTGGTATTTTTTTCTATCTATTCTCTTTACTATTACGGCTCCAAAAATTTGTATGTAGATCTGCCTGCCGCAGCGTGGGCTGGCGGACTGGCCGGCTGGTGGATGAACCGACGGAAGAAAAAAGCAAACGGAATAATCCTGGGGGCAGGCATTGTGATGATTTATTTTTTCAAATCATTTGTGGGACTTCTTCTGGGTGTATTTGTGCTGGCCTTTGTGCTGATGGAGCGGCTGCTGATTGAAAAGAAAATTCAGGATACCCGTTCGGGAAGAAAAAAACTGATACTATTTTTTTCTGTCGCGGGAAGCCTGGGTGTGCTTTTAGTGGCAGCAGCCGGAATTTTTGTGGCCGGTATTGACGGATATGTAACTTCCATGTCTGAAGCCTTTCAAGCAAGAGCGGCGATGCTGCAGATAACAGGAGAGAAAGCGTTTGAAACCCTCGCTTCTCTGATTTCTGGAATTCTGGGAAGCGCTTTGTCTCCCAGTTCCAATCTGAAGCTGACTCTTTTTGTGATGACCATAGTATCTTTCATCATTTTTCTGGTTTCCGGCGAACTGTATCAGAAAAAAAAGGAAAGCCGCATCTACGTAATTTACGGTGCTTTGATGACGGCAGGATACTGTATAGTTTTGTATTTTGCTTTCATTTTTATGTTCAGCTACGAGGAAAGTATAGAAACAGCAGGATCTATGCGATATTTTGCGGTGATGGGACTGTACCTGTATTTGATCGCGTTGGCCTTTCTTTTCCAGAGAGGAAAACTGTTTCACAGGCGTTTGCAGCAATACCTGAGCTTGGGGCTGCTGCTGCTTTTCCTGTATGGTCTGAATGGAAATTTCATTACGGAAACCACAGCGCTTAGAAAAGACAGAGTGCCGGGTTACACTGCTATTTCAGAGACAAGACAGCAGTTGGAGCAGGTGCGCTCTATTATCAGTGATACGGATAAGGTGTATTTTTTGACCCAGGATCAGGGCAATGAGTTTGCCACCAATACGGCTTTATACTATCTGGAGCAGCAGGTGAGCAATTATCTGGCTACACCCTGGAAATTTACAGAAGAGGGCAGTATTACCCGCCTGGCGGGAACAGAATACCCGTCCATAGAGGATTTTCCGACATTGCTGGCACAGGGCGGCTATACTTATGTATGGGTTTATAAGACAGACGCTTATCTTACAGAAAAATTGCCGGAAGTAATAAAATGCAAAAAAATAAAAAGCGGAAGATTGTACCGAGTAGTTTACAAAGACG
>DVOS01000049.1 GCA_018713435.1 Candidatus Merdiplasma excrementigallinarum
GTGGCCATCATGGCAGACTCCACTTCCCGCTGGGCGGAGGCGCTGCGTGAGCTGTCCGGCCGTCTGGAGGAGATGCCGGCGGAGGAAGGATTCCCGGCCTATCTGGCATCCCGGCTGGCCGCTTTCTATGAGAGAGCCGGCATGATGAAAAATTTAAACGGCACGGAGGGGTCTGTGTCCATGATTGGAGCCGTGTCTCCCCAGGGAGGCGATTTCTCCGAGCCGGTTACCCAGAACACCAAGCGTTTCGTCCGCTGCTTCTGGGGACTGGATAAATCCCTGGCTTACGCCAGACACTACCCCGCCATCCACTGGCTTACCAGCTACAGCGAGTACACGTCGGATCTGGCCCAGTGGTACAATGCCAACGTAGACGAGCGGTTTATGGAGTACCGTGGAAAACTCCTGGCGATTTTGAACCAGGAGAGCAGCCTGATGGAGATTGTAAAGCTGATCGGAAGCGACGTGCTGCCGGAGGATCAGAAGCTGACCATTGAAATTGCCAGAGTGATCCGCCTGGGATTTCTGCAGCAGAACGCTTTCCATCCGGAGGATACCTGCGTGCCGTTAAAGAAGCAGTTCCTGATGATGGACGTGATCCTCTACCTGTACAATAAGTCGAAAGACCTGGTGGCAAAGGGAATGCCCATGTCCGTTCTGAAGGAGAGCAATATTTTTGAGCGGCTGATTTCCGTGAAATACGATATAGGAAACAATGAGCCGGAGAAGTTCGAGGAGCTTCACCGGGCCATCGATGAATTTTACCAGGAAGTTCTGGAAAAGAACGGTTAAGGAGGGAGACAGAAATGGCAATCGAATATTTGGGACTGAGCCAGATTAACGGCCCTCTGGTTATCCTGGAAGGCGTGGAAAACGCCTCCTTTGATGAGATTGTGGAGATTACCGTGGCCGGCAAGGAGAAAAAGCTGGGCCGTATCGTGGAGATCTATGAGGATAAGGCGATTATCCAGGTGTTTGAGAGCACGGAGAACATGTCTCTTACCAACACCGCCACCAGACTTACCGGCCATCCCATGGAGGTGGCCCTGTCCATGGACATCCTGGGCAGAACTTTTAACGGCATCGGCCAGCCCATCGACAACCTGGGGCCCATTATGGCAGAGACAAAGCGGGACATCAACGGACTGCCCTTAAATCCGGTAACCCGTGAGTACCCTCGGAACTATATCCGCACCGGTATTTCCGCCATCGACGGCCTGACCACCCTGATCAGAGGCCAGAAGCTGCCGATTTTTTCCGGCAACGGACTGCCCCATGACAGACTGGCGGCCCAGATCGTAAAGCAGGCCTCCCTGGGAGACGACTCGGATGAAAAATTTGCCATCGTGTTTGCCGCTATGGGTGTAAAGTACGATGTGGCCGAGTATTTCCGGAACACTTTTGAGGAGAGCGGCGTTTCCGACCATGTGGTGATGTACATGAATCTGGCCAACGACCCGGTGGCAGAGCGTCTGATCACCCCCAAGATGGCCCTGACGGCGGCGGAGTACCTGGCTTTTGAAAAGCATATGCATATCCTGGTGGTGCTCACCGACATGACCAGCTTCGCGGAGGCCATGCGTGAGGTATCCTCCTCCAAAGGGGAGATCCCTTCCCGAAAAGGATACCCGGGTTACCTCTACAGTGAATTGGCTTCTGTTTATGAGCGGGCCGGCATTGTAAAGGGAGTGGAAGGCTCTGTGACCCAGATCCCCATCCTGACCATGCCCAACGATGACATCACCCATCCCATCCCGGACCTGACGGGATATATCACGGAGGGACAGATTGTACTGGACCGGCAGATCAACGGAAACGGCATCTATCCCCCCATCAATGTGCTGCCTTCCCTGTCCCGTCTGATGAAGGACGGCATCGGCGAGGGCTACACCAGAGAAGATCACCAGGCAGTGGCCAACCAGCTTTTTGCCTGCTACGCCTCCGTGGGAGACGCCAGAGCCCTGGCCTCCGTAATCGGCGAGGATGAACTGTCTCCTCTGGATAAGAAATACCTGGAATTCGGAAAAGCCTTTGAGGAAAAATTCGTGGGCCAGGGAGAAGAAGAGAACCGGACCATCCTGGACACCCTGGACCTGGGCTGGCAGCTGCTTGGCATGCTGCCCAGAGAGGTGCTGGACAGAGTGGACACGAAGCTGCTGGATAAGTTCTACAAACCTGCGGAAACAAAATAAACTACACGGCTTTCTGCTTCCGGTGTTTGTGAGCGCCGGCTGACAGCCGTCCGCTCCCGCCGGACCTGGGTTCGTCGGTTATCGGACAGCTGTGCCGACGATACAAACACCTTGGAAGCAGAAAACCCGTGTATATAATT
Organism: Candidatus Merdiplasma excrementigallinarum; assembly: GCA_018713435.1. Lineage (GTDB taxonomy): Bacteria > Bacillota > Clostridia > Lachnospirales > Lachnospiraceae > Merdiplasma > Merdiplasma excrementigallinarum. The sequence continues at coordinate 2,333 of DVOS01000049.1, forward strand.
GTTTGTTCCAGAGGTTTGCGGCGTGATGTCGAGCCCGGGCTCATGCCGGGCGGCGAGTTATGCGGAAGCAGAAAGCCCGTGTATATAATTGCTTGTTCCGAAGGTTTGCGGCATGACGCCGAGCCCGGGCTCATAAGACAACGTGACGGAAGGAGACAGAATGGACACAAAATCATTTCCTACCAAGGGAAACCTGATCGCGGCGAAGAATTCTCTTCAGCTGGCCAGGCAGGGCTATGAGCTGATGGATAAAAAACGAAATATTCTGATGCGGGAACTGATGGAGCTGATCGGTCAGGCCTCCGAGATTCAGTCCAGGATCGACCAGACCTTCCGTTCCGCCTACGGGGCCCTGCAGCGGGCCAACATTGAACTGGGTATCAGCCATGTGGAAGAAATTTCTTATTCGGTGCCGGTGGAGGAAAGCATCCGCATCAAGACCAGAAGTATTATGGGAACGGAAATTCCCCTGGCGGAGTACGACAGACAGCCGGTGGTTCCCACCTACTCCTTCTACTCGACCAAGCAGTCTCTGGACGCGGCCAGGATTGCTTTTGATCATGTGAAGGACCTAACCATCAAGCTGTCCACGGTAGAGAATTCTGCCTACCGGCTGGCCTCCAGCATCAGCAAGACCCAGAAGCGGGCCAACGCGCTGAAGAATATTACCATTCCCATGTACGAGGCGCTGACCAAAAATATAGCAGACGCCCTGGAGGAAAAAGACAGGGAAGAATTTACCCGCCTGAAGGTGATTAAGAGAATGCACGGGGGAAGATAGGCCCTCGGCAGACATAACCGTTTATGGATCAAGAGGCGGCTTCACAGAACTTACGCTTTTAAAGGGTAAGACTGCTGTGGAGCTGCTTTTTTTGCGGGTTTTCCCAGTCTCAAATGCATAAGTGAACTTCAAACAAAATGTTGCAAAATACAAGGATAAATGCTATTATGACAGTATAAAGCATCGGCATTTCTGACATTTCTTATCTGTTCTGTGCGGCAGGGCCGCGTCAAAGATTCTGACAAGTTCATCAGAAGAAATCTCCATGCTTTGCAGGAATTCAATCAGACAGGGCAGGAGGTTTCAGGGAAGAGGGGGAAGCCTCCTGGCCGCGCCACACCGGAAAAGGAGGAAACCGTATGGAAAACACACCCAACCGTCTCTACAAGTCACATCTGTTTGTCATGATCTTTGAGGATAAGGAGAAGCTGCTGGAGCTGTACAATGCCGTAAGCGGAAACGATTACCGAGATTCGGGGCTGCTTGAGATCAACACGCTGGAAAACGCCATCTATATGTCTATGAAAAATGATATTTCCTTTCTCATAGACGCCCGGCTGTCTTTACATGAGCATCAGTCCACCTACAGTCCTAACCTGCCGCTGCGATTTCTGTTCTACCTGTCGGATCTTTACAGCGGGATGACCCGGGATGCCAACCTGTACGGGACGAGGAAGATACAGATCCCGCCGCCCCGATTTATCGTCTTTTACAATGGGGAAGAGGAACAGCCGGATCGGCGGATCTTGAAGCTGTCCGACCTGTATACAGTGGAGGAGGAAGAACACAAGCTGGAACTGGAAGCGCTGATGCTGAATGTCAATACAGGTCATAACGAGGAACTGCTGAACGCCTGCCGTACCCTGGGAGAGTATGCGGCGTACACCGGCAGGGTGAGACGATACGCCAAGGAGATGCCGATAGAAAAAGCGGTGGAGCAGGCGATTACAGAGTGCATCCGGGAAGGGATTCTGAAAGATTTTCTGGAGAAGAACCGAAAGGAGGCGATACGGGTGAGTATTTACGAATATGATGAAGAGCGCCACATCCGGCAGGAGAGAGAGGATGCCTGGGAGGAGGGTCGACAGGAGGGTCGACAGGAAGGCCGACAGGAAGGTCGACAGGAAGGCGAAAAGATCGGCTTGGAAAAAGGACGGCAGGAGAGCCGGCAGCGGATTGTGAAAAATATGCTGAAACAGAAAAAGACCGAGAAGGAAATTGCCCTGCTGACAGGAGAACCGGAAGAGGCGGTCCGTGAGCTGATTGCGCAAATCAGGAGCGAGGCATCGAAAGAATAAGATTTTATGTAATAAAATTTGGACTTTATTAATTAATCTGTAAACCAAAGTTATTTCAAAATATATCAATTCTATAATTAAATTAAACTGGCAACAAATAAAGCACGGCATTTCTCACATTACAATTCTCTGCGGCATAGCCGCGTCAAAGATCCTGACAGGACAGATCAGGAAACAGATCTGAAAACAGGTACCGTAAGAAATCTCCATGCTTTAAACCCGTCTGACCGGCAGGGCAGGGAGGTTTCCCGGGACGGAATGCTCTCTGCCGCTGCTCACTTCAAAAGGAGGCGCCATATGAGTAAAAAAGCCAACCGTCTTTACAAGTCACGTCTGTTTGTCATGATCTTTGAAGATAAGGAGAAGCTGCTGGAGCTTTACAACGCAGTGAACAAAAGCGATTATCAGGATCCGGGACTGCTGGAGATTAACACTCTGGAAAATGCCATCTATATGTCAATGAAGAACGATCTTTCTTTCCTTATAGATGCCAGACTGTCCCTGTACGAGCACCAGTCCACCTACAGTCCCAACCTGCCCCTGCGGTTTCTGTTCTACCTGTCGGATCTTTACAGCGGGATGACCCGGGACGCCAACCTGTACGGGACGAAGAAGGTACAGATCCCGCCGCCCCGGTTTATCGTTTTTTACAACGGGGAAGGGGAACAGCCGGACCGGCGAATTATGAAGCTGTCTGACCTGTATACGGTGGCGGAAGAGGAACACAAGCTGGAGCTGGAAGTTCTGATGCTGAACATTAATGCGGGGCATAACTCGGAGCTTCTTAAGGTCTGCCAGACCCTGGGAGAGTATGCGGCGTATACTGACAGGGTGAGACGATACGCAAAGGAACTGCCGATAGAGGCGGCAGTGGAGCGGGCGATTACGGAATGCATCCGGGAAGGGATTCTGAAAGATTTCCTGGAGAAGAACCGAAGGGAGGCGATGCAGATGAGTATCTATGAATATGATGAAGAGCGGCACATCCGGCAGGAGAGAGAGGATGCCTGGGAGGACGGGCGACAGGAAGGCGAAAAGATCGGCTTGGAAAAAGGACGTCAGGAGAGCCGGCAGCGGATTGTGAAAAATATGCTGAAACAGAAAAAGTCCGAGGAGGAAATTGCCCTGCTGATAGGAGAACCGGAGGAGACGATCCGTGAGCTGATTGAACAAATTAGCAGTGAGGTACCGGAAGGAGATGCCGATTGAAGAAGCGGTGGAGCAGGCGATTACAGAGTGCATCCGGGAAGGGATTCTGAAAGACTTCCTGGAGAAGAACCGAAGGGAGGCGATACGGGTGAGCATTTACGAATATGATGAAGAGCGGCACATCCGGCAGGAGCGGGAAGAAGCCCGGGAGGAAGGCGAACGGGCCGGTCGTGAGGAAGGAGAGCAGATCGGCTGGGAGAAAGGCCGTCTGGAACTGATACGGAAAAAACTGGCGAAAGGTAAGAGCATTCCGGAGATTGCGGAGGCGCTGGAGGAAGAGGAAGAAACGATCCGGGAGCTGATTGCGCAAATGCAGGGAAAAACGGATTGAGAACGAAAAAATAAAACATATTGATGAGAACCTCTCAGACAAACGGGTCCGGCCCGACTGAGAGGTTCTATTTTGTTTAGGCCGGCCCTTACTTCGTAAACGTCAAATCCTCCGCTCCCTGCCAAATTATGCGCCGCTGTTCATTGGCGGCGCTTACTGTAACATTCAGCCGGAAGTTCTTTCGACCATGGCATGATCGGCTCCAGCATCGCTTCATCTATATTCC
>DVOS01000050.1 GCA_018713435.1 Candidatus Merdiplasma excrementigallinarum
TACAAAAAAGAGTACATTTGCTTCCGGTACATCCAGGTGTACACATGTCCGAGACAGATGTTCCGCAGCAGGCGGATTATTCCGCTTGCTACGGACAGATGTCGATAGGAAAAGGTGAACACCGGATGTACCGGAAGCAATGAAATCTTTTGGCAACACCCTCTTTTGTTGACTCCGGGTAGACTTCAGACGGGCGGAATGCCGGTAATATAAAAACAGAAAGAGGGATGGCAAAAAGGAGGGAAACGCCATGGAAAAGAGGATGATCTGGAAGGGTCTGCAGGTATCAGATTTTATTCATCCCGGGGAGGTGGAAGCCCGGGACGCCCTGATCCGTTCGGCGGCGTTTCAGAAGGCGGTATCCCTACTTAGCGGCGCCAGCCAGATGCTGAACAGGACCGTGGTGGAGGGAACCTACATACAGCTGTCAAAGGAGACGGCCCCCCGGGTTATTAAGATTCTGGAGGATGTGTGCCGGATCCTGGACTGGCCTTCTGTGCCGGCGCTTTATGTGTGCCGGAAAATGGCCCAGATCGTCACGCCATTCTGCCGGATGGCAGAGACTTCTTCCGGGAGCGGTTTTCCTGAAACGAAAGAGAACTATCTGGTCATGTCCGATTATGTGCTGAGAAATTTTGATGAGGACATGCTGTATTATTCCTTCGGGAATGCGGTGGCCATGATCATGGCGGGACATGTGAAGATTACCACGGTGGCTGCCTACATGGGTTCCAGTCTGTGGACTGCTGTTCCTCAGATGAAATTCAAGCAGTATCTTCATATGGCGGACTCCACCTCGGACAGAGGCGGGCTGCTGGCCTGCCAGTCCATGGCGGCCGCGGCCAGATGCCATCTGCTGGAGATGGGACTTCCTCTGGGGCTGTCCCGGCGGCTGCTGGCCACTCCCCGGATGATGGAGGATTTTCTGGAGCAGTACCTTAAGGAAGCCCTGGGGGAGGAACGGCGAATGAACGGCCTGAACCGGGCAGCCCGGATGTGGATTGACGCTACCTACATGGAAGGTGCGGCAGGCGGGATGCTGGAAGAACTTTACCAGTGGTACAGGAAGGGATACAGGAAGCTTCGGGAACGGTATAGGGAGAGGATAAGACAGGGAGGAGACGGCTGTGTACAAAGAAAAACAGTATGAAGTCAGCCAGTTTCGGCATGAGAGAGACAGCCGGCTGATCGGAGATATGATGCAGAATGAGGCCGCCGAAAAAATTTTTGCCTGGGCCGGGAAGGAGGGGCTGGAGGACATTTACAGAGGGATGTATGAGATGTCCTGTATAGCGGTGACAGAAGAAAATCTGCCGGAAATCGCAGGGATGGCAAAACGGGCCAGCCGTATGTTCGGGCTTAGGAAGATTCCAAGGATTTATCTGCGCCGGGGATATGAGCAGACCATAGAGATCGGGGGCCTGGCAAATCCTTTTCTGGTGGTGTCCTCTGACTTTCTGGAGCTTACGGCAGAGGAGGATCCCAGACTGCTGTCCGGCATGATTGCCGGGCGGATTGCCGGGATCCGGGCAGGGCATGGCAGGGGTATGATGCTGTTTTGGATTCTGGAAACGCTGCTGGGGTATCTGCCGATACCGGCTTTCCTGGTGAAAGGGCTGGAGGCTCTGGTGAATGAGTGGAACCGCTGCCGCTATTTTACCTATGACAGGGCGTTTCTTCTGGCGGAGGGGGACTATACTCTGGCCCAGAGAAGCCTGTTCATACAGATTTTGCCGGGAGAGATTCTGGATCGCTTTGCGCTTGGAAGTCCGAAGGACCGCTATACGCCCCAGGCGGACAGATTTTGGGAAGGGCTGGGGGCGGAAGGAGCGATCAGGACGCTGAATTCCCTGCGGATGGATGATCCCTGGATCCCGGAGCGGTACCGGGAGCTGAAAAAATTCAGAGAAACGATTGGGAGGGATGGGTATGACGGCACAGTTTCAGCATGAGGAGGAGAAAGAACGGCTGAAAGCGCTGACAGGTTCTGCCGGTTTCCGGAAGCTTCTGGATCTGTTTCACCAGGTTTACGGGGATCTCACTTCTTTCGCCCGGCTTCCGGGACGGAATTTCCCGATAACAGCCGGGACGGAGCCGGATCTGTATGAGCTGTACCAGACTGCGGCAGAGCGGCTGCAGATGAAGCCGGACGTGCCGGTGTACCTGTCCTTTGACCACAGCCTGGGAGCCGAGACGGTAGGGACGGACGGAAACTGTGCCATTGTGCTGACCAGTGAGTGCGCGGAACGGTTTTCATCCGAACAGCTGCTGGCTGTGTTTGGCCATGAACTGGCTCACATCCGATACGGTCATGTGTGCTTCCTGAATATAGAGCGGCTGTCAGATGATCTGCTGGCCAGAATTCCACTGGCGGGAGGACTGGCGGCGGAGTCCCTGAAGACCCTGCTGCTGAAGTGGAAGCTGACGGCGGAATATACGGCGGACCGGGGAGCGGCCATCGCCGCCGGGCGGATGGAGCCGGCCCTTAAAAATCTGCTGTGTGGCATGGGAGGATCCGGGGAAGAAGGGGAGATTTTTCTGGAAACCGGCCCCCGGATCCTGCCGCAATTGCCGGAACTGCAGGACTTCTCCCTGGCGGGACAGGCTCTTCTTCAGATACTGGCAAAAGAGTTTGAGCTTCCCTTTGGAAATCTGCGGGCAGCCAGGCTGCGGGAATGGTGCGGGTCGAAGCAGTGCAGGGAGCAGTTTTCCCCGGTCTATTACCGCAGTTTTTCGGGGCAGGAGAGGGTAAAACGGGAGCCGGGACTGCAGGAAGAGAAGCTGCGCCTGCTGCATGAGGCGGCAGAGGGCGGTCACCCGAAGGCCCAGTCCCGGCTGGGAAGCGCCTACCTGAGAGGCGGCCAGGGACTGGCGGAAAGTCTTTCCTGGGGCCTTCACTACCTTCGGCAGGCGGCTCTGCAAAAGGATCCCGGAGGGCTTTACGGCCTGGGGGTGTGCTTTTGGGGCGGTGCGGGAAAAGAACTTCCGGAAGACAAGAAAAGGGCAGCCTGGCTGTTTGAGCTGGCGGCGGAGCAGGGGATGAAAGCGCCGGCGGAAATGGAAAAGGGAGCAGGGCCGGACACAGGGGTGCCTTCCGGGGCGGAGAGCCTGGTCAGGCAGGTGCTGGCCTGGTACCAGAGCAGAGATTCCGGAAAAGAAAAGGGAGAGGTTTGCTTCTGCCCGTCATTTTCCGGCAAAGAGGAGGAGCCTGCAGGCAGCCTTCTATCCCGGCTTCGGGAATATCTGTGGATACCGGAAAAAGACCCGGTGTACGCATTTGAAGCGCAGCAGAAAAATCTGGCACAGGAACAGACAACAGCCCTTACCCGCTATGGGATTTACTGGTACGCAGGCAGAGGCCTTCCGGAAAGAGTGAGCTGGCGGGAATTTCTGGCCGGGGAACTGACCGGGGAGACGGGGGGAGAGGGGATAGAACTGAAGCTGAACGGCCGGCCCATAGGGGAATATAAGAGTGGGGAAAAAGAATGTTCCGTTTGGGGTATCCTGGTAAAGATCAGGGCATTATGGGAAAAGCAGGGAGGATAGACGATGGAAAAAGAAAATAAATGGATGAAGGGGGCAGCGGCAGCGGCTGCCATCGGAGCTGCCATCGGGGCAGTTAAAGTGGTCCGGGACGCAAAGCGGGAGGCGGATGAAAAACTGTTTGAGGATCTGGTAAAAAATCAGCAGGCGGTGGACCGGTTTTCCACTGCCTGGGCCAGGAAATGGTTTGAGCAGACCATGCAGGGGAAAGAAGGGAACCTGTATATTGCCCGCTTTACAGACAAGACAGCCCGGATGTTTCAGATCCGGGGAGCAGAGCCGCTGGATCAGGCGCATTATCTTCTGCTGGCGGCCCGGAACAGGAAGACGGGGAAACTGGAAGGGCTGCAGCTTGTTAATTTTGAAAAGCTTCCGCCTGCGTTTGAAAAATTGCTGGAAGAGAGCGGTGGCATAGCGGTATTTGAGGGGTGAGCGTATGGACGGAAAAGAACTTGTGATTCTGTTTATTCTGCTGTTTCTGGCGGCAGCCGCAGCGGGGATATGGGTATCGGTCAGGCGGGAATCGAAAAGAAGGAAGCCGTTTGAGGAACTTCTGGAGGAAAGCCTGGCCCTGCCCCGGCTGGATGGGGGAAGCTGCAAGGCCTGGTTTCAGGAGAAAAACCGGGCCTATCCGGGAGAGAACCTGGGACTCTTGCAATATGCGGATCAAAAGCTGCTGGATATGCTGGGCTATGACTGTCCGGAGCAGGTAGATCTGGCACAGTACGCGGTGCAGATGCTGGTACGGGAAAAGACCGGGGAGTGCCTGGCGCTTCGTCTCATCAATTTTGAGACTACGGCTCCCAATCTTAAGGAAAAGCTGGATCAGGGAGGACTGACCGTCACGTTCTGAAAATGGCCCCTCGATAGTTGCCCCTCAGGCGACCGACAGATGCCGGGAGAGACTATAATAGTCTCATAAGATAAAACTTCAATCCCGGACGGGAGCAAAAAAGGAGGGGGAAGAGATGCTGACGTATCTGATTTTGGGAATGCTGGGAGCGCTGGCTGGCTATACGGTTTATACTCTGACAGTGGAGGTGCTGGACCGCACTAATATCAAAAGTCTGCTTGGTTCCGCTCTGGGAAAGGTGAGTGCCAACCGGAAAATGCGGGCAGTGATTAAAGCGATGACAAAGAGCACGGAGCATACCAGGGTGAAGCTGGATATTCTGGATGAGTTGGACGGCCGGAAGGTATATGAAGCGGAAATTATAGGAAAACAGGTGAACAATCTTTACGAGGGCAGCGTAATTTACAATATTGCCTGACCGGAATGAGGGAGGATGGAGCATATGAGCCTGAAAGAGGAGTTTTACGGGGAAGAATGGCAGAAAGAGGCCAGAGAGGTGAGAAAGGATACCTTAAAGGACGGGGCGGACCGGCTGCTGTGGAAGCTTCTGGGAAAAAGCGCCCGCCGGGTTCCGGTTTTCCGGATGAGCATGGCCTACAGTATTTTTATGGAAATGCTGGATGAAAAACCGGAGGGAGCAAAGTGTCTGCTGCATATAGAGGCGCAGCGCAGAGGGTATCTGATTTACCTGGTACTGCTGGATGAGGAAAACGAGCCTGTGATGAAGACCACAAAGGCCTGCTGCGCGAGAAGTATCCGGGCGGAGGAGCTGGACACTTCTGTGGAGCAGTTTATGGGAGAAAAAGAAGACCGGATTATGGACAGGCCGGTTTTTCAGTAAAGGAGGAAACAGACAATGTCGCTTGGAATTATTATTGCAATGCTGGTCATTGCGGCGGTGGTTACCATTGTGGGCCTTCTGACAGGGATGAAACTGAAAGAAAAGGTTGTAGAGCGGCTGAAAAAATGGGGGGTTATCTCCGAGGCGGTGATAGACAAAAAACGCCTGATAACCTGGATCCGGAATGCGGAGAAAAACGGAGAGACTACCCATCTGTCAGTGGATCAGCTGGATGCGCTGGATAAGATGGGAGACGATGAACTGGTGCTGGCGGATCTGAAGAAAAACGGCAAGATCGGCAAGGTGTCCCGGCTGAAGGGAGAAGAAGGGATGCACCAGAATCTGAGACAGTTTATGGAAGAGCACGACGGAATGATTATTATGGAAAGCTGAAGGAAATAAGAGGGAATGTGATGAAAGGATATTTGTTGTTTTCTTGCTTCGGGGAAGAACGTCTGGACAAAAAAAGACGGGAAGGGATCCTGAGAGTAGTACGGGAAGAGTTTGAAAGAGCCTGCGGGATCCGAAATCTGGAGATTGAGACGGGAAACTGCAGGGCTTCCAGATATGATCTGGTATTTGCCCTGGATGAGTATCCCCGCCTCCCCAATGTTTTGCAGAAAATAGGCAGTTTCAGGAAAAATACGGCGCTGCGGCTCTTTGATGTGATCCCGGCGGAGTGGGGCTATCGGGGAAATCTGCATACCTGCCGCCTGGAGGATATTCGGAGACCTCCGGCGGATGAGACAAAAGAGGAACCGTCTCCGGAAGAGAAGCCGGAGGAGGAAGGGGGGCTTCCCTCGGACTTTACTGAATACCGGGAGATCGCCAAACAGTTTGAAGCCCAGGATCCCCGGTTTACCTTTGAGCGGCTGGTGCTTTCGGATGAGGTGCGCAGCCAGCTGGACGCTTCCATCGCCATTCTGGAGAACCGGGAGAAGCTGTTTGAACAGTGGGGATTGAAAGCGATTATGAGCCCGTCGGTGCTGCTGAACCTGTACGGCTCTTCCGGCACGGGAAAGACCATGGCGGCGGAGGCCATCGCTCACCGGCTGGGGAAAAAGATCATCCGGGCTTCCTACGCGGACATCGAGAGCAAGTTCCACGGGGAGGGTCCCAAACGGCTGAAGGGAATTTTTCTGGCGGCCCGGCAGCAGGACGCGGTGCTGTTTATCGATGAGGCGGATTCCATGCTTTCCGCCCGGCTGGGGAATGTGACCCAGGGGTCGGAGCAGGCCATCAATTCCATGCGCAGCCAGCTTTTAATCAGCCTGGAAAACCATGACGGTATTGTGATTTTTGCCACCAATCTGATCGAGAATTATGATAAGGCATTTCTCACCAGGCTGGTGTGTGTGGAGATGAAGCGGCCGGACCAGGAGGCCAGGGAGAAGATCTGGTATAATCATCTGTACTCGGTGGGAGAAGTAAAGCTGCACATTCCCCTGGAGCCGGATGTGGATATTGCCAGACTGGCAGCCTTTGATTTCTGCGGCCGGGATATACGGAACGCGGTGAAGCAGGCCTGCATCAACGCCGTGCTGGCGGGACGGGATACTGTGTGCCAGCAGGATCTGCTGGACGCTTGCATGCAGACGGAAAAGGGCCTGCAGGATCTGGAGGCGGCATCCGGGAGAGGGGGAGTCCGGATCCGGGAGGCCACTGCCGAAGAAAAGAGCCGGATTTTATCCCAGGCGGCAGAACTGGCGGCAGCGCAGGGGGAAAACGCTGCCGGAAAATAAAACTTTTGGCCCCGAAGAGAAAAAATGAGATAGGAGGACTGAAACATGAAGAAACAGATGGAAAACCAAAAGAAACAGTACCATATGCCCAGAAAGCTGGGAGAAGAGCTGCGGCTGGCAGGAAGCAAAACCGCCTGCGGCCTGTGCGGCTCCTGCGGCAAGCTGGTACAGTTTAAGTAAAAGAGAGGGAGGGATTTTCATGCGGCTGCATCCGGACGTATATTTTCAGCGGTACGGGGCGTACACTTTTCTGCGGCATGTGGGAGAGAGAAGGGATTTTCTGTACAATGATACGGCCTTTGCCATTTTAAAATATGTGGAAGAGCATCCGGGATGCGGCTGCGAAGAACTGTGCCGCAGTCTGTCTCTGGAGTTTGAGGCGGCGCAGGAGGAACTGGAGCAGGATGTTCGGGCTTTTGCGGAGGAGCTGTATGCGAGCGGTATCCTGCTTAAGACAGAGGAGGTTTCTGACAGGTGTTTTTCTTCTGCCAGGAGGGAGGAACCGCCTCTGCCCGGGGGAAAAAGCATCCGGGATCTGATCCAGGAACAGTGCTGTGCCAACAACTGGCTGCAGAATGCCTGTCTGGAGCTGACTTACCGGTGCAATGAAAGGTGCATACACTGCTATATTGATGATCCCCCCTGCGCCGGCGAGGAATTGGGATTTGAAGCCTACAAAAAGATTTTAGAGGAACTGAAGGAGATGGGATGCATGAGCGTCCTTCTCACCGGCGGGGAACCGCTGCTGCATCCGGATTTTCTGAAAATTGCGCGGTACGCGAAGGAACTGCGCCTTATGACGGACATTTATACCAATGGCCTGGCTCTGCGCCAGGAACTGTTAAAACAGCTGCTCCTGCTGAAACCCAACAGTATTTCCTTCAGCTTTTACGGAGGAAGGGCGGAAATTCACGATCAGATCACCGGCGTTCCGGGCTCCTTTGAACGGAGCCTGGAAGCCATGAAAGCCTGCAGGAAGGCGGGGATCGATACTTATATCAAAACGGTGGTCATGCGCCAGAATGCGGAAGACTATGAGGAGCTTCTGAAGCTCGGGAAAAAAATGGACGTCAAAGTTCTCTCCAGCCTTTCCATTATTCCCACCCACAAAGGGCGGAGCGTGGCTTCCCTCCGGCTGCCGGACGCGGAGGCATACCGGAGAATTCTGCGCCTGGAGTACGAATATGGAAATCTTGTCTATCAGAAGGAGGCAGTGAACCGCCCGGATCTGATCTGTGCCAGCGGCAGAAGCACGCTGTCAGTAGATCCTTTTGGAAATGTGCATCCCTGCAACGGCAGTTCCCTGGTTCTGGGAAACTGCCGGGAAACGCCTCTTGCTTTCATCTGGGAACATTCACCTCTGCTGAGGGAAATCAGGAGCCTGCGCTATAAAGACGTCAGCGAAGCCTGCGGCTCCTGCCCGGACCGGAACTGGTGCTCCATATGTATGGGAGGGGCCATGCGGGAAAATGGAAAGCTGGCTCCCGGTGGAGATACCTGCCTGATCGCCAGGGCCGCGCGGGAAGAATTTTTATCCCTTGGGAAGCTTGAGGGTGCTGCAAAATCATGAAATTCATGATGAAGCAGCCTCCTCTTTCTGCAACATTTCCATTTGTTGCCTGAAAGGCAACCGGACCGGAGGAATCTATGATATAGTACAGATATAGAAAAGAAAACAAAAGGCGGGAAGCCGGATGAAAGGAGCGTATGAAAATGAGAGGACAGTGTGTAAAACAGGAAATAAAGGGAATGTTAAACTGGAAAATATGGATGATTTTGCTGCTGCTGGCAGCGGCAGTATTCTGTCTGCCAAAGCCCGTCCTGGCTTCCACCGGAGGACTGGGGGTCTACAATGTGCAGGTGGACGGCTACCTGGCGCTGCGGAACGCAAAAGCCTATGACGCTTCCAATGAAATCGGGGCGCTGTACACAGGACAGCAGGTGCTGCATGTGGAAACCCTGAACGACAGCGGCGATTACTGGTACGTTTATTCCTGGACGGAGCAGAAGCTGGGCTATGTGAACAAGAATTATCTGGTCTATGACGGGATGCTGGAGGACGGTATCTACTGTGACGTGAGCGTGGACGGCTATCTGGCTATCCGCACGGCAAAGGCCTATGACGCTTCCAATGAGATCGGAAAACTCTACACCGGTGACACGGTGCTGGTGTTAAATGACAGCGATCCGGAGTACTGGCTTATCTACTCACCGGATGAACTGGAGGCGGGCTATGTAAACCGGAATTATCTGGTGACGGCCGGGGGGAATACCGGGAATGTTTATACGGATAACTCTGTGGGAGGCATCAGCGCCAACCTGCGCTGCGACATGGACAATATGATTTTCTCCACCAGCGCTATCTCTTTTATCATTCCCGACTCCTGGGGAAAGGGAATTAACTACTTCTACTATGAAGACCGGATCGAGTTTTACTGCTCGGCAGTTTATAACGCGCCGGGACTGGAGGACGGCTATCTGTGCACCATCTTCCGCAGCACCGATCCCAACGCCGGGTATGAGGGCACCACTTCCATGGGCAGCTTTGGCGGTTACTATTACTATTTCAGCCGTCCCACGGACCTGCGGGCCAATCCCAATGACGCCTATAACTACAGCGTTTACCAGGAAATGAGCGGAGATCTGGACAGCGTGAGAACCAGCCTGGTGATCGGGGGATAAAAGCAGCATTGAAATACTACAGGCACTGCTCACGCCAGGGTGAGCAGTGCCTGTATGCCGTACAGGGTCTCCTGGTCCAGGAGTTTTTCCAGCCGCTCTTTGTTCAGGTCGGAATGCTCGATCTCCCGGGCATAGCGCCAGGCGGTTTTGACGGCAATCTCCGGCAGGGTGCCGCCGCCGGGGACTTTTATCCGATCCAGAGGACGGCCTTCCGCCCGGCAGGCCAGCCACCGGGCCCTTGTCAGTTCCCGGATCAGGATCACGCAGGCGAAGGAAAACTTCATTTTGCCCCAGGCGTTTTCATGATAGACAGCGCCGCAGAAATAGGTATAGACAAAGTACATCATCAGCTGTTCTGTCATGAGATCAGAAAATACGGACTGAAACTCAGAATCTTCCTTGGGAGAAGGAGATCCTGCGTTTTTCAGCGTATGGAAAGCTTCCTCCACGAAAGGCTTCCAGTCCGGCCGCAGGCTTTCCATCTGAAAGAGCAGACGAAACAGGCGCTCCAGCGTTTCCTGCCGCAGTCCGGGCTGAGGACTTATCTTTCCGGCAAACCGGCTCCAGAAATCGGAAGCGCTGTAGCGCTCCAGCAGCTCATCCACGGCAAACAGGGCCTGCCGGTCAATCCGCTGCTGCAGGTCATGGGCCAGGGCCAGGGCGGCGGACAGCCGCAGGGACAGGGTCTGACTGCGGTTTTGCAGGAAAGAAAAGAGCAGATCCCTGGCGTCTGTCATCTTGGTGAATAAGAGAAAATCAAAGTCCGGATCCGGCTTCTGTCTGCCCGGTTTTTCCAGGTGGAGAAAGCGCACCGGTTCCCGGCAGCCCAGAATGAGGCCGGCGGCAGGAGGACAGGACAGGGAGAGGGACAGCTCTTTCAGTCCTTCGTACTCTTCCATGTGGCGGGGATAGCGCCGGCAGGTGCGGCAGAAGGCTTTCCGGCCGCCTCCCTCCAGATAAAGGTCACAGAGATTTTCCTCGTTCAGGAAAGCGCAGCGGCCTTCATACCGGCGGAAGCACTGGCGTTTCCAGTCTATTTCGTTCTGCAGACGGCTGCCCAGAGGCCCGGGCATATGGCGGTATTTTTTCAGGGAACCGCTGTCGATCTGAATTTGCCAGCCGGCGCAGCAGGTGTCCGGACAGGCGCTGCCGATACAGTGAAAGGATGAATAGTAATGGGGGATGGTATACTGCATAGTGATTCCTCGTTTCTTTTTCCTGTTTGCGGGGGGCTGCCGGCGGCTTTATACAGAACTGCGCCGCGTCATAATCCCATAGGCGGCCAGACAGATTATGACGGAGAGCAGGGAACCGGTGGAGGTGGCCAGTCCCATGGGCAGCAGGGTATCCGGGAAGAGCTGGGATGTGAGATACACCCCGGGCACCCGCACCAGCACAATGGCCAGAATATTGTGAAGGAAGGAAAGGCCGGAATTGCCGCAGGCGCAGAAGTAACCGCTGAAGCTGAAATGGATGCCGGCAAAAATGCAGTCCCACACATAGCCCCGCAGATACTGGCCTCCCAGGGTCACCACCCGGGCTCCGTCCGCCTGGGCGGAGTCGGTAAAGAGGGAGACCACCGGTTCCGCGAAAATCTGCATCAGAATCACCACCGCCGCGCCGAACCCGACGGCGATCATGGCGGCGTAGCGCAGGGTGAGCCTTGCCCGCTCCGGCTTGCCGGCGCCGATATTCTGGGCGCCCAGGGCGGATACGGTGGAGAGCATGGAGGAGGGCACCAGGAACAGGAAGCTGATGATCTTCTCCACAATGCCTACCGCAGCGGCATCGTTTAATCCCCGGCGGTTGGCAATGATCGTGATCACAATGAAGGCGATCTGGATCAGGCCGTCCTGCAGGGCGATGGGGACGCCGATTTTCAGCAGCCGGCCCATTACCGGCCTGTCAGGCCGAAAGTCTGTTTTTTTCACGGAAATACCGCTTTTGCGTCTTAAAATAACGGTCAGGGAGATGATGACGCTGACTGCCTGGGACAGGGTAGTGCCCAGGGCCGCTCCGGCGGGGCCCATGCGGAAAGCGCCCATAAACAGGTAATCCAGAAGAATATTGGATACGCAGGCCACCGCGATAAAGTACATGGGACTTTTGCTGTCTCCCATACCCCGGAAGATAGAACTGATAATGTTGTAGGCGGTGATAAAGGGGATCCCGATAAAGCAGATGGTGAGATACTGCACGGTACCGGAAACCGCCTCCGACGGGGTGGATATAACCGACACAATGGGATTTACGCAGAGCAGCAGCGC
>DVOS01000051.1 GCA_018713435.1 Candidatus Merdiplasma excrementigallinarum
AAGAGGTTTCCGCAGAAGCCCGGCAGGAAGAAGCGAGGGAGGATGGAACTGTCCCTGGAAAAGAAGAGGAATAACCGGTACGGCAGTTTGAAAAAACAGAAGGGGAGGGCACGGATCAGATCCGCCCTCCTTTTGCTGTTTGGAAAGGGTGAGGAGAAAAATGGATTTATTTGAGTATGCCCGGAGCAAAAGCATGGCGGGGGAAGCTCCCCTGGCCTCCCGGATCCGGCCCAGAACCCTGGAGGAGGTGGTGGGGCAGCAGCACATTATCGGAAAGGATAAGCTGCTCTACCGGGCCATTAAAGCGGATAAGCTGAGTTCTATTATATTTTATGGTCCCCCCGGAACAGGAAAAACCACTCTGGCAAAGGTGATTGCCAATACCACCAGCGCAAGGTTTACCCAGATCAACGCCACGGTAGCCGGGAAAAAGGATATGGAAGAGGTGGTGAAGGAGGCAAAGGACAGTAGGGGCATGTATGGAAAGCGCACCATACTGTTTGTAGATGAGATTCACCGCTTTAACAAGAGCCAGCAGGATTATCTGCTGCCTTTTGTGGAGGACGGCACGGTGATTCTGATTGGGGCCACCACGGAGAATCCCTATTTTGAAGTGAATGGGGCGCTGCTCTCCCGGTCTGTTATTTTTGAACTGAAGCCCCTGGAAAAGGAAGACATAAAAACGCTGATCCGGCGGGCGGTTTATGATCAGGAGCGGGGAATGGGAGCCTACGGGGCTGTGATAGAGGAGGACGCTCTGGAATTTCTGGCGGACATGGCGGACGGGGACGCCCGGGCGGCCCTGAACGCGGTGGAACTGGGCGTTCTCACAACCGGTCCTGGTCCGGACGGAAAAATACACCTCACCCTGGAGGTGGCTTCGGAATGTATCCAGAAGCGGGTGGTACGGTATGACAAAGCGGGAGATAACCATTATGATACCATCTCAGCCTTTATCAAGAGTATGCGGGGATCCGATCCGGATGCGGCGGTTTATTATCTTGCCCGAATGCTCTACGCAGGTGAGAGTGTGACCTTCATTGCCAGAAGGATCATGATCTGCGCTTCGGAGGATGTGGGAAACGCGGATCCTGCCGCGCTGCAGGTGGCGGTGGCTGCCTCCCAGGCCGCGGAGCGGGTAGGTATGCCGGAGGCACAGCTTATTCTGGCTCAGGCTGCCCTCTATGTGGCTTCCGCTCCCAAGAGCAACTCGGTTACCATGGCGATCGGGGAGGCTATGGAGTCGGTGCGCACGGTCAAGGCTTCCGTGCCGGTCCATCTCCAGGACGCCCATTACGGGGGCGCCGGACAGCTGGGACACGGAGCGGGCTATCAGTATGCCCATGATTATCCCAAGCACTTTTCCAGACAGAGATATCTGCCGGAGGAACTGGGAGATACGGTATTCTACCGGCCCACAGAAAATGGGTATGAGGGCAGAATACGGGAATATCTGGACTGGCTCCATGAACTGTGATATACTGAACAAAGTTATGACAAAGCGGGAAAAAGATCCCAAGGAAAGGATAAGAGAAAGATGAAGCAGATACTGGATCTGATCAATGCGGAACTTGTGCGTGGATTTGAGACGGCAGGATACGACGGAAGCCTAGGACGGGCCACTCTGTCAAACCGGCCGGATCTGTGCGAATATCAGTGCAACGGCGCTATGGCGGGAGCAAAGCAGTATAAAAAGGCCCCTATCATGATTGCGGGCGATGTGGTGGCAGCCCTGAAGGACAGTGAGCTGTTTGAGGAAACGGCAGCGGTGACCCCCGGTTTTATTAACCTGAAGCTTAAAAAAGAATTTGTGGCGGACTACCTGAGACGGATGCAGGCAGACCCGGACCTGTCGGTGGAAAAAGCCGCCCATCCCAGGACCGTGATGATTGACTATGGCGGGGCCAACGTGGCAAAGCCTCTTCATGTAGGCCATCTGCGCTCCGCTATTATCGGAGAAAGCCTTAAGCGAATCGGACGGTTCATGGGGGATAAGGTGATTGGCGACGTGCATCTGGGGGACTGGGGACTTCAGATGGGACTGATTATTACGGAACTGAAAAAGCGCCAGCCGGATCTTCCCTATTTCCAGGAGGATTTTCAGGGGGAGTATCCTGCGGAAGCTCCCTTTACGATCGGCGATCTGGAGGAAATCTATCCGGCGGCCAGCAAAAAGTCCAAAGAGGATGAAACATACCGGGAGGAAGCCCTGGAGGCGACGGCCCTTCTGCAGCAGGGAAACAGGGGCTATCGGGCTCTCTGGCAGCACATTATGAATATTTCCGTGGCAGATCTGAAAAAGAATTACGGGGCGCTGAATGTGGAGTTTGATCTGTGGAAGGGCGAGTCTGACGCCCAGCCCTACATTCCGGATATGGTGCGGCGGCTGAAGGATGAGGGCTATGCCCATGAAGATCAGGGGGCTCTGGTGGTGGATGTAAAGGAAGAGTCGGATACCAAGGAAGTGCCGCCCTGCATTATTCTGAAATCGGACGGCGCTTCCCTGTATGCTACCACGGATCTGGCCACCATTGTAGAGAGAGTAAAGCTGTATAATCCGGACGAGATTCTGTATCTGACAGATAAACGGCAGGAAATGCACTTTATCCAGGTGTTCCGGACAGCCCGGAAAGCCGGGATTGTAGGACCGGACGTAAAACTGCGCCATCTTGGCTTTGGAACCATGAATGGGAAGGATGGAAAGCCCTTTAAGACCCGGGAGGGCGGGGTGATGCGTCTGGAAACCCTGATTAAAGACATCCATGAGGAGATGTACCGCAAGATCATGGACAATCATGAGATTGATCCCGATGAGGCCAGAGAGACGGCCCGCATTGTGGGCCTCTCGGCCATTAAATACGGAGACCTGTCCAACCAGGCTTCCAAGGATTATGTGTTTGATATTGACCGGTTTACTTCCTTCGAGGGAAATACCGGTCCCTACATCCTGTATACCATTGTCCGGATCAAATCCATTCTGAATAAATACCGGGAGTCCGGGAAAAATGTGGAAGAGGCCCGGATTGCCGGTGCGGTCAGCGAGAGCGAGAAAGCGCTGATGCTGGAGCTGTGCAAGTTCAATGAGGTGATGGAAACGGCGTATGCGGAGATTGCGCCCCACAAGATCTGTTCCTACATTTATGATCTGGCCAACGGACTGAACCGCTTTTATCATGAGACAAAGATCCTTACAGAGGAGAACCAGGAGCAGAAGGCTTCCTGGATTGCCCTGCTGGAGCTGACCAGAAAAGTGCTGGAAACCTGCATTGACCTGCTGGGCTTTTCCGCTCCGGAGAGAATGTAGCCGGCAGAAATGGATTTATATTCCATAATCAGAGGATGGGAATGCTGCAATAAGATCTTTTTGCAGCATTCCCATCCTTTTGGTTTATTTGGAACAGAAATTTCTTGACAAATACAACAAATCATATATAATGATAGATACAGATCGATGCAAAGACACACATTGCATTCTATTTTCTGCCGGCTCTTCGGAGACGGCGTTTCTTAAGGGATATTCATCCCGCATATTTCACGGATTATCATTGACAGAGCAGGCGGACAGCAGGGAAGGCGGTGACGGAACTGTATGCCGGATATTTACTGAACGGAAAGTACCGGATGGTAAAACCACTGGGACAGGGAGGAGAAGGGAGCGTCTGGCTTGCCCTTCATCTGCAGACGGAACAGCTGTGGGCGGTAAAAATTATATGGAAGACCCGGCAGGGGAGAGGACGTCACGAACTGGATATGATGAAGCAGCTTCATCACCCCTCTCTTCCCAGAATTATCGACACGGCGGAGGATGAGGATAAAGTTTTTCTGGTCATGGAGTATGTCCACGGGCGAAGCCTGGAAACGATTTTGAGGGAAAAGGGGCCTTTTTCACCGGAGCAGGTACTGGACGTGGGAGTCCAGATCGGAAATGCGCTGTGCTATCTCCATGGACGGAAGATACCGGTGCTCCATCTGGATATAAAGCCGGCGAATATCATAAGAAAAAAAGAGGGAACCCTGGTGCTGGTAGATTTTGGCGCCGCAAGAAAAGCAGCCGGCGGCACCGGAAAAGAAAAGAGCAGAGGAACGGCGGGCTTTGCCGCTCCGGAGCAGTACGACCCGGATGGAGTGCTGTCGGAACAGACAGACCTCTATGAGCTGGGGGCAATGCTGTATTACCTGCTTGCAGGGGTCTGCTATGTGCCGGACGGGGAAAAGGACAGAATACCGGGATGTCCGGACAGACTGGCGGATATCATCCGAATCTGTCTGCGGCAGGAACCGGGACGGCGCTATTCCAGTGCCCGGCAGCTTTGCAGGGCTTTGGGGAAAGCGGGACGCAGACAGAGGAGGAGAAAAAAGAAAAGGGAAACGGGAATTGCGCTGCTGCTGGCGGCAGCGGCAGTTTTGGCGGCGGGAAAGGGAGTGGCGGAAGAATTTTTGCGGCAGGGGAAAAAGGTGTGGAATTATCAGGAACTTCTGCGGGAGGCGCTGTGCGTGGGAGAGGCAGAAAGCTTTGCCTGCTACCAGAAAGCGGTTTTTATGAAGCCGGGAAAAAAGGAAGCCTATCTGCAGTATCTTCGCCAGGCAGACGCAGACGCCAGCTTTACATTGGAGGAAGAAGAAAAAATGCGGCTGCTGCTTCATACCATTCCTCTGGGGGGAAGCGAAACATATGAGGAGATACTCGCCCGCTCGCCGGAGCAGTACGGGGAAGTGGCGGCTGTGCTGGGAATGATATACTGGTACGATTATGAAGGGGAAGGAGGAGAGGATATCGGTACCGGCTGGTTTATGAAAGCGGCTGCCGCAGGAGAAGAAACAGAAGGTTCCCCTGCGTGGTCGGTTCGCGCCAGCCTGTTTGCCCATATGGGAAGTTATGCTGCCCGTCTTGGAAAGGAGGATGAAAACGGAGAAAGGGAAAACTCCATGAGGGCATACTGGGAAGATCTGGGAGAACTGCTGAACCAGGATTTTGCGGGATATGAATATCCTGTTACAGTCCTGCGGTTTTACGGGGAAGCGCTGGAACGGATTGCTTTCGGGACAGCGGATCTGAGAAAAACGGGTACCGCAGGGAAGGAGATGGAGGAAAGGGTGATGGAAATTCTGGCAAAAGCCGGGGAGATCAGGGAAAAAAACAGAGAAACGCAGAGTGAAGCCCTGGAGGTAGAATACAGGGAAATTCTGAACAGGGGAAATACTGCGCTGGAGATGATTGCGCACATGGAAGAGTATGAGCAGAACCGGGAGACATAAGATATAAAAGCCGGGCTGGCAGCACCGGATAAAGGAAGGGGCGGGAATGATGAAAAAGCGGGAAGGGATCAGACTTGCGGCAGTGATCATTCTGTCACTGATAGCGGCAGGTTTTTATGTGGAGTATGGCAGGCAGATTCAGGCTTCCGCCACAGAGGCAGAAGAGAGGGCGGGCTGTACGGAAACAGAAGGAGAAAGCGGGACAGAAACGGAGAGTGAAACAGAAACGGAGACAGAGAGCGAGACGGAAACAGAGAGCGAAACAGAAACGGAGCCGGAGAGCGAGACAGAGCCGGGGAGCGAGACTCAGCCGGAGACGCCTGGTGAGACGGAAACCGAGACAGGAAAAGAGAGCGAGGTCCAGCCGGAGACGCCCGTGGAGCCGGAAACCGAGACAG
>DVOS01000052.1 GCA_018713435.1 Candidatus Merdiplasma excrementigallinarum
TCCCAGTTGGCCGCCATGGCAACCTCTGACGCATTGGTTCCGTTTTCCATGATCTGCTGGATCTGCTCATCCGACATGGAGGAGAGGGTTTCCAGTGTCTGTACGATAGAAGCCTCGATGGACTCGTAATAGTCGGCGTACATTCCCTGGCTCTCCTGGGCCGTTTCCGTCTCCTGGGCGTCTTCAGCCAGCTGGGACTCCGCCTCCGCCGCTTCCCCGGCGGCTTCTTCGGCTTCCCCGTCGGCTGCCTCGCTGGAAGCTTCCGTAACAGCCTCTTCCGTAACAGCCTCCGCCCGGGCGCATGTTCCAAACATGCTCACGGCCAGTCCGGCTGCCAGAAATAATGCTTTTATCCTGTTTTTCATATTATTCACCTCTCTTAAACCGTGCCGTGCTTCTTAGCGGGACGGTCCTCCCGTTTTGTGAACAACATTTCAAATGCGCCGATCACATATTTTCTTGTGTCCTCGGCCTCAATGATCGTATCAACATAGCCTCTTCTGGCCGCCGCCATGGCGCTCTCCTGGAGAGCCGCATATTCCGCGGCCTTCTCATTGATCACGGTGCTGTCCGCATCCGCGTACATGATCTTCGCAGCCAGCTTGGCGTCCATCATGCCGATCTGAGCCTGGCTCCAGGCATAGGTCACATCCGCTCCCAGCGCTTTGCTGTTCATCACCGCGTAGGCGCTTCCGAAGGCTTTTCCGATCACCACGTTTACCTTGGGCACTGTGGCGTTGGCAAACGCATAGGTCAGCTTGGCCGCCGCCCGGGCGATCTTTCTCTCCGCGTGTTTGTCCGCCTTGAAGCCGGTGGCATTCGTCAGGGACAGAACCGGAATATTGAAGGCGTCGCAGAACTGTACAAATTCTGCCGCTTTCAGGGAACCGTTTACGGTCAGCACGCTGTCAAATGCGTCTGTCCTGTTTCCCTCCGCGTCATAAACCTCGGTGCGGTTGGCTACAGCACCCACGGTCATGCCGTTCAGTTTGATAAAGCCGGTTACCATCTCCTTGGCGTAAGCCGCTTTCACTTCCACAAACAGTCCGTTATCGGAAATCTGTGACAGAAGAATAGCGGTATCGCCGGCCGCGTTTGCCAGATCAGCGCAGACTCTGTTCAGATCGTCTGTGCACTCCTCATAGGAGTCGTCGTCCTCGTTGTTGGCGGGAAGGATGGTTACCAGCTGACGGATACCGGCCAGAATCTCTTCCTCCGTTCCGGTAAAGTCCACCAGTCCGGCATCTTCGCTCTGGAACTTGGCGGACGCGGTATCACATACCTCTTTTCGGTTGCCGTCCAGGGCATTGGGAGAATTTACAAACAGCTGAGCGTGCTCCTTCTCCATAAAGGTAAAGTCAGACAGACCGGGCACAACCGCCAGGCCGCCTCCGCAGGTGCCGAACACCGCTGTGATCTGAGGGATCACGCCGGATGCCAGGGACTGCTTCAGGTAAATCTCTCCAAAGGCGTTCAGGGCGTCTGTGGCTTCCTGCAGTCTCAGACCGGCGCAGTCAATCAGACCGATCACCGGCGCTCCCATCTTCATGGCCATATCATACAGGGATGTGATCTTTCTGGCGTGCATCTCACCGATGGTACCTCCCAGTACGGAGGCATCCTGGCTGTATACATATACCAGATTTCCGTCAATCACTCCGTAACCGGTGATGACTCCATCCGACGGGGTTTCCGTCTGCTGCATGTTGAAATCCGTATTTCTGGCAGTTACATAACCGCCGATTTCAACGAAACTGTTCGCGTCAAGCAGAGAAGCAATTCTTCTGCCCGCTGCGCTTTGCATCGTATTGCTCATTCTTCAGCCCTCCATTTATAAATAAAATTACAAATTTCTGCCTTATATAATAGCTTGTTTTACAAAAAAAGGCAAGTATTTTTGGTGAAAACGTCGAAGTCCCCAAAGGCCAGAGGCGGGGCTTAAAAATCACGCTCCGCCCCGCCCAAAAAAGAAAAATATTCCTCCGTGATCTGCCCAAGGCACCAGGCAAAATCCGGCTTCTCCACGTCCTCCCTGCAGCGCAGGGGAAAAGAAGCCAGCCGTTCTCCTCCTGCCTCCACAAGAAGCTCTCCCGCCTTCTCTCCCGCTTCCACCGGAGCCTGGATTCCGGCATCTGTTTTCAGGCGGATCTTAAGTTCCTCCTCTGCCCCCACAAGCAGCGCCGGCTTAAAGGTTTTTTCCTGCCCGTCTGTTCCAATCCCCCAGATTTCGGCCGCCTCCTTGGGATCCAGCCCAATCCGGACTTCCTTTCTGATCCCTCCCGTCACCTGCACAGCCGGCAGCTCTAATTTTTCCAGGTCGATGGTTTTTCTGTCGTAATTCTCAAACCCGTATTCCAGCATTTTTTTCATATCCGACCACTTATATCCCTTGTTTCCCGGCCATCCGCAGGCCAGCACCGCTCCGATCAGCGTCTCGCCGTCCCGGCGGGCCGCCCCCACATAGCAGTATCCTGCCTTTGAGGTAAATCCCGTTTTCCCGGAGAGGGCACCATCCATCATGGTCAGCAGGGCGTTGCGGTTGACGCAGGATACGCTGCGGGCGCCGGAAATTTCCTGAAAACGGTAGTCCCCTGTCCGGGTGATTTCCAGAAACGCTTCCCGCTTTTCCGATTCCATCAGGCAGTAGCGCATGATTCTGGCTAGGTCCGCTGCCGTGGTGCTGTGAATGCCGCCCTCATCCTCTCCGTCCAGGCCGTTTGGCGTCACATAATGGGTATCCCGGCAGCCGATTTCCTCTGCCTTCCGGTTCATAAGGTCCGAGAAGGCCTCCACGCTGCCGCCGATATGCTCCGCCACGCAGACGGCGGAATCATTGTGGGATTCCAGCATCATGGAATACAGCAGATCCTTCAGATAATAGGTCTCTCCCTCCCGCATGCCCAGATGTACCTGGGGCTGGGCCTGGGCGTTGGCGCTCACCCGGCAGATTTCATCCGGTTCTCCCAGTTCCAGAGCCAGGATACAGGTCATGATCTTGGTGGTACTGGCCATGGGAAGCGCTTCCTCCTCCTTTTTTCCATACAAAATACGCCCGCTGTCGCCATCCATCAGGACGGCGCTGTGGGCGTATAACTGTGACAGCTCCCGGGGGACTTCGCCTTTTGCGCAGGCAGGCGGCAGAAGGCTCCCGCACAGTATCAGAGCCGCCAGTCCCATTTTCAGCTTTCTGACTATTCTTCCCATATACGTTTCTCCTGTCCGGCAGGAATTTTCTGTACCAGTATATGGAAGGCCTTCCCCTTTTATGTATCCGCTACACCTTCAGCTTCATCTCCACCTCTTCTTCCGCCTCGCTCTTGAAGTCTTCCACCTGCATGGGGTTGATGACAGGCAGCTCCTCCAGGGACTGTACCCCGAAGTGGCGGAGAAATTCCTCTGTTGTGCCGAACAGAAGGGGTTTTCCCGGCGCGTCCAAACGGCCCAGCTCTTTGACCAGGCCAAACTCCACCAGCTTGTTCACCGCGTGGTCGCTCTTGACTCCCCGGATCTTTTCAATCTCGATCCTGGTGACCGGCTGCTTGTAGGCAATGATGGAGAGCGTTTCCATCAGCACATCCGTCAGCACAATCTTCTGGGGCTGTCTGGCAATTTTGATCAGTGTCTCATAATATTCCTTCTTGGTACAGAGCTGATAGCTGTGGTCCAGCTCAATCATCTGGATCCCCCGATCTTCCTCCCTGTACCGCTCCATCATCTCATGGAGCAGCTTTTCCGTGGAAGGTGTATCCAGCTCAATGGCCGCGGCAATCTTTTCCGCCTCCACCGCATCTCCCATTGTAAATAAAATCGCCTCAATGGCCGCTTCCCTTTTCTCTAATTCCATGTTTCTTCCCTCTGTTCCTCCGGCTGTTCTTTTGTCTGCTCCTCCGCCTGCTCCTCCTGGCGGGCAGCCTGGGCGGCTGTTTTGCTTTCAGTCCACTCAGAAGGATCCGTCGCCGTGATATAAATTTCACTGAACGTATCTTCCTGCTGCACCCGGATCTTTCCCATCTTCATCAGTTCCAGAATCGTAAGGAAGGTTACCACCATGTACATTTTTCCCTTCCGAAGCGTAAGCAGGCTGCGGAATGTACAGGCCTTCCGGTCCAGGATGAACTGCTCCACAAAGTCCATGGTCTCGTCCAGATCCACTTCCTCCTGTTCAATCCGGCCGAAGCTGCTGCGGATGGGATCGATCCTGTCCTCCTGCCGGCGGATCATCTCTTTGAACACGGCCCTGAGCCCTGAAAGGGTCACGCCCTCCAGCAGCCTGTCCAGATCCACCGGTTCCCGGTATGCCTTTACTTCCGCCGGAATATCTTCCTTCCGGTACATGGCCCCGGCAGCCTCCTCCTCCCGCTCCCGCAGTTCATAGGACATAAATTTGTACATTTTGTATTCCAGCAGCTTCTCCACCAGCTCCGTGCGGGGGTCCACTTCCTCCCCGTCCTCATCCACTTCCGCAGGGAGCAGCATTCTGGACTTGATATCCAGCAGGGTGGCCGCCATCACCAGAAATTCGCTCATGGTATCCAGGTCCTGCTCTTCCATTCCCCGGATGTATTCCAGATACTGGCCGGTGATCTCCGCAATGGGGATATCATAGATATTTACTTTATTTTTGTCGATCAAATGCAGCAGAAGATCCAGGGGACCTTCAAAAGCCTGCAGTTTCACCGATACTCCCATAAAATCGCTCCTTAAAGAAAATCAATCACCACCAGCTCCGGCGGGTTATTCAGCCTGAGCTTTATGGTGTGGGAGGCAAGTCCCGCGCTGACAATCATCTTTTTGCTTCCCATGGTATACAGCCCGTGGTCGTACTTTGGAAACAGGGTCCACCCCGGACTCACCACGCCTCCCAGCAGCGGCAGGCGCACCATTCCTCCGTGAAGATGGCCCGACAGGGTCAGATCCGCTCCCCAGCGGGCATACGCCTTAAAATAGGACGGATGGTGGGCCAGCAGAATCGTAAACA
Organism: Candidatus Merdiplasma excrementigallinarum; assembly: GCA_018713435.1. Taxonomy (GTDB): domain Bacteria; phylum Bacillota; class Clostridia; order Lachnospirales; family Lachnospiraceae; genus Merdiplasma; species Merdiplasma excrementigallinarum. The sequence goes on from DVOS01000052.1 coordinate 4,979, forward strand.
CATCCGGATCCGGCTCCCCCAGCGCCTCTGTCAGTTCCCGTTCCGTCATCTCTTCCCTGCAGCCGTGCCTGTAATACTTCCAGTCCGGCCGGTATCCGTAAATGGCCAGCTTCATCCGGTTGATCTCCATCTGCTGGCTGGTGTTCATCAGGAGCCTGACGCCCAGGCTCTGTATCTCTTCCATATAATTCTGATAGGCATCCCCGAAGGTCTCTTTTTTCAGCTCCAGCCGGTCCTCATGGTTGCCGTTGGCATAAAAGACCGGGTACCGCCTGGTCAGTTCCCCCAGCAGTTCCACCGCAGCGTCCGCCTGGAACCGTTTCCCCTTGGCCACCACCATATCGCCGGCCGCCAGCACGGCCCTGGGATCCGCCGCCCGGATCTCCTGCAGAAGCCGCTCATTGCGGGGACCGAAGGAGGCGTTGTGCAGATCCGCCAGCAGCACCAGGGAAAAAGGCTGCCAGGGACGGGACAGCGGGCTTCTGATTTTATAATGGGATGTTTTTATCTCGCTCATAGTTCTCCTCAATACCGTCTTTCCCTTCCCGGAAAAACGGCGTCTCCTGACGCTAATGCACGTATTATATCATATTATGGCCGCAAAAAAAAGGACAGGATCACAGGTTCCCGTCCTCATTTTTCGACATTCAAAATCTGTAATAGTCCCACATTTTCCCGAGACAGTAGCCAAAATCCGCTTTTTCCACTTCTTCCCGGGCCAGAATACGGCTCCTGCCGATCTCCTTTTCATCCAGAAAATAAATCTGTTCTCCCAGCACATCCCCCTTTCTGACAGGGGCCCGCAGGTCTTCCTTCCAGCGTATCTGAGAGGTGATTTGGGAAAAGTCTTCCGCCGAAGTGCTGAGATAGGTAAATTCTCCCTCATACTCCCCCTCCACGGTCTCCTGCTTTCCTCCGGCTACCGTTACTTCTCCCGCTTCTTCCTCATGGACGTCCCGGTACAGGCTGCAGATGCCGAAGCCATAGTTCAGCAGCCTTGAGGCCTCCGAAAAACGAACCGCGGAACTGGGGGAGGTCATGACCACCCCGATGAGCCGGATCCCGTTTCGCACCGCCGTGGCTGAGAGACAGAATTTTGCCAGGCTGGTGCTGCCGGTTTTCAGCCCGTCGCATCCCTCAAAGCTGCGCAGCAGCTTATTGGTGTTGGTCAGGGTAAAGGGCGTGCTTCCCCTCCTTGTTTCATGGGTAATATCCTCCATCCAGATGCTGGAGTATCGGGTGATCTGAGGGTGGTTTACCAGAAGTTCCCGGGTCATCAGCGCCACATCCCGGGCCGAAGTACAGTGTTCCTTCGAATCCGTCAGGCCGCAGCAGTCCACAAAATGGGTGTTTTTCATGCCCAGTTCCGCCGCCCGCTCATTCATTCTCTGCACAAACGCCTCCTCGCTGCCCGCAATATGTTCCGCCATGGCAACCGCCGCGTCATTTCCGGAGGCAATCACAATACATTTCAGCAGGGTCTCCACCGTCTGGATTTCTCCCTCCTCCAGAAATACCTGGGAGCCTCCCATGGATCGGGCGTGGGCGCTGGTGATCACTTCCTCCTCCAGGTCAATTTCTCCCCGGTCCAGAGCCTCCATAATCAGCAGCATAGTCATAACCTTTGTGACGCTGGCCGGATGAGCCGGCACATCCGCGTCCTTCTCGAAAAGTATCTGGCCCGTGGACGCCTCCATCAGAATGGCGTGGGGCGTCTCAAGCTCCAGCGTTTCTTCCGCAAAGGCCGTCAAGCCGCCTCCAATCAGAACCGCCGCCAGACACAGCAGCGGCAGAAGCCGCAGCCAGTTTCTTCCTTTTCCTCTGTTTTTTCCCATAATAAAAACCGCCGGACCTTCTGTTTACTTTAATATAGTAGACTGTCCGGCAGTTTATTCCAAAATTTACAGAAGGGGCGCCATCAGGCGCAGCAGGCTCTGGGTCAGCCGCACCGGCATACTCCGGTTCCGGCAGTAGTCTTTTGTGATCTCCCTGGAATGAGCCAGCGTATCCAGCACATCCTCCTTCACCTGCATCACCGCCTGGGACCTGTACATCCAGACCCCGCACTCAAAATGAAGATACAGGCTGCGGTAATCCAGGTTGATGCTGCCCACTGTGGCCACCTCATCATCACATACAAAGGATTTGGCGTGGAGGAATCCCGGCTCATACTCGTAAATCTTCACGCCTGCGTCGATCAGCTGCTCATAATAGGACTGGGTCAGCAGAAAGACCAGTTTTTTATCCGGAATGCCCGGCGTGATAATCCGTACGTCCACTCCGTTCTTGGCCGCCAGGCAGAGACAGGTCATCATCTCATTGTCGATAATCAGATAAGGAGTGAAGATATACACATACCGCTTTGCCTGATTGATGATATTCAGGTAGGCGTTCTCACCCACCGTCTCATGGTCCAGAGGCGTGTCCCCGTAGGGCTGCACGAATCCGTCGTTCTCAAAGTTTCCCGTATAGTAACTGTGCACACTGTAAGGCGGGATGTCCTTCAGCTCCTCCAGACTGCCGGTGAGAACGCTCCACATCTGAAGGAACATTACGGTAAAGCTCCACACCGCCTCACCCTTAAGCATCACGCCCGTATCCTTCCAGTATCCGAAGCGCACCTTCCGGTTGATATACTCATCCGCCAGGTTGATGCCTCCCGTAAAACCGGTATGGCCGTCAATCACCATGATCTTTCTGTGGTCCCGGTTATTGAGCACCACGGAAACCACCGGGCGGAAGGGATTGAATACCTCGCACTTGATGCCCCTGGCCCGTATTTCCTTATAAAACTTGGAGGGAAGGGTGTTTACGCATCCCACGTCGTCGTAAATCAGCCGCACGTCCAGTCCGGCTCTGGCCTTTACCTCCAGGATATCCAGGATGGTGCCCCACATCTCTCCGTTGTCGATGATAAAGTACTCCAGGAAAATGAAATATTTTGCCTTCTTCAGCTCCTCAATCATTTTCTGATACAGCTGCTCTCCCACCGGAAAATATTCCGTCCTGGTATTCCGGTAAACCGGAAAGCCCGAATAATCCCGCAGATAGACGGACTGCTTATTAATCTGAAGGTCCGTCTCTTCCAGTTCCCTTCTTCCGGTTTCTTCTTCCTTCAGCAGGTGCCTGCTGGCCCAGGTGGCATTGGCAAAACTGCGCTCCATCTCCCTGGCCATCCTGGATTTTCCGAAAAGAAGGTAAACGCAGGCTCCCACCACGGGAATAGACAGGATCAGGATGGTCCAGGCCAGCTTGTAGGCCGGATTGATCCGCTTGTTTACCAGCCACAGAACCGCCACGATGCACGCCGCCTGCTGGATCACATAAAAAGGCTGGAACCTGGTTCCCAGCAGATACACCAGCCCGATAAACCAGATCACCTGAACAAGAATGGAAACTGCCACAAAAAACAGTCTGCTGAACAGCCGTTTTAATATTTTATGCATGTATCTCTCCTCAAGTCAAACTTCCGTCCGTCATCCCGAAGCCGCCGTCCCGCCTGTGGTAAAAAATCCCTGGCCGCAGGACCAGGGATTTTAAACGTGCTCTAGTTGAATTTACGCTTACGAGCAGCTTCAGATTTCTTTTTACGTCTTACGCTGGGTTTTTCGTAATGCTCTCTCTTACGAATCTCCTGCTGAATACCGGCCTTTGCGCAGTTTCTTTTGAAACGGCGTAAAGCGCTATCCAAAGTCTCGTTTTCTTTAACGATTACATTTGACATTGTCTCACACCTAACCTCCCTCCAGCTGTAAATTGTGCACAATACAACTGTATGGGTATTTTAATTGCACTGAACTATATTATAGCATATTTTCCCGGTTCGTCAACCACTTTCCGCGATTTTCTTTTCCGGTTCCCATACGTTCCTGTTTTTTCGCCAGCATAAAAGGCTTAACCGATCTGGCTCTCCAGCACTTTTGCCGCCATCTTCAGGGCTTCATCCACGCCCGCCGGATTCTTTCCGCCGGCCTGGGCCATGCCCGGGCGTCCGCCGCCGCCGCCGCCGACCAGAGCCGCAATGCCCTTGATCAGATTTCCGGCATGGGCTCCCGCTTTCATGGCTCCGTCCGTGGCGGTTGCCATCAGGTTCACCTTTCCATCCTGAACAGAGGCCAGCACCACCACGCCTTCGCCCAGCTTCTCCTTCAGCTGGTCTCCCAGCTGGCGCAGGCCGTTCATGTCCACGCCTTCCATGCGGGAAGCCAGAAGCTTCACGCCTCCAATCTCCTGCACCTGGTCCGAAACATCCCCCAGGGCGTCCTTTGCCAGTTTGCTCTTTAAAGACTCGCACTCGGCAAGAGCCGCCTTCAGCTCCGCCTGAAGGGCGGAGATCTTATCCAGGATCTGGGCGGGAACCGTCTTCAGTCTGGCTGCCGCCTGATTCATCTCTTCCTCCAGGTTCCGGTAGTAGGCCATCACGCCGTCTCCGGTCAGCGCCTCAATTCGTCTTACGCCGGCGGCAACGCCTGCCTCGCTTAAGATCTTAAAGTTTTTAATCTGGGATGTATTTTTCACATGGGTACCGCCGCACAGCTCCCTTGAGAATTCTCCCATGGAAACCACCCGCACCCGGTCTCCGTATTTCTCGTCAAACAGAGCCATGGCGCCGGTCTTTTTCGCCTCCTCCAGACTCATGATATCCGTGCGCACATCCAGCGCCTGGCTGATCTGGTCGTTTACCATCTCCTCCACCCGGGAAATCTCCTCGGGGGTCATGGCCTGGAAATGGGCAAAATCAAACCGGAGACGGTCCGGCGTTACCAGAGAGCCCTTCTGCTCTACATGGCTTCCCAGCACTGTTTTCAGCGCCTTCTGCAGCAGATGGGTGGCGCTGTGGTTCTTTTCCGTATTTCTTCTGGAGCAATCGTCCACTGAAAGCGTTACCTTGTCTCCCACCTTCAGCATACCAGAGGATACGTAGCCCACATGGCCTACCTTGCCGCCCCGCAGATGAATGGCGTCCTCCACCACAAATTCTCCGCCGGCGCAGGAAATCACGCCCCGGTCTCCTTCCTGGCCGCCCATGGTGGCGTAGAAGGGAGTCCTGTCTGTGATGATGGTACCCCTCTGTCCGTCAGAGAGCGCTTCGCTTACTTCCGACTCTGTGGTAAGGGCGGTAATCTCTGCCTCCTCCCGGAGGGTTTCATATCCGTCAAATTCCGTGGTCAGATCCACCGGCAGTTCATCGTAAACGGTGGCGTCCGCTCCCATGTAGTTGGTCACCGCTCTGGCGTTTCTGGCCTGGGTACGCTGCTTTTCCATGCAGGCGTGGAAGCCTTCCTCGTCCACCGTACAGCCCTTTTCTCCCAGAATCTCCTTTGTCAGATCCAGGGGGAAGCCGTACGTATCATACAGGGCGAAGGCATTCTCGCCGGAAAGCGTCTTTTCTCCCGCTTTCTCCAGTTCTGCCTCCATGGAAGACAGGATGCTCAGTCCCTGGTCAATGGTCTTGTTGAATTTATCCTCTTCCTGGGCCAGAACCTTAAAGATAAAGTCCTTCTTCTCCTCCAGCTCCGGATAGCCGTCCTTTGATCCCTCAATCACGGTGGCGCTCAGTTTTGAAAGGAACGCTCCCTCAATCCCCAGCAGTCTTCCGTGGCGGGCAGCCCGCCGGATCAGACGGCGCAGCACGTAGCCTCTTCCCTCATTGGAGGGCATGATACCGTCGGAAATCATAAAGGTGGCGGAACGGATATGGTCCACAATCAGACGGATGGAAATATCCTTGGTCTCATCCGTTTTATATACCGCATGGGCAAACTCGCAGACCTTGTCCCGCAGGGCCTGCAGGGTATCCACATCAAAAATGGAATCCACATCCTGCACCACCACGGCCAGACGCTCCAGGCCCATGCCGGTATCAATGTTTTTATTCTGCAGCGTCGTATAATTTCCGTGTCCGTCGTTTTCAAACTGGGTGAACACGTTGTTCCACACTTCAATGTACCGGTCGCAGTCACAGCCCACCGTACAGTCCGGTTTCCCGCAGCCGTATTTTTCCCCTCTGTCGTAATAAATCTCAGAGCAGGGACCGCAGGGGCCGGCTCCGTGCTCCCAGAAGTTGTCCTCCTTGCCGAAACGGTAAATCCGCTCTTTGGGAATCCCCACTTCCTTATTCCAGATATCAAAGGCCTCGTCATCCTCCAGGTATACGGAAGGATACAGACGGTTGGGATCCAGTCCCACCACTTCCGTCAAGAACTCCCAGGACCAGCTGATGGCCTCATGCTTGAAATAATCTCCAAAGGAAAAGTTGCCCAGCATCTCAAAAAATGTGCCGTGGCGGGCCGTCTTTCCCACATTCTCAATATCGCCGGTACGAATGCACTTCTGGCAGGTGGCCACCCGTCTGCAGGGAGGGATCTCCGCCCCGGTAAAATAAGGTTTTAAGGGCGCCATGCCGGCGTTGATCAGCAAAAGGCTCTTGTCGTTATGGGGAACAAGAGAGAAGCTTTTCATTACCAGATGGCCTTTACTCTGGAAAAAATCCAGAAACATTTTTCTTAATTGGTTTACTCCATATTTTTCCACGTTTTTCTCCTCCAGTTTGCCGCTGCGTTATACAACTAAATTATCATAGCACATTTCAGCCTTTCAGGCAAACCTTCTTGAATTTTTTCTTTCCTCTTCTGAGCACCACTCCGTCGCCAGAAAGCTGGTCTTTTGTCAGCACATACCGGATATCTCCGATCTTCTCGCCGTCCACAGATACGCCGCCCTGCTCGATGGCTCTTCTGCCTTCGCTTCTGCTGGATACCAGCTCCGCCTTTACCAGCGCGCCGATCAGATCAAGCCCGTCGTCTGTAAGATCCTCCTCCGTCAGCTCCTGGGTGGGCATCTCCTGGGCATTTCCCGTGCCGAACAGAGCTCTTGCGCCGGCCTGGGCTTTCTTTGCCTCCTCATCGCCGTGTACCAGAGCGGTCAGTTCATAGGCCAGAATCTCTTTTGCCTCGTTTAACTGGCTGCCCTCCCAGTGATCCATCTCGTCAATCTGCTCCAGGGGCAGGAAGGTGAGCATCCGCAGGCACTTGAGCACATCCGCGTCCGCCACGTTTCTCCAGTACTGGTAGAAATCAAAGGGAGAGGTTTTATCCGGATCCAGCCACACGGCGCCGGACTGGGTCTTGCCCATCTTCTTTCCCTCGGAATTCAGCAGCAGGGTAATGGTCATGGCGTAGGCGTCTTTTCCCAGCTTTCTGCGGATCAGCTCCGTGCCGCCCAGCATATTGCTCCACTGGTCGTCTCCGCCGAACTGCATATTGCAGCCGTACTTCTGGAATAGCATATAGAAGTCGTAGCTCTGCATAATCATGTAGTTAAACTCCAGGAAGCTTAATCCTCTCTCCATTCTCTGCTTGTAGCACTCAGCCGTCAGCATCCGGTTTACGGAAAAATGAGGACCCACTTCCCGCAGCAGCTGCACATAGTTCAGATCCAGCAGCCAGTCCGCGTTGTTTACCATCAGGGCTTTCCCGTCTGAAAAGTCAATGAAGCGGCTCATCTGCTTTTTAAAGCAGTCGCAGTTGTGCTGAATGGTCTCAATGGTCATCATCTGACGCATATCCGTCCGGCCGGAAGGATCTCCGATCATGCCGGTTCCGCCGCCCAGCAGGGCGATGGGCTTATTTCCCGCCATCTGCAGCCGCTTCATCAGGCACAGGGCCATGAAATGTCCCACATGAAGGCTGTCCGCCGTGGGGTCAAACCCGATGTAGAAGGTGGCTTTTCCGTTATTCACCATCTCCCTGATCTCTTTCTCATCCGTCACCTGCGCCAGAAGTCCTCTGGCCTGCAGTTCCTCGTAAATCTGCATGTTTCTTTTCCTCCTTTATTTTCCCTTTCTAATGTGCGGTTTTCTGGCGTTAAAAAGATTTTGATGACGCTGCGGATTTCTCCGTGCCTGGATCATCAAAAAAACCTCCGCCCCGTAAAGGGCGAAGGTCAAACTCCGCGGTACCACCTCATTCATGTCTCCCTGCCGGAAACACCTCTTGGCGGGATAACGTCCGCCGCTCCGTCGCAGCCTACTGACGCAGAAACCTTTCCGGTTCCCGGGGTTCGGTGCGAAGCTCCGGGATGTATTTCCCCTCAGTGACCACGGGCGCCTCTCACCTGCCGGCTGCTCTCTGTCCGCTCCTCTGCGGGTACTTCTTCCCTTCCCAGCTTGTCGCTTTTTTTGATGGTTACAGTATAACCACGGCAATCCTGTTTGTCAAGGGGGCGAAGAGATCCCCGGATCTATTTCCAGTTCCTCCCCGTCTGCTGCTGAAGTGGCCAGTTTATCGCACCGTTCATTCTGGGGATGGCCGTCATGGCCTTTGACCCAGATAAAGGTTACCTGATGGGGCTCTTTGGCGGCCAGCAGCCGCTTCCAGAGATCCACATTTTTCACCGGTTCATTTTTTCCTCTCTTCCAGTCCTTCCTGATCCATCCGTCAATCCAGCGCTGGTTAAAAGCGTCCACCAGATATTTGGAATCCGAGTACAGTTCCACCCGGCAGGGCCGGTTTAAAGCCTCCAGGCCCGCGATCGCCGCCATCAGTTCCATCCGGTTGTTGGTAGTCTTTACATATCCCCGGCTGTACTCCCGGGTGTGAAGCTGTCCTTTGGAATCCACATACTCCAGCACAGCGCCGTATCCTCCCGGTCCCTCCGGGTTTCCCCTGGCCGCCCCGTCCGTATAAATCTTCACCAGCGTCATCCCGCTCCTCCTTCCTGCTTCTGCCATTCTCCGGTTTTCAGGAAATGTCTGGCCGCCGTCTCCGCCCGGTCCACCACCTGCTCATCATATCCCATGATCTGCAGCAGCTTAATGGCGTTCCGGCTGCCGGCCCTTCCGGGATACAGGCGGTAATCAAACCGGATATCCTGATCCTCCACTTCCTCCTGGAAATGGTAATTGTCATAGAAATCCTCCAGGATATGGGTCAGCTCCACGTCATGGGTAGCCGCAAAACACATCACTCCAGGCCCTGTCATGTACCGCAGCACCTGAGAGGAAGCGGCGATCCGCTCCACCGTATTGGTGCCCCGCAGAACTTCATCCACAAAGCAGAGCACGTCCCCCCGGTCTTTCGCTCCGATCTGATCCAGGATCCGTTTCAGAGACTTGATCTCCACAATATAGTAGCTCTCCTGGCTCTCCAGATCGTCCCGCAGGGCCATGGAGGAATACACCCGGAAAGCGCTTCCCTTCCAGGAATCTGCCAGGCAGGTATGCAGGGTCTGGGCCAGAATGGCATTCAGCGCCACTGTCTTCAGAAAGGTGGATTTCCCCGAGGCATTGGATCCGGTAAGCAGTACGCCTCTGCGGGCCCTGATGCTGTTTTTCACCGGTTTCTCGATCAGCGGATGGTACAGCTGCTCTGTCTCCAGAAACGCGCTCCCTTCAGAAACAAGTTCCGGCAGGCACCAGTCCTTCATGCAGGCCCGGAAAGAGCCGATGGCAATCGCCGTTTCCACCTGCCCCATCTGATCCACCAGTATCTCAAACTCCCTGATATGACGCTTCAGCTCCCGCACGACAGTGGCAAACTGAATCAGATCAATGTGAAAGCAGCTGTTCACATACATAATGACAGCCGCCAGGGGATCGCTGTCCATCCTGGCGCCCGTCATCAGGAAAAAAGAGTTGCGCCTGAGCTTTCCAAAAGCCCCTCTGGCTTCCCGTACCCTGTCCTGATACTCCTTCAGAACCGGTGCCTGCAGTTTTCCAAACTCGTCCGCCAGATCCAGGGTTTTCAACAGAAACTGGCAGGACATGATATAGCGCTCAATGGGCCGCTTTTTATTGTAATAATCCATCATGGTGGCAAACATGGCCGCGATGAGAAAAAGGATCCCCACCGTCGGCTTAACAAACAGGCTGGCAATGGAGGCAAGAAAAAGACCTCCCATCATAAAATGATGCAGATTGCTTCCCGGGTTCACATCCGCCAGATTGTATACCGCGTCAAATACAGGCTGGCGTCCCGGTTTCCCCGTCTTCCAGAACAGATACTGCACCTGCTCCCGCTCTGACTCGTGTTCTGCGAAATATGCGGTCAGTGTTTCCCTCCGGTCCAGGTCTTCCCGGGAAAAGGAAGGTGTATGGAGAAGATCATACAGATATCCCTCCCCGATATAAGAGCCGGTATGATTGGCCAGCATAAAAATCCGGTCCATATCCAGATCATTCCAGGTAATGGAGTCAATCTGAAACCTGTCCTGCTTTCTGTTTTCCCAGTATCCCGCGATAGCCGCCAGTTCCTCATAACTGTATTCCCTGGCGGGCCAGGAGCCCCAGTCCTGCCGGATCCGGTTCATCAGCTGCCTGCGGTTCTTTCTTCTGTGATAGACGATATACATTCCGAAAAGAATCAGCGCGGCAATGAGAATACCGCCGATCCCCAGGATGGACGAAAGTTCTCCCTTCATAATATCTCCCTGATTTTTTCCACCGCGGCTCTGGCCGCCTTGTGATCTTTTCCGCTGGCCGTCACGCCCGCCACCAGGTTATCCCGGATGGCAATGCCCGGAAAATAGAAATCGCATTTATTCTTGTCGCTGCACACATTCACGGTAATGCCCAGACATCTGCAGGCGCTGTGAATATCATTGTTGATTTTTGAATCGTTGGTTGCCGCAATGACCAGGGACGCCTCATAGAGATCCTCCCTCTCGTACTTTTTGCGCAGAATGGTGAGTTTCCCCTGCTCCTCCAGTTCCTGCAGTTCCCGGTTCACCTCCGGGGCAATCACCACCAGATGATCCGTAAACTCAATCAGGGTACGGATCCGGCGCTTCGCAATGGTGCCGGCTCCCACTACCACTACTTTTTTATCAGTCAAATCCACAAACATGGGAAAATATGGTTTGCTCATACTCTGTCCCGCCTTTTCAATTACTCAGTTCATTCCATTATAGCAACATCTTCTTTCCAGGTCAAACAGTTCAATTTTTCATATTTTTTATCGACTTTCTTTTTTTCTTATATTATAATGGATTCTGTTTACGGAAGGAGTGTAGGAATTTATGTCCATTCATTTTGAAAAAAAGCTGCCTGTCCCGGCAGAGATAAAAAGACAGTATCCCCTTTCCCCCCATGTGAAAGCTGTGAAAGAGGAAAGAGATAAAGAAATCCGCAAAGTCTTCACCGGAGAGTCCAACCGTTTTCTGGTGATTATCGGTCCCTGTTCCGCTGACAACGAGGATTCCGTCTGCGACTACATCAGCAGGCTGGCAAAGGTGCAGGATAAGGTAGGGGATAAGCTCCTGATCATCCCCAGGATTTATACCAACAAGCCCCGGACCACCGGCCAGGGCTACAAAGGCATGATTCATCAGCCGGATCCGGAAAAGAAGCCGGATCTGCTGGCAGGCCTTATCGCGATCCGGAAGCTCCATATACGGGCGATTGAGGAGACAGGCCTTACTGCGGCGGATGAGATGCTTTATCCGGAAAACTGGCGTTACCTGGATGATCTTCTCTCCTATGTAGCCATCGGCGCCCGGTCTGTGGAGGATCAGCATCACCGCATGACCGTCAGCGGCATGGATGTGCCCGCCGGCATGAAAAACCCCACCAGCGGCGATCTGTCCGTCATGTTCAATTCTGTGCAGGCGGCCCAGAGCAAACACAACTTTATCTACCGGGGATGGGATGTCAACACCGATGGAAATGATCTGGCCCATGTGATTCTCCGGGGCGCTGTGAATAAACACGGGAACTGCATTCCAAACTATCACTATGAAGATCTGATGCTGCTTCTGGAAATGTACGGAAAGCGGGGGCTGAAAAATCCTGCCGCCGTGGTGGACGCCAACCATTCCAACTCCAACAAGCAGTATAAAGAGCAGATCCGCATCTGCCACGAGGTGCTGCGCAGCCGCAATTATAACCCGGAGATCAAGGAAATGGTAAAAGGTCTGATGATTGAGAGCTACATTGTGGAGGGCAGCCAGAAAATCGGAGACGGCCATTCCCATGTATACGGCCAGTCCATCACCGACCCCTGTCTGGGATGGGAGGATTCAGAGCGTCTGATCTACGATATCTACGATATGTGCTGAGAGGAGAAACCATCATGAAATTTATCTATCCGGCGGTATTTCACCGGGAGGAGGACGGAACCTATACCGGTTATTTCCCCGATCTGGAGGACTGCGCGGTCCGAGGGGAAACCCTGGAGGACGCGGTGGACGAGGCCCACGACGCGGCGGAAGCCTGGCTGGCTGTAGAGCTGGAGGAGGATGTGCCTCTCCCCCTTATCTCCGACCACAAGGATATCCCGGTACGGGAAGGGGACGAAATCCGCAATATCTGCATTACCGTGCGCTTTTATGAGGGCTGGGACGAATAAGTCCCGGCCTTTTTCCATTCCCCGGAAAATACTCAAAAAAAGGGGATGTTGCAAAAAGATTTTATTGCTTCCGGTACATCCGGTGTT
>DVOS01000053.1 GCA_018713435.1 Candidatus Merdiplasma excrementigallinarum
CATTATGCTCAGTCAGATACAGCCCCATTTTCTCTACAACTCCCTGGGGACGATCCACCATCTGTGCGGTGTGGATCCGGAGAAGGCCAGGGAGGCGGTCATGGAGTTCTCCAAATTTCTCCGAGGCAATATGGAGAGCTTGAAGGCCAGGAAGCCCATCCCCTTTGCAAGGGAGCTTGGCCATACGAAAAATTATTTGTACCTGGAAAAGCAGCGCTTTCAGGAGCGGCTGGAGATTGTCTATGACATACGGGAGATGGATTTTCTCATCCCGCCGCTGACCCTTCGTAACCGTCAAATCCGCCGCCTTCCCTCCGTCTCATTTTCTTCCTATACTGAAGACAGTCTCAAAAATTCAAATATCAGGAGGAGCGAGCATGAAGCAGCATATTTCACACAATGGACGGGAGGAGCACTGGAGAGCTCTGATGACTGCCTGCGACCAGCGCCCGGCTGGCCAGTCCATCACCGACTGGCTGAGGGACAACGGCATCTGCAAACAAACCTTTTACCGCTGGCAGCGCCGCTTTAGAGGACAGGCGACGGAAAATTCGGTGGACGACGCCGTTTGCCTTCCCGGTTCAGCAGAGAAATCGGAACTCTCCTTTGTGGAAATTCCCCTTTGCAGCCCAAAAGCTGAGCCGCAGAAAGCCCCCTTGTATGCGCCGGCAGCCGTAATCCACACTTCCCATGCCGTGATTGAACTTTCCGTTGAAATCTCCGATCCGGTTCTGTGCCGGATCTTGCGGGAGGTATTGGGCCATGCTTGAGGATGCCGGAGGAATCCGCCGTGTAGTGCTGGCCTGCGGCTTTGTGGATCTGAGGAAAGGGATCGACGGCTTGGCCACCATCATCGGGGACCGGTACGGGCAGAACCCATTTGAAAAGGGAACGCTGTTCCTCTTCTGCGGGAAACGACTGGACCGGTGCAAAGGGCTGCTGTGGATGGGCACGGGTTTCGTCCTGCTCTACAAGCGGTTTGAAAACGGAAGACTTTCCTGGCCTCGAAACAGCCAGGAGGCTGCCGAGCTTACGGAAGAACAGTACCATTACCTGATGATGGGTCTAAATCCCCTGGACCCGAAAATCAAAGAAGTGAATCCCTGGAAGACGGGCTGAGAACTTGTGCAAAACGGAGAAATTTTCCTGCCGGATTTAATGGAATCCATTTCCGCCTCTGGCAGGGAAAATCCCCCTTTGCAGGGCAGCAGACGGCATGCCGGCCCATGGGTGGGAGCGAACTCGAACCTTGAAAATTTAAAGTTTTGGGCGGGCAGAACCCGCTCTGGATGCTTCACAGAAGACGGCAAAATGCCGGACGACAGCGACCGCAAAAGTGGCATTTAAAGGCGATTTCTGGTATACTTTTCTTAACTAAGAAGAAAGAGGCGGCCTGCATATGTGTCAGAAATATACTCCCGAACAGCTGAATCGGATGAACCACGAAACCAAAAACGATCTTATTTATCAGATGCAGGACCGTCTGGACCGCCTGGAACACGATTATGAGAATCTAATGGAGCAGATCCGTCTTGCAAACCAGCAGCGCTATGGACGGCGCACGGAAAAGCTGGACCAGATCGCAGGACAGCTGTCTTTTTTTAATGAAGCGGAAGCCTCCTGTCAGGAGAACTGTCCGGAACCGACCATAGAGGAAGCCGTGGCCGCAGCGAAGACGCCCAGAAAGCCGAAGAAAAAAGGGCAGAGGGAGGAGGATTTGAGGGAATTTCCCCAGGAAGAAATCCTCCATGACATCCCGGCCAGTGAGTTGGATGCGGCATACGGTGCAGGGAATTGGAAGGGGATGCCGGATGAGATCTCCTGGCAGCTGCGTTTTGAACCGGCCCGGTGGGTGGCGGAAAAGCATGTGGTCAAGGTATATGTGGGCACAGGAGGATCCCATCAGGACGAGTTCCTGCGGGGAGACCATCCGGATACCCTGTTTAGAGGGAGCATAGCAACCCCCTCCCTGGAGGCGGCCATCATAAATGCGAAATACGTTAACAGCAATCCTTTGGATCGGATTTCCCGGGATTTCCAGGCCAATGGGTTAAATCTGTCCAAACAGACCATGTCAAACTGGACGGTCTGGACGGCAGAGAGGTATCTCAAGCCGGTCTATGAACGAATGAGAGAGAGACAGCTGGAAGCCCATGTAAACCAGTGCGATGAAACGCCGTTGGAGGTGATCCACGACGGGCGCCCGGCCGGGAGTAAGAGTTATATGTGGGTTCACATCACAGGAGAGCTGAGCTCGGATCCGCCGGTGATCGTGTATGAATACCAGAAGACCCGCCACAGCGAGCATCCGAAAGAGTATTATAAGGATTTCCGGGGAGTGCTTGTGACAGATGGCCTGGAACAGTACCATAAGCTGGCTCGTGAGACGGAGGGGATTGAGAATGCCAACTGCATGGCCCACGCCAGGCGTCATTTTGCCAATGCAGTGAAGGCTATGGGGAAAAAGAATGAGGCGGCGGTGCGTTCGTCCATCGCGTATCAGGCACTGGTACACATCGGAGCTTTTTATGATCTGGAAAAGGGTCTGAAAGAGCTGCCGCCAAAGGAGCGGGAAAAGGAACGGCAAACCTCAATCGAACCGCTGGTTGAGGCGTATTTTGCGTGGGTAAAGAAAACGCTGAGGGAGGGGAAGGTGCCGCCCAAGAGTGAGACGGCAAGCGGTCTGAGATACAGCCTGAACCAGGAGAAGTACCTGCGGGTGTTTCTCCGAGACGGGGAGGTGCCGATCGATAATTCCGCGTGTGAGAGGGCACTGAGGAATTTTACCATAGGCCGAAAGAATTGGGTGATCATGAACACAGTGCGGGGTGCGCAGGCCAGTGCGATGATTTACAGTGTCACGGAGACAGCCCGAGCCAATGACCTGAACGTGTACTATTATATCCGCCATCTGCTGACCGAACTCTCCCGCCACTTTGCCGCCAGAAGAACGCTTAGGGAAGACGAGTTGGAGACGCTGATGCCTTGGTCCAAGACGCTGCCGGAAGAGTGTTACAAAAAACGCCGCGAATGAGCGGCGTTTTTTTGGATAGGGGGCGGAGGATTTGACGGTTACGACCCTTCAGCCTCTGGTGGAGAATGCGGTGCGCCACGGTGTCCTGAAGAAGGCGGAGGGAGGTCGGGTGACCATTCGCACAGAGAGGTGGGAGGACGAAATTCTGGTGATTGTGGAGGACAACGGCGTGG
>DVOS01000054.1 GCA_018713435.1 Candidatus Merdiplasma excrementigallinarum
ACAAAGACAGCGGAACTGTGAAGATCAACGGCACCCAGGTGAATATCAAGAGTCCGGGAGAGGCGATTTCCAGGGGACTGATTATGCTGAGCGAGGACAGAAAAGAGTACGGTATCGTTCCGGTGCGAAGCGTTATGGAGAATGCCAGCCTGGCCTCCCTGAAACGGTATTTTTACGGCGGCAGAAGCCATAAGTCCAAGGAGCGGAAAGAGGTTTCAGAAATTTTCCGGAAGATGAATGTAAAAACCCCATCTCTGGATACCCTGATTTCCTCCCTGTCCGGAGGAAATGCTCAGAAGGTTCTGCTGGCGCGGTGGATGTTATGCGAACCGGATGTGATGATTTTGGATGAGCCTACCAGAGGTATTGACGTGGGCGCCAAATTTGAGATTTACAAGCTGATGACAGATATTGTAAAAGAGGGAAAAACGATCATTATGGTATCCTCCGAGCTGCCGGAGCTGATCGGTATGTGTGACAGGATTTATATTATGTGCCAGGGAAGAATTACCGGCTGTCTGAATAAGAATGAGTTTTCCCAGGAGAGGATCATGATGCACGCCACCGGTTTGATTGACGGGGCTAAGAAAGGAGAAGAGAAATGAAGACCAACAAACAGCTCTCTAATTATCTGCAGAAATTTTCTATTTATATTGTACTGGTTGTCATGTTTATTGTCTGTAGTATGCTGAGCCCCTATTTCCTGCGCAGCAACAACCTGATGAACATTGCCAGGCAGCTGTGCGTGGGCATCCTGATTGCTTACGGTGAAATGATTTTGATCGTCAGCGGTTTCCTGGATCTGTCGGTAGGCTCAGTGCTGGCCCTGTCCGGCGTGCTGGGCGTATCGGTGTACAAGGATACTCGCTCCATGCTGCTGGCTATTCTGGTAGCTCTGCTGGTAGGCGTGATCTGCAACCTGTTTAACGCGGTGTTTGTGGCTCAGTTTAATGTGCCGGCCTTTATCGCCACCCTGGGCATGCAGCAGGTGGCCCGGGGCATAGCCCTCTACTATACCGGCGGCGCCAATATCCTTCAGCTGGGAGATTTCGTGGATATTGGTCAGGGCATGGTGGGGATCGTGCCTGTCCCGGTTATCATAGTGGCGGTTATCACAGTGATCGTCTGGTATCTGTTCAATCATACCCGATACGGGCGGAACCTGTACGCCATAGGCGGAAACCGGAAAGCGGCGGAGGCCAGCGGTATCAATGCCAAACAGAATATTTACATATCTTACATTATCAACGGACTCCTGGCTGGTCTGGCCGGCGTGATCTTTATGGCAAGAAACAACTCCGGTCTTCCCAACGGAGCCGTCGGTTATGAGATGACCGGTCTGACGGCAGCCATCGTGGGCGGAACCTCCTTCACAGGCGGCGTGGGAACGGTAATGGGCACTGTGGCAGGCGCTTTTATTATCGGTTTCCTGGAGAACATCATGAACCTGATCGGCGTGAATGCCTATATCCAGAGTATCATTGAGGGCGCCATTATTGTTGTGGCTGTGGCCTTTGATATTATGAGCAAGAGCCGCAAGTCCACCAAGGTGATTATGGCGTCGGATGACAAGGAGAAAAAGTAAGCGGAATGCGTTACTGCAATGTGCGCAGTATTTAATAAAAACCATATCAAAGAAAGGATGGGAAAAGAAATGAAAAAAATGAAAAAGTTTGTGGCAATGGCAGCAGCGGCGGCAATGGCCGTAACCCCCATGGCAGCTTTCGCGGAAGAAGCGGAACCCTATCGCGTATGCTTTGTGGCACGTGCCAGCGCGGATACGTTTGCTGCATGGCTGACAGCGGAGATGCAGGAAGCGGCAGCCCAGTATGATGACATTGAGCTGACCTGCGTAAGCGGCGAGGCGGATGACAACCAGATGGCCAGTCTTCTGGAAGACTGCATCACCAAGGAGTATGACCTGGTTATCGTACAGTCCAACGATAACGCGGCTCAGGCTCCCTATGTAAAACAGATTGCGGATGCCGGCATTCCGGTTATCACCACCAATCCCACCACCCATCAGAGCGACCTGGACGGCGTAACCGGCGATGAGGAAGTGGACAACGCGGTTCTGGAAGGAACCGGTACCGTAGACGCGGATCCTGTTGAGCAGGCTTCCAGAGGCGCTATGCGGGCAGTGGAAGAAGTTCCCGAGAACGGAAACGTTGTAGTTCTTCGCGGACCGTCCGGAAACTATCACGCTGAGAAACGCCGTGAAGCATGGGATACCTACTTCTTCTCAGAGCGTCCCGATGTAACGATTCTGTATGAGGATTACGCAAACTGGAACAGCGATGAGGCCATGACTCTGATGGAGACCTGGACACAGGGCGGAACCCATATTGATGCTATTATTTCCATGAACGACAACATGGCTGCCGGCGCTATCGAGGCTGTCCGCAACAACACCGATTATGTGAACGAAGACGGAACTCCCAACTTCCTGGCATACGGCGTTGACGGAACCGCTCAGGGTTGCCTGCTGATTAAAGAAGGCCTGCTGACCGCTACCGCTCTTCAGGATGCTTCTGAAATTGCTAAGCTGAATATGGAGTACGCAGAGAAGGTTCTGAACGGCGAGATGGATGTAACGGAAGTTTCCGACTTTGTGGAGGCTCCTGAAATCAACGCGGAGAACGTGGACGAATTCCTTCAGATTTATATCGACAACGGCGAGATTACTGAGGCAGATATTCCCGAATAAGATATGCGTAAAAGGAAGCGGGCCGAAGGTTCGCTTCCTTTTTCAATAATAAGGACAGGAGGTAAGGGAGAAATGAAAAACAGAGGAGCCTTTATGCAGGGCTTGGACAAAATGATTGTGAAGGAAATAGAGATGCCCTCTGCAGGCCATGGCCAGGTTGTGGTAAAGATGGAATATGTGGGTATCTGCGGTTCTGACGTACACTATTTCCATTCCGGAAGATGCGGCGGATTTGTGGTAGGCGATGAGGAATTTATGCTGGGCCATGAGTGCGCCGGTACAGTAGTAGAAGTAGGAGAAGGCTGCAAAGACCTGAAAGTAGGGGACAGAGTAGCCCTGGAGCCCGGCATAACCTGCGGAGAATGCGAATTCTGCAAGAGCGGCCGGTACAATCTCTGCCCGGATGTACAGTTTCTGGCTACGCCCCCTGTACAGGGCTGCTATGAGGATTATATCGCTTATCCGGAGAATATGTGCTTTAAGCTGCCGGATAATGTTTCCACAAAAGAAGGGGCGCTGGTGGAGCCTCTGTCCGTAGGACTGCATGCCGCGAATCAGGGTGAAGTGGGACTGGGAGATACAGTGATTATCCTGGGGGGCGGCTGCATCGGTCTGGTAACCATGATGGCCTGCAAGGCCCACGGAGCCAGCACCATTATTGTGGCGGATCTGGTTGACGCCCGTCTGGACAAAGCGATGGAATTGGGCGCCACCTATACCATCAACAGCGGAAAGACAGATGTTTTTGAGGAAGTGAAGCGACTGACAGGCGGAAAGGGAGCGGACAAGGTGTTTGAGACCGCCGGTTCTCCCGTAACCATTGCCCAGACGCCTTTCTTTGTAAAGCGGGGCGGTACGATTGTGCTGGTGGGTCTGGCAGCCCAGGAAGAGATCACATACAATTTTGCCCAGATTATGGATAAAGAAGCGACCATCAAATCGGTATTCCGCTATCGCAATGTATATCCCCAGGCCATCGCGGCTATTTCCAGCGGCACTATTCCGGTAGCAAAGATTGCCACCCATGAGTTTGACCTGGATCATATTCAGGAAGCCTTTGAGGAAGCGATTAACAATAAAACGGATCTGGTAAAGGCCATTATCAGGATAAACTGAAATGTAAGGCAGCCCGGGCTGCCAAAAGGAGCCGCTTACTGCGGCTCTTTTTTTGAGTGATACACAATTTTTTGAATATTTTGTATAAAGAGAGAAAATAGAAAAGACAAATTGCCGAAAATATTTTGATTTTTATAGGTTTTCAGCAAAAAAACAAGGTTTTCCTTATTTTTTTCAAAAAAATTTTTATTTTTTCTTGCCAAGACCATAACAGATGATTATAATAATAAAATTGTAGGGATAAAAAACCTTATTCTTGCATTGGTGTACATATCTTTTATGAGGAGGAGATTATTATGTCATATGTAGATGAAGTACTGGAGATGGTGGTGGCGAAAAATCCCGCACAGCCTGAGTTCCACCAGGCGGCAAAAGAAGTGCTGGAGTCTCTTCGCGCTGTGATTGAACAGCATGAGGAGGAGTACCGGAAAGACGCGTTGCTGGAGAGACTGGTTACGCCGGAGCGAGTAGTTATGTTCCGTGTTCCCTGGGTGGATGACAAGGGTCAGGTGCAGGTAAACAATGGTTTCCGCGTACAGTTTAACAGTGCCATCGGACCGTACAAGGGAGGCCTTCGGTTCCATCCCTCCGTTAACCTGGGCATTATCAAATTCCTGGGCTTTGAGCAGATTTTCAAAAACTCCCTCACCGGTCTGCCCATCGGCGGCGGTAAGGGCGGTTCCGATTTTGATCCGAAGGGAAAATCCGACAGAGAAGTGATGGCGTTCTGCCAGAGCTTTATGACAGAGCTTTGCCGTCATATCGGCGCTGACACGGATGTGCCTGCCGGAGATATTGGCGTAGGCGGACGTGAGATCGGTTATCTGTTCGGACAGTATAAGAGAATCCGCAACCGCTATGAAGGCGTGCTCACCGGAAAAGGCCTGACCTTTGGCGGTTCCCTGGCCAGAACCGAGGCTACCGGATACGGTCTTCTCTATTTTACAGAAGAGATGTTGAAATCCAACGGCAAGGATATTAAGGATAAGGTGATTGCTGTTTCCGGCGCCGGAAATGTGGCAATCTACGCAATTCAGAAAGCATGGCAGCTGGGCGCCAAGCCGGTGACCTGCTCTGATTCCACAGGCTGGATCTATGATCCGGAAGGAATCGATGTAGAACTGCTGAAGGAAGTGAAAGAAGTAAAGCGTGCCCGTCTGACAGAGTACGCAGCTAAGAGACCTTCCGCCGTTTACCATGAAGGAAAAGGCGTATGGACCGTGAAGTGCGATGTGGCTCTTCCCTGCGCTACCCAGAACGAGCTGGGCCTGGAGGATGCAAAAGCCCTGGTAGCCAACGGCTGCTTCGCGGTGGCAGAGGGCGCCAACATGCCCACTACTCTGGAAGCCACCGAGTATCTGCAGGAGAAGGGCATCCTGTTCGCACCGGGCAAGGCATCCAATGCCGGCGGCGTAGCCACCTCCGCCCTGGAGATGAGCCAGAATTCCGAGCGCCTGAGCTGGACTTTCGAGGAAGTGGACAGCCGTCTTAAAGGCATCATGGTAAATATCTTCCACAATCTGGACGATGCCGCGAAGAAATACGGCATGGAAGGCAACTATGTGGCTGGCGCCAATATCGCAGGCTTCCTGAAAGTGGCAGACGCTATGAAAGCCCAGGGTATCTGCTGATTTAAAGAGATAATTGTTCCTGTAACAAAAGATGAATAGCAAAAGGGCCGCAAAGAGCAAAGAAAACGGTATCATCTGTACCGTTTTCTTCTGCTGGCAGCGGCCTTTTTGCTAAATGAAACAGTGCAGAAAAAAAGCTGGAAGAAATTGTAATAAAATAATCAAAAATTTAAAAAATTCACTTGATTTTTTTGAAAAAGATGGTATCCTAGACCTATGCAGATATAGTTCATCGGTAGAACGCTAGCTTCCCAAGCTGGAGAGGCGGGTTCGATTCCCGTTATCTGCTTTTTTTGTTCTCTTTTTTATTCCTGGAAAAACAGAGCACACAGCACTACAGAACGGAGAGCGTGAAACTATGACAAGAGAAGAATTTGAAACACTGACAGGGCAGGGAATTGTGTATCTGGATGGAGCCTGCGGATCCAACCTGTATCTGGCGGGAATGCCCAGAGGGATCTGCGCGGAGCAGTGGATCCTGGAGCATGAGCAGGTGATGATGGATCTGCAGAGAGGATATGTAGAGGCCGGCTCTCAGATGATTTATGCCCCCACCTTCGGGGCAAACCGGGCGGCTCTGAGCCTGTACGGACTGGAAAAACAGATAAGGGAATACAATAGCCGGCTGGTGGATCTTTCCAGGAGAGCCGTGGGAGACCGGGCCCTGGTGGGAGGAGATCTTTCGCCTACAGGAAAGGTTCTCACTTCCCAGGGAGGAGAGACAGAGGTAGATGAAGTCTATGAGATCTACAGAGAGCAGATTGCCTGCCTGGCAGAGGAAGGCGTGGATTTTCTTGTTGCGGAAACCATGCTTTCCGTGGAAGAAACCATGATAGCCCTGGATGCGGCCCAGTCAGTCTGCCAACTTCCCGTGCTCTGTTCCCTGACTCTGGAGGCTGACGGAAATGCTCTCTACGGAGGAAACGGGGTAGAGGCGGTGGAAACCCTGCAGGATATGGGAGCCAGCGCAGTGGGGGTAAACTGTTCCGTGGGACCGGACCAGCTGGAAAACGTGATCCGGAATATGAAGCGGGCGGCCCGGATTCCCATACTGGCAAAGCCCAACGCGGGACTTCCGCTGATGGACGAGCAGGGAAACGCCCACTACAGTATGGGCCCCCGGGAATTTGCCCTGCACATGAAAAAACTGGTACAGGCGGGGGCTTCCCTGATCGGCGGGTGCTGCGGCACAACGCCGGAGTACATCAAAAAGACCCGTCTGCTGCTGGAGGGCCGGCTGATCTGAAAGGAGACCGCTCCTGCGGCGGTTTCCATTGACAGGCGGGGACATATCTGGTACAGTAACGGTAGTGTGAATATGCCGTGTCAGGTGAGCCGCCCAGGCGGCGAGAGGGAATCATGTGAAAGACGTGAGCGATCCGGTCACTGTGAGCAGGGAGTGAGACTTCGAAAACCCATTGCATACCCGATTTTGCGAGAAGGGGAAGTCAAGCGGCGATCTGCGAGCCAGGAAACCTGCCTGATATAAGAGATGAGCCTCCGAGCAGGGCTTAACATCTGACGGGACGGATGCTGGCAGATCTGTTCCGGCGATGTCTGCCTGGGTAGCAGACGTTTTTTATGCAGAATGGGATGATGTGATCTCGTGGACATACGAACACTGACGCATACCTCCTTCGGTTCCCGCGTCGGCGCGGAAACCGGAACACAAAAGGACACCGTGTTTTTTGTTTGGCAGAACAGAAGACGGTGTCTTTTTTTGACTGCCTGGAAATTTTGCCGCAATTCCCATGACATAAATTTTCGGATATCCTCATATATTTTAGCAATATAACCGGCGAGTGAAAGCGCAGAGGGATTGCAGATGCAGGAATTTCAGTTATACAAAGATATACAAGCCCGCACCGGCGGGGAGGTTTACATAGGGGTAGTAGGTCCTGTGAGAACAGGAAAATCCACCTTTATCAGAAAATTTATGGAACTGATGGTACTGCCCCGTCAGAGCGGCCATGAACTGGAAATGATGCGGGATGAGCTGCCTACCAGCGGGATCGGGAAAACCATTACCACCGTTGAGCCCAAATTTGTCCCCAGAAAAGCGGCGCAGGTCAGCCTGGATGACGAGGTGCAGGTGAAACTGCGCCTGGCGGACTGTGTGGGATATGTGGTGGAGGGGGCGGAAGGCTATACGGGGGAGGACGGCAGCCGCAGGATGGTCAAGACTCCCTGGGATAAGAAGGAGATTCCTTTTACAGAGGCAGCCGCTTTTGGAACCGACCGGGTCATCCGGGACCATGCCACTGTGGGGCTGGTGGTGACCACCGATGGCAGCTTCGGGGAGATCCCCCGGGAAAATTTTCTGGAAGCCGAGAAAAAAGCGATTCTGGAACTTCAGAAGATCGGAAAGCCGTTCCTGGTGCTGGTAAATTCGGAAAAACCCTACGGAGACGAGGCGGCCAGGGCAGTGTCCCAGATTGAAAGCGCTTACGGGGCGGCCTGCATGGCGGTAAACTGCGAGCAGCTGAAAAAAGAGGATGTAGAGGAAATTTTCAGACGGCTGCTGTATGAATTCCCGGTGATACGCCTCGAATTTTTTGTTCCGCGCTGGATGGAGATGCTGAACAACGATCACTGGATGAAACAGGAACTGCTCAGAGGGGTTCACGGAATTATGGAGCGGGTTCACACGGTAAAGGACATTACCCAGGAAGCGCTGGAAATGAATCTGGAATTTATCCGCAGAACCAAGCTGGAGAAAGTGAACCTGGCCCAGGGGCTGGCCGGAATTTCCCTTGAGCCGGAAGAAAACTATTATTACCAGATTCTCAGCGAGATGACCGGAACGCAGATCGAGGGAGAGTATCAGCTGATTTCCATTCTGAAAGATCTGTCCATGAGACGGAAGGAGTATGAGGCGGTGGAGGAGGCCGTGCGGTCCGTACGGCTTACAGGATACGGCATTATTACCCCCAAGCGGGAGGAGATTACGCTGGATGAGCCCACTGTCATCCGGCAGGGGAATCGGTACGGGATCAAAATCCGGGCGGCCAGCCCTTCCATTCATCTGATCCGGGCGGACATTGAGACGGAAATCGCTCCCATTGTGGGCAGCGAATCTCAAGCGGAAGATCTGATCCGCTATATTAAAGAAGCGGGAGAGAATGGAGAGAGCATCTGGCAGACCGCCATTTTCGGAAAATCGGTGGAGGAGCTGGTAACCGACGGGATTCAGAGCAAGCTGTCCATGATCGGAGAAGAAAGCCGCAAAAAGCTGCAGGATACCATGCGAAAGATTGTGAATGAATCCAGCGGAGGGCTGATCTGTATCATTATCTGAGGCGGGAGGAAAGAAAAGCGGGGGGTGCGAAACGGGCATCCCCCGGACAGAGAGAAAGCCGGGGAACCGGAAACAGATAAAAGTTTGACAAGCACCGGCTTTTGCTATATAATGTTAACAGCATGTAACAAATGTGTAATATTTAACAAAAAACCTGTCGGAAAATTTAAGAAACAGGAAAAAGTTTTATAAAAAACAAAAAACGGGGGATACGTGATGAAACGAAAACTCAGTGTTGCGGCCATGTTTTTATTTCTGGCATTTCTTGTGTGGGCGCCTGTCAGGGCGGATGCCGCATGGAAAAAGACAGGGAGCACCTATACCTGGTACAATAACAAAGGGAAAAAGCTTTCCAGTGAATGGATCCCTTCCAAAAAGGTGGGATTTGTAAAAAAGGGAAAGACAACCTACTGTTATAAAAAGAACGGAAAAGTCTACAAAGGATGGCTGACGGTAGGGAAGGACAAGTACTATGTAACGCCTCAGGGAAAAGTTCTTACATCCAGATGGATTTCTTCCGGCGGGAAAAGATACTTTGCTTCCAAACAGGGAAAGGTATACCGCAGCTGCCGGGTAAAGATCGGATCCTACTATTACGGATTTAACAGTAAGGGCGTGATGCTCACAGGCAAGGCCAAGGTAAAGGGGAAAACCTACTATTTCTATAAGAAGAACGGCCGGATGGTTAAAAACGCGTTTGTGACCATCAAGGGCAAGAAATACTATTTCGGCTCCAACGGTGTTCTTGGAAAAAATGTCTGGGTAAAAAATTATTACATAAATTCTTCCGGCTGTGTGTCCTATAACACCTGGGTGGGGGACAAGTATGTGGGCTCCGACGGACATCCGGTAAAAGGCCTGAAGAAGATCGGCGGCAGCTACTATTATTTCGACAAGAGCAGCGGGAAAAAGCTGGTCAACGCCACAAAGACGGTAGACGGCGTAACCTACAAATTCAACAGCGCGGGCAAAGGCACCGTGGTGAAAGATACGGACAAGCCCAGCGTATCCGTGCAGAGTACCTATTATTCGGATCCCCAGGTGGATGACGAGACTCTGCTGGCGGCTATTATTTACTGCGAGGCAGGCAACCAGCCCTATTACGGCCAGGTGGCCGTGGGTATGGTGATCACCAACCGGATGAGAAGCTCCAGCTTCCCCTCCAAACTGAAGGAAGTGGTTTACCAGACTTCCCAGTTTTCACCCACCTTTGACGGTGCTCTCACCAGAGCGCTGAAGAATCAGGGGCTGATCACAGCCAGCTGCAAAAAGGCGGCGGCTGAGGTGATGACAAAATACAAAACCAACAATTATAAGATACAGGTAAACGGCAAGACTGTGAATTTGAAAAATTATCTGTTCTTTATGACAAAGCCGGCCTATAACAGGCTGAACCTGTCTACATCCTATACCCAGCTGGGGGACCATGTATTTTTCAAAACATGGAAATAACTTTTTACGCAGGAGGCAGAAGAACCATGGAGAGAATTGCAAGTTTCAGCGTAGACCATACTAAATTAAAGAGAGGAATTTATCTGTCCAGGCAGGACGGCGAGGTGAAAACCTGGGATGTGAGGATCAAGGAGCCGAATAAGGGCGACTATCTGAGTACCGGTGCTGCCCATACCATCGAGCATCTTTTTGCCACCTGTGCCCGCAACAGCAAGTACAGGGATGGAGTCGTATATGTGGGGCCCATGGGCTGCCGCACCGGCGCCTATTTCCTCACCAGAGGCCTGACGGATCAGGAGGTGCTGGGCTGCGTTATCGAATCCTTCCGTTTTATGAGCTGCTTTGAGGGCGAGATACCCGGCGCCAAGGAGGCGGAGTGCGGCAATTATCTGGATCACGACCTGGAAGGCTGCCGCAGGGAAGCGGCAGAGTATCTGAAGGTGCTGGAGAAGCTTTCGCCGGAAGATATGCGCTATACGGCGTATCTGGACTGAACAGAAGAAAAATCAGACAGGGGAGGGTGCTGCGAAATCATGAAATTCATGACGGAGCAGCGCCCTCCTTGTTTGACTTTTAAAGTCAGAAATGATACAGTAAGAAAGTGAATTTGCCGGGAGGTAAAGGAAATGTTCGTTTTGGTGACAGGCGGAAGCGGCAGCGGGAAATCCGCATACGCGGAAAGCCGGATTCTGGAATTCGGCCCCGGAGAGCGCATTTATCTGGCTACCATGATGTGCTTTGACGAAGAGAGCAAAAAAAGAGTAGAGCGTCACAGAAAAATGCGGGAGGGCAAGGGATTTGAGACCGCGGAGCGGTTTCTGGATCTGAAGAACTGGGAGCCTGGCAGCCGGAAGAAGGAAGGACAGCGGGCGATCCTGCTGGAATGTATGTCCAACCTGGCCGCCAATGAAATGTTTGACCCGGCGGGGAGCGGGGCAGATACGGCGGAGGAAATCAAAAAAGGAATCGAGGGGCTTCTTGCGAAATGCGATCATCTTGTGGTGGTGACAAATGAAGTGTTTTCAGACGGAATCAGCTATGAGAAGGAGACGGAAGCGTATCTGAAAGCCCTGGGGGAGATTAACTGCTATATGGCCCGCAGGGCGGATCAGGTGGTGGAGGTGGTGTACGGCATTCCCGTAATGCATAAGCCGGACCGCTCCGGAGAAAACAGAGGAGACAGATGAAAAGATGAGACAGATACTGCAGGGATTTGTGGTGGCTTTTGCCATGTATTCCAAAATCCCCATGCCAAAGATACAGTGGACAAAAGAAAATATGAAATACTGCGTCTGCTTTTTCCCTCTCATCGGAGTGGTGATCGGACTTTTGATGCGGGGCTGGTTCTGGCTTTCACAGGCGGCGGGATTTGGCGTTACATTCCGCACCTGTGTGCTGATCCTGATACCGGTGGCGGTAAGCGGCGGCATTCATCTGGACGGGCTTCTGGATACGGCGGACGCCTTAAGTTCCTATAAATCAAGGGAAGAAAAGCTGGAGATCCTTAAGGACAGCCATGCGGGAGCCTTTGCCATTATCGTGGGCATCTGCTATTTTGTGCTGTCTTTTGGCATCTATTCTGAGATGACAGCTCACCGGCTGGCTGTGCTGTCCTGGGGCTTTGCCCTCAGCAGGGCTTTTTCAGGCTTTGGCCTGGTACAGTTAAAAAAAGCAAAAAATACAGGGCTGCTTCGCACCTTTTCCGACGCTGCGGCCAACCGCAGGGTGGCGGCGGTGATGGCGGTTTATATAGGAGCGGCCGTTGTTCTCATGGTCTGGGCCGGCGGTCTGACAGGCGGGATCTGCGCGGCGGGCGCCCTTCTTTCCTTTGTCTGGTACCGCCATATGTCCTACAGCAAATTTGGCGGGGTGACCGGAGATCTGGCGGGCTGCTTTGTACAGACTGCGGAGCTTGTCATGGCACTTGCCGTTATTTTATGCAGATAGGAGAAAAAGAATGATACTGATCACGGGAGGCGCCTGGCAGGGCAAACTGCATTACGGGTGCGAAATAACGGGATACGGGAAGGACGATTTTACAGACGGAGCCAGCTGCGGTTCGGAGGACATTTTTTCTGCCAGGGGCGTTTATCATTTTCATGAATACCTTCGCAGAAGGCTGAAAGAAGACGGAAATCTGGACGGAAACGGGCTGGTAAACCGCCTTGTCCGGGAAAATCCGGACCTGATTGTGATTACAAATGAACTGGGGTGCGGAGTCGTGCCGGCGGATCCTTTCGACCGGGCCTGGCGGGAGCTGACAGGACGGGTATGCACCGGGCTGGCCTCTTTTTCCCGGGAAGTGCACCGGGTGGTCTGCGGACTGGGGACGCTTCTGAAGGGGGAAGGGCCTGCACAGCTGCTTCTGCTGCGCCACGGGAAAACGGCGGGCAACCTGGAGGGAAGATACGTGGGCTCCACAGACGAGGAACTGTGCAGCCAGGGGATCAGGGAACTGCGGGAAAAGAACCTTCCCCCTGTCCAGGCCTGGTTTTCCAGCCCTATGAAACGCTGCCTTCAGACGGTGAAGCTGCTGGCAGCAGGAGAGGAGACGGAAGGTTCGCCTCTGATTGTGGAAGATTTCCGGGAAACCGATTTTGGAGAATTTGAATATAAAAATTTTCGGGAGCTCTCCGGAGATCCCCGCTACCAGGAATGGATTGACAGCAAAGGACAGCTGCCCTTTCCCGGCGGCGAGGGGACCGGGGCGTTTCGGGAGAGAAGCTGCCGGGCTTTCGAAGAGACGGCGGAGCGCATACTGAGCGAGGGCTGGCGCCGGACCGGGCTTGTGGTTCACGGAGGAACCATCATGAGCGTTATGGAGCGGTTTGCGGGCAATGGCGGAGATTTTTACAGCTGGCATGTGGGCAACGGGGAAGGATACCGGATCCGGCTCTGTCCGGAGAGCTGGAGACAGAAGCGGATCTTCGCCGGATTTGAGAGAATGGATAAGGGTGGATTATGATTGCGTTTTTAAAAGGAAAAGTGGTTTCGGTAAGCGAAAATCGGCTGGTGCTGGACGTAAATGATGTGGGATTTCAGATTTCCATTACATCCCGGGATGCGGCCAGGATGCCCTCCGTGGGGCATCAGGTGCTGCTCTATACTTACCTCAGCGTCCGGGAGGACGCCATGCAGCTGTTTGGTTTTCTGTCGGAAGACGATCTGGAGATTTACCGCCTTCTGATCGGGGTCAGCGGTATCGGACCGAAAGCGGGACTGGGAATTCTCTCCGTGCTTTCTGCCGATGACCTGCGCTTCGCGGTGCTGGCTGATGACGCGAAGGCGATTGCCCGGGCGCCGGGAGTGGGAAACAAGACGGCGCAGAAGCTGATCCTGGAATTAAAGGACAAGCTGAGCCTGGAGGAGGCCATTGAGAAAAAGCTGGATAACGCGGCCGATGGGGGCCTGGATCTTCAGGAAAATAAAAACCAGGCGGTTCAGGCGCTGGTGGCGCTGGGGTATTCGGGATCCGAGGCGCTGCGTGCGGTGAAGCAGGTGGAGATTTCCCCGGATATGGATACGGAAGATATTCTGAAACAGGCGCTGAAAAAGATGGTGTAGGATTGGACGCTTAAAGGAGAGCAGGAATGGGCAGAAGAATTATTACCACAGATGCGACAGAGGAGGATCTGAGGCTGGATCCCAATCTGCGGCCCCAGACCCTGGATGATTATATTGGTCAGGAGAAAGCAAAGAACACTCTGAAGATCTATATCCAGGCGGCCAGGCAGAGAAAGGATTCCCTGGATCATGTGCTGTTTTACGGCCCTCCGGGGCTTGGAAAGACCACTCTGGCAGGGATTATTGCCAATGAGATGGGCGTGAACATGAAGGTCACTTCCGGCCCGGCTATCGAGAAGCCGGGAGAGATGGCGGCGGTTCTCAATAACCTGCAGGAGGGGGATGTGCTGTTTGTGGATGAGATCCACCGGCTTAACCGGCAGGTAGAGGAAGTCCTTTACCCGGCCATGGAGGATTTCGCCATTGATATTATGATCGGAAAGGGCGCGGCGGCCCGCTCCATCCGTCTGGATCTTCCCCGTTTTACCCTGGTGGGAGCCACCACCCGGGCGGGGCTGCTTACAGCGCCCCTACGGGACAGATTCGGCGTGATCCAGCACCTGGAATTTTACACGGAGGAAGAGCTGACCACCATCATTCTGCGCTCCGCCGGCGTTCTGAAAGTGGAGATAGACCGGGAGGGAGCCCGGGAGCTGGCCCGCCGCTCCAGGGGAACGCCCCGGCTGGCCAACCGGTTCTTAAAGAGAGTCCGGGATTTTGCCCAGGTGAAATATGACGGGAAGATTACCAGAGAGATTGCTTCCCAGGCGCTTGACCTGCTGGAGGTGGACAAGTGCGGACTGGACGCGCTGGATCGAACCATCTTAAGGGTCATGATTGAAAAATTCTCCGGCGGCCCGGTGGGACTGGACACCCTGGCGGCCGCTATAGGGGAGGACGCGGGCACCATTGAGGATGTGTATGAACCCTATCTGATTAAAAACGGATTTATCAACCGCACAGCCAAAGGGCGGGTGGTAACGGACAGGGCATACCAGCATATAAAAATCTTGTAATATCCTCAATTTTGTTTATAATAGAATCAAACGCAGGAAAGGCAGGGCAGCCGAATGTCATCCAAAAATAAGACAGAGGTACTGATTGACGGGAAAATTTATACGCTGAGTGGTTACGAGAGCGAAGAGTATCTGCAGAGGGTAGCTACATACATTAACGGAAAGATTTCTGAGATCAAAGGCGCGGAGGGCTACAGCCGGCTATCCTCGGAACTGCAGGGAATCATGCTGAACCTGAATACGGCGGACGACTATTTTAAAGCGAAGCGGCAGGCGGACAGCCTGGAGGAACAGCTTTCCGAGAAGGACAGAGAACTGTATGAGATCAAGCATGAGCTGATTTCAGCGCAGATTAAGCTGGAGACGGCGGAAAAGACGGTATCATCCCTTCAGGAGGAGGCGAATGATTACCAGAAGAAAATTGTTCAGCTGGAAACCCAGCTGTCAGCTGTGAAAGACCAGAAAAATGTGAGACATTAGAAAGTTGCGGAGGGCTGCTGCAGAAAGAGAAGGAAATCTGCAGCGGCCCCTCGTTTTTGGAGAAGCGAGCATGGAGAAGACAGAAAGAAGAAAAAGACAGACAGAGCTTCTGGCTCCGGGAGGTTCCCCGGAGAGCCTGAAGGCAGCGGTGAATGCGGGAGCTGACGCCATCTACATGGGCGGGCGCTGCTTTTCCGCCAGGGCATATGCCCAGAACGCAGACGAGGGGGAACTTCTGGCTGCCATGGATTACTGCCATATCCATGACCGGAAGCTGTATCTGACCGTCAATACGCTGCTGAAGGAGAGGGAGCTGGAGGGGGAACTGTACGACTATCTGCTGCCTCTCTACGAGCATGGACTGGATGCGGTTCTGGTGCAGGATTACGGCGTGCTCCGGTTTATCAGAAGAAATTTTCCGGATCTGCCCATCCATGCCAGCACCCAGATGACGGTAATGAGCGGGGAAGGAGCCGGTTTTTTGAAGCGCCAGGGCGTAACCAGAGTGGTGCCGGCCAGAGAGCTGTCCCTGGAAGAAATCAGGGAAATGCACCGGCAGACGGGGATGGAAATAGAGTGTTTTGTCCACGGCGCTCTCTGCTACAGCTATTCCGGCCAGTGCCTGATGAGCAGCATGATCGGCGGCAGGAGCGGAAACAGGGGCCGGTGTGCCCAGCCCTGCCGTCTTCCCTACCGCCTCTGGGAAGGGGATAAAAGGCTGGAGGGAAAGGGAAAATACCTGCTGAGCCTGAAGGATATCTGTACCCTTTCCATTTTGCCGGATCTGACAGAGGCCGGCGTCTGTTCGTTTAAAATCGAGGGAAGAATGAAGCGGGCCGAGTACGCCGCAGGCGTAACGGAAATCTACCGCAGATATCTGGATTTGTATGAAAAAAACGGAAAAGAAGGGTACAGGGTGGATGAAAAAGACCTGCACAGGCTGATGGATCTGTACAACAGAGGCGGCTTTTCGGAAGGCTATTACCATATCCGGCAGGGAAAGAGCATGATGTCCATGGAAAGGCCCAACCATCAGGGAACGCCCGGAGCAAAAGTGGAGCGCGTCAGAGGGGGCCGGATGACGCTGAAGGCCCTGGAGGAGCTTCACAGAGGGGATGACCTGGAGCCGGAAGGACAGCTTCGGGACGGAAAGGAAGCCAGAATCTGTACCCTGGGAGAAGATGTCAAAACAGGCGCCTGCTTTGAGACAAACCGCCTTCCGGGCTGCCGGGAGGGAGACCTGCTGGTGCGGGTGCGCAGCCGTCAGATGCTGGAGCGGCTGCAGGAGCAGTATATAAAAAATGAAATACAGGAAAAAATTAAGGGAAAATTCATTCTTCACAGCCAAAAGAAGGCTATACTAACAGTAACCTGTCCCAGAGAGAACGGAGAAGTCAGCTGCACGGCGGAGGGAAATATCCCCAGTCCGGCCAGAAAGCTGCCCCTGGACAGGGAAACCGTTATGCGGTGCCTGAAACAGACCGGAGGGACCGGTTTTTGCTTTGAGGAACTGACCGCGGATCTGGAGGAGGGACTATTTTACTCCGTGCAGGAGCTGAAGGATCTGCGCCGGCGGGCGCTGGAGGAACTGACCCGGCGCGTGGTGGCCGCCGGATTTCGTAAAGCCGGAGGGAAAGTGATCCTTTCGCCGGAGGGTACCAAAGAGCCTATGGCCGCCGGGCCCATCCTGACGGCTTCCGTGGAAACGGCCGAACAGCTGGAGGCGGTGAGCAGGGAGGATAAGATCGACAGGATCTATGTGGACTGCTGTATGTTTCTGCCCTCTATCCGGGATCAGAACCCCTGCGTAAGAGAGAAAAAAGAGGCGTTTCGCCGGACGGTCCGGCTTCTTCACGACAGAGGGAAAAGCTGTTTTCTCATGCTGCCGCCGGTGTGGCGTTCGTTTGTCCGCCGGAATTTTGAGGCGGTCTTTGACCGGGAGCTTCTGCAGACGGCGGACGGCTTTCTTCTGCGAAGCGGCGATCAGCTGGGATGTTTGCCTGCCCCAGACAGGGGAAAGCAGATGATTGCAGACGCGGGGATCTATACGTATAATAAGGAGGCCAGGCTGTTTCTGGCAGATCTGGGGATTGCCGCAGATACCATGCCTCTTGAGTGCAGCAGGGCAGAACTTGCGGCCAGAGGCTGCCATGGCAGCGAGTGTATTGTATACGGGAGAATTCCTCTTATGATCACAGCCCAGTGCCTGGCTCTTCACACAGCTGGATGCAGGCAGAAGCCGGGGCTGCTCTGGCTGGAGGACCGGAAGAAAATCCGGTTTCCGGTAAAGAGAGAGTGCGGCATCTGCAGCAATGTGATCTATAATTCCGTACCGCTGGATCTGTTTTCCTGTTCTGAAGACATACGGGAACTGGAACCGGCTTCCTGCCGTCTTGCGTTTACGGTGGAGGACGCCGGGCAGGTAAGGCAGGCGGCTGCGGCTGCCAGAAGCTGTATTCTGGAAGGAAAGAGAGGCCGGGAACCCATGCCCGGAACCACCCGGGGACATTTTAAGAGGGGAGTCGAATAAAGTTTATGACAGGCTTGATGAATCTTGGGATGCAGGCTGCGAAATACCTGATGATTATCATGATGGTCATTTATACGGTACAGAGCTATACCGTATTTCGCAGAACCAGCGTCCGGGCAAAGCAATATGTGTTTTTAAGGCAGAATGTGTCCATGTTTCTGCTGCATTTTCTTGCCTTTACGGTTATGTTTCTGAAGACCATGGATCTTCAGCTTCTGATTTTTTACGGGGCGCAGGCCATTTATCTGGGATTTACCCTGGTGCTTTTCTGCAACCTGTATCCGAAAGCCTCCAGGCTTTTAATCAACAATATGTGCATGCTGCTGACCATCGGCATGATTATGATCACCAGGCTTTCCTATGACTGGTCCATCCGGCAGTTTAAAATCATGATTGCCGGTACGGTGCTGGCCCTGGTGATACCGGTGATCATCCGCAAGATTATGGTGATTACCAGGATGGCCTGGGCCTACACCTTTGTGGGGATCGGGCTGCTGGCTCTGGTGCTGGTGGCGGCCAGCGTAACCAACGGGGCAAAGCTGTCCTTAAGTATCGGCGGCTTTTCCTTTCAGCCCTCTGAATTCGTGAAAATTATTTTTGTGTTCGCCGTGGCCGGCCTTCTGACAGAGGCCAGAAATTTCAAAAGGATTGTAATCGCCACCGGCCTGGCGGCTGTGCATGTGCTGATACTGGTGGTGTCCAGGGATCTGGGAAGCGCCCTGATTTTTTTCATTACCTACCTGGTGATGCTGTTTGTCTCCACCCGGAACCCGTTCCTGGTTCTGGCAGGGCTTCTGGCCGGCTGTGTGGCGGCTGTGGCGGCCTATTTCCTGTTTTCCCATGTGCGGGTCCGGGTGCAGGTGTGGCTGGATCCCTTTGCCGACTATGCCAACACAGGCTATCAGATCAGCCAGTCCCTGTTTGCCATCGCGGCGGGAGGATGGCTGGGAACCGGCCTGTACAACGGGTCTCCCACAGCCATTCCCTATGTGGCCCAGGACTGTATGTTCTCCGCCATCTGCGAGGAGCTGGGAGGCATCTTTGCCATCTGCCTGATACTGGTGTGCATGAGCTGCTTCATTATGTTCATTAACATATCCATGAAGCTGACGAACCGGTTTTACCGCCTGGTGGCTCTGGGGCTTGGCACCACCTACGCGGTTCAGGTGTTCCTCACCATAGGAGGCGCCACCAAGCTGATACCGCTGACAGGCGTGACGTTGCCTCTGGTCAGCTACGGAGGAAGTTCCGTTCTGAGCACGCTGATTTTGTTTGCCATTGTACAGGGGCTGTATATGCTCCGGAGAGATGAGGAAGAGCAAGATGAAGAAGAAAGACGAAAAGAACTCCGGCAGTATCAAAATCCGGGAAATCCGCCTGGATTCGGAGAAGCAGGAGATCAGTACAGATAGAAAGCGGAATACGGAGCTGGTGATCGTCACCTATGTGTTTGTATTCCTGTTTCTGCTGATGGCGGGCTATATGATATGGCTGAACGCTGCCGAGAGAAAAGAACTCCAGGCAAATGTCAACAATACAAAGCAGGATTCCACATCCGAGAATGTGATCCGGGGATCCATTGTGACAGAAGACGGCACCACGCTGGCCTCTACCAGCGTCAGCGAGGACGGAACCCAGATCCGGTACTATCCCTATGAAAATGTATTTGCCCATGTGGTGGGCTATGCCAGCAACGGCAAGTCCGGTCTGGAGGCCTATGCCAACTCCCAGCTTCTTTCCTCCCATATCTCCCTGGTCGACCAGCTTCGCAGCGAAGAGAAGGGGGAGAAAGTCCAGGGAGACACCGTGGTGGTAACTCTGGATCCGGCTCTGCAGCAGGCTGCCTATTACGCTCTGGGCTCCTACAAGGGGGCAGTGGTGGTGATGGAGCCGGACAGCGGCAAAATACTGGCTATGATATCGAAACCGGATTTCAACCCCAACACCATTTCCCAGGACTGGGATAGCATGGTGACGGACGAGACAAACAGCGCGCTGCTGAACCGGGCCACCCAGGGACTTTATCCCCCGGGATCTACCTTTAAAATTCTGACGTCCCTGTCCTATATCAGAGAAAATCCGGATACCTATTCCCAGTTCTCCTTTAACTGTCAGGGAAGCCTTTCCAGGGAGGATGTGACCATTACCTGCTATAACGGGGAAGTGCATGGGCAGGAGGATCTGAAAGCCTCCTTTGCCCATTCCTGCAACACGGCCTTTGCCCAGATCGGGCTGGATATGGACGGGGATGACTTCAGGGAGACGGCGGAGGATTTTCTGTTTAACACATCGCTCCCCACGGACCTGCAGCACAGCGAGAGCGTATTTGAGCTGGACGGCAATTCCTCCTACGGAGAACAGATGACGACAGCCATCGGCCAGGGCGATACGCTGGTTACGCCTCTTCACATGGCGCTGATTGCTTCCACTGTGGCAAACGGCGGAATTCTGATGAAGCCCTATTATATTGCCAGGGTGGAAACCGCCCAGGGCGAGCTTGTTTCGGAGACAGACCCTTCCGCCTACGGCGAGCTGATGAGCGTGGAGGAAGCGGAGATTCTCACCGGCTTTATGGAAGAAACGGTCAATGGAGGGACAGCCTCCGCCCTGCTTGGCGCCGGCTACACGGCGGCGGGCAAGACCGGATCAGCCGAGTATGAGACGGGCGGAACCACCGGCACCCACTCCTGGTTTGTGGGCTTCTCCAACGTGGAAGATCCGGATATTGTGGTGGCGGTAATCGCGGAGGACGGCGGTACCGGGAGCCAGACGGCCGTGCCCATTGCCAAGGCCATTTTCGACGCCTATTACTACGGATAAGGAAAACGGGAAGAGGATGCCGGAAATTAAACAGTTGCACCTTTAGAAAAAAAGAGTTATACTGTTTTTAGTCTGAGAGACACAACGCGTAGCAGGAGGGATTGCAATGATTGAGGCAACGAGCTGTGGCGGTGTGGTGATTTTTCGGGGTAAAATTCTGGTCCTCTATAAGAGCTACAAAAACAAATATGAGGGCTGGGTACTGCCCAAGGGAACGGTAGAGGCCGGCGAAGATTTTAAGGAGACGGCGGCCAGAGAGGTGCTGGAGGAGACAGGGGTCAAAGCCTCCATTGTGAAATATGTGGGAAAAAGCCAGTATACTTTCAACGTACCGGAGGATACGGTGGAGAAGGATGTCCACTGGTATCTGATGATGGCGGACAGCTATTACAGCAAACCACAGCGAGAGGAGTATTTTATAGACTCAGGGTATTACAAATTCCATGAAGCGTATCATCTGCTGAAATTTTCCAATGAAAAAGCAATACTGGAAAAAGCGTATAACGAATATCTGGAATTAAAGAAAAAGAATCTTTGGGGAAATAAAAAATATTTCTGACTGAAGGGGCCATTGTATTTGCGTGCAAGGGCCCCTTTCCACAAACGGAAGGAACGGAGAATGGAATGGTACCGGAAACTGTATACAGACAGGACCACGGAAAAAAGAAAAAAGAAGATCGTTAAAGAGATCGATGCCGGTATTTACCGGGGAAACACATACCTGATTACGCTGGCGGCCAATCCGGAAAATATGCTGGAGATTCTGTCGGTTCATCAGCTTGCCTTTTCCTATCTGAGGCGCACCTGTCCCATGATTGTGGGAATCGCCTGCTGCCGGGAGAGCGCGCTGCTCCTTCTGGAACGCATGATCAATGAGATTTATGAAAAGACGGGAACCTTAAAAATCAGAGAATATTTTATGTCACATGATACCAGTGTCCCGAAGGGACAATGAGCACAGGAGTCGTATATGCTGCAACTTATTTTGGGAATACTGAAAGTAACGGGCATTCTGCTGCTTGCGGTGCTTTTGCTTCTGGTTCTGGCTTTGCTGTCCCTGCTTTTTGTGCCGGTGCGGTATGAGGCAGAGGGAAAGAAAAAGCAGGATGCGCTGGCCGCCCGGCTGAAGGTATCCTGGATGTTCCGGGCTCTGTCAGTCAGCGCCGCTTACCTGGAGGGAAAAATTCGAATCAAAATCAGGGTACTGGGAATCACGGTGAAACGGATGGGGTTTGACGGTGAGAGGCCGGGAACCCGGAGGAGAAAGAAAAAAGAACCTCCGCCTTTTGAGGAG
Source organism: Candidatus Merdiplasma excrementigallinarum (assembly GCA_018713435.1). Taxonomy (GTDB): domain Bacteria; phylum Bacillota; class Clostridia; order Lachnospirales; family Lachnospiraceae; genus Merdiplasma; species Merdiplasma excrementigallinarum. Next base: position 21,909 of record DVOS01000054.1, read on the forward strand.
GATGAGGATGAGCCGGAGAAGGCGCCCCGGGACAGGGCAGGAGAAGAGGAACTACAGCCTGAATGGCTAAAGGGTGAGAAGGAAAACCGCCCGCCTCTGCCAGGAGAACCCCGGGAGAGAGAACCGGTTTCCGGGAAACCGTCTCCCCCCAAAAAAGCCGGCCTGCCGCACAGGGCCGCCGCTGTTTTAAGACGGATCGGAAGCTTTTTGAAAAGGATCCTGGATTTTTTCAGAGGTCTGCCGGAAAAGCTGGAAGCGCTGCTGGCGGCAGGAGAAGACTTTCGGGAAAGGGTTTCCGAACAGAAGGATGAGATGATGCGCAGAGCGGCTCCATTTTTGACAGCCGAGGCGAGGGCTCTCTACAAAAGGCTTTTGAAACACGGACGGTATCTGCTGCGGCATTACGGTCCCAGAAAAATAGAAGGATGGCTGAAGCTGGGAACAGGAGAGCCGGATCGAACCGCCCAGGCATGCGGGCTGGTCTATTTTCTTCTTCCCGCGGCGGGAGAGGAGTTTGAAGTAAAACCGGATTTTTCCGGGAGAGTCCTGGAAGGAGATATCCGACTGAAAGGACATATCAGAAGCTGCTGCCTGGTAAAAGTTGCTTTTTTGCTGTGGCGGGATAAAGAATTCAGAAAAATGCTGGGCAGAATAAAAGGAGGAATTTAAGCATGGCGGAAAATTTTCAGACGACAGTGGATTCATTATTTAAGGGCATGGAAAACTTTGTTACCACGAAGACGGTGGTGGGAGACGCTATCCATATCGGCGATACCATCATTCTGCCTCTGGTAGATGTGACCTTCGGAGTGGTGGCGTCAGCCAAGGCGGAAGAAAAGAAAAACAACGGAGGCGGCGGAATGGGAGGAAAGATGTCTCCCAGCGCGGTGCTGGTGATTCGGGACGGATCTGCCAAGCTGGTAAATGTAAAGCAGCAGGACGGCGTGACAAAGATCCTGGATATGGTGCCGGATATTGTGAACAAGTTTGTGCCCGGGTCCAAAAAACAGCAGGAGCCGGACGACCAGGTGCGCAGGGCGTGTGACGAGGCGTCAGGGAAAGAAGAAACCTTTTAGGAATGGTAAACCCCTTTGGAAACGCATACAATGAACAGAGAAGAGAAATAAAGGAGGCAGCAGATGAAGCGGCTGTGCGGCTTTTTTCTGTTCTGTGTTGCCATCGGTATGCTGATCGGCCTTTTTATTCCCGGTGCGGTGGTGCAGACCGTTGTGATTCTGCTTCTGCTGCTGATTGGGTATAATCTGTTTGTGTGCTGAAGAGACAAAAATAAAGGCGCTGCCAAACGCAGCGCCTTTACTGATCTTTTAACTAAGCTCTCTCAACTTTTCCTGATCTTAAGCAGGAAGTACATACGTACATCTTCTTAGAAGCTCCGTTTACCTTGCAGGTAACGTGTTTGATGTTGGACTTCCACATCTTGTTGCTTCTTCTATGAGAATGGCTCACATTGTTTCCAAAATGAGCGCCTTTATCACAAATAGCACATCTAGCCATGACAGCACCTCCTTAAACAGATTAAGTCTGCTACACTACAGACCTGCAACAAGAAATATTCTAGCAGAACCGGAGATTTTTTGCAAGTGAAAAATGAAAAAAATTGTAAATACTTATTTCTTTTTTTCCTTATATCTGGTACAATGAGCCCGTAAAGGCTTGAAATAAAGGAAAGAAGTGCTAGAATGAAGACAGAAACAAGTGATCGGAGGTATAGATTATGAGTGGGCGTATGAGCAATTCGCTGGGTTCCATCGTTATCGATTCAAATGTAATCGCCACTTACGCAGGCAGCGTCGCGGTAGAATGCTTCGGTATTGTGGGTATGGCCAGCGTAAATATGAAGGACGGACTGGTAAAGCTGTTAAAAAAAGAGAACCTGGATCGGGGCATTAACGTTCATGTGGATAACAATAAAATCACACTGGATTTTCACGTCATCGTCTCCTACGGCGTGAGTATTTCGGCAGTGGCCAACAATCTGCTGGACAATGTGAAATATAAGCTGGAATCTTTCACAGGGATGGAAGTTGAGAAGATCAACATCTTTGTGGAAGGCGTAAGAGTGATTGATTAAGGAGGAAACCGTTGTGAGTACGAATATCATAGACGCCGCCCTGCTGGCCAAGATGTTTCTGGCCGGCGCCAAGAACCTGGAGTCAAAGAAAGAGTGGATTAATGAACTGAATGTGTTCCCGGTGCCGGACGGAGATACGGGAACCAATATGACGCTGACCATCATGTCCGCGGCCAGAGAGGTTGCCGCGCTGGATAAGATTTCCATGGAAACTCTTTCAAAAGCAGTTTCTTCCGGTTCTTTAAGAGGCGCGAGAGGAAACTCCGGCGTAATTTTGTCTCAGCTTTTCAGAGGATTCTGCAAAGCGATCCGGGACCAGAAGGAGATTGACGTGGAGATGCTGTCGGTGGCTTTCCAGAAAGCGGTGGAGACAGCCTACAAAGCGGTTATGAAGCCCAAGGAAGGGACGATTCTTACGGTGGCCAGAGGCGGAGCGGACAGAGCTCTGGAGCTTCTGGAAGAGAAGCCGGATATTTCCATGGAAGAGTTCCTCTCAGGCGTGATCCAGTATTCCGACCAGGTACTGGAGAGGACCCCCGAGATGCTTCCCGTGCTGAAAGAGGCAGGCGTGGTGGATTCCGGCGGCCAGGGACTGATGCAGATTTTAAAGGGCGCCTTTGACGCTTTCTGCGGAAAAGAAGTGGATTATACCATCGAGACCGCCGGCGCGGGGCAGAGCACAGAGAAAAAAGCCCAGACGGCGGCCAAGATCCGGTTCGGCTACTGCACGGAATTTATCATCATGCTGGAGAAGGAATACAACGCCCAGACAGAGAGGGAGTTCAAGTCTTATCTGGAAACCATCGGCGATTCGATCGTGGTGGTTTCAGACGATGATATCGTAAAGGTGCATGTGCATACCAACGACCCCGGCCTGGCGATTCAGAAGGCTCTGACATACGGGTCTCTGACAAAGATGAAAATCGACAATATGCGGGAAGAGCATCAGGAGAAGCTGATCCGGGAGGCGGATAAGGCAAAAGCCGCCCAGCAGGAGGCCAGAGAGAAGCAGATGCCCAGAAAGGATGTGGGCTTTATCGCGGTTACCATCGGCGACGGGATCGGCGGAATTTTCCGGGATCTGGGAGCGGACTGCCTGATTGAGGGCGGCCAGACCATGAATCCCAGCACGGAGGATATGCTGAACGCGATTGACCAGGTGAATGCGGACACCATATTCATTTTCCCCAACAACAAGAACATCATCCTGGCAGCCAACCAGGCCCAGAGCATGACGAAGGATAAGAAGATCGTGGTGATCCCCACCAAGACGGTGCCTCAGGGCATTACGGCGCTGATCAATTATGTGCCGGAGAAGAGCCCGGAGGAAAACGAGACCGTGATGCTGGATGAGATCAGCCGGGTAAAAACGGGACAGCTGACCTATGCGGTGCGGGATACCCATATTGACGACAAAGAGATCCATGAGGGAGACATTATGGGCGTGGGAGACCACGGCATCCTGGCGGTGGGCAAGGAGATTGCCGCTACCGCGTTGGATACGGTAAAAGAGATGATGGATGATGAGGCGGAGCTGATCAGCGTCTACTACGGCGAGGAGATCGGAGAGGAAGAGGCCCAGGGTCTTGCCGACCAGCTGGCCCAGCTCTATCCGGACTGCGATGTGGAAGTGAATCAGGGCGGACAGCCCATCTACTATTATATCATTTCGGTGGAATAACAGGATGAACAGACAATCGCCGCTGACGGCGCTGAAGGGAATCGGAGAGAAGACGGCCCGGGTATTTGCGAAGGCCGGTATTTTTACGCTGGAGGATCTGCTGGAATACTATCCCAGATCCTACGATTCCTTCCAGGAGCCGGTTATGCCCTCCTCGCTGCGGGACGGACAGACCGCAGCTGTCTGCGGGACAATCGAAAAACCCCTTTCCGTGCGGAGACTGAACCGCTACCAGGTCACCACCGGAAAGATCCGAACCGGGTCAGAGCAGATTGCTGTGACCTGGTTTAATATGCCCTATCTTCGCAGCACCATTCAGCCGGGATGCCGCTATGTGTTCAGGGGCAGAGTAAAACAGAAAGGCCAGAATCTGTTTCTTCAGCAGCCTGCGGTCTACGATCTGTACGAGTATGCCAGCCGGACCAGGCAGCTGCAGCCGGTTTACCCTCTTGTATCCGGCCTGACTCTTAATATGCTGAGAAAAGCCCTGCAGCAGACGCTGGAGGGGCTTGATTTTTCTTCAGACTTTCTGCCGGAGCAGATCAGGCAGCGGCGGGACCTGGCGGACTACCGGTATGCCGTTTCCAAAATCCATTTTCCCAGGGATGAGAAAGAGATGCTGGCCGCCAGGCGGAGGCTGGTATTTGACGAATTCTTTTTCTTTATTCTGGGGATCCGGAAACTGAAAGAAGCCCGGAAGGAGGTCTGCCACAGCTATGTTCTGAAACCGGCGGAGGATACGGACAGGCTGATTGCCGGACTGCCCTATCAGCTGACCGGCGCCCAGAAAAAAGTGTGGGCCCGGATAGAGGCGGATATGCAGAAGCCCCAGGTTATGGCAAGACTGGTGCAGGGAGATGTGGGATCCGGAAAAACGGTGATCGCCTTTCTGGCCCTGCTGATGGCGGCGGGAAACGGCGGCCAGGGCGCGCTGATGGTTCCCACGGAAGTGCTGGCCAGGCAGCATTATGAGGCGTTCTGCGCGCTGACCCGAAAGTGCGGGATAGCCTGCAGGGCGGTGCTGCTTACCGGTTCCCTGAAGGCTTCCGAAAAGCGGGATGCGTACAGCCGGATCGAATCGGGAGAGGCTTCCGTCATAATCGGAACCCATGCGCTGATCCAGGAGAAGGTGCGCTATCACAGGCTGATTCTGGTGATTACGGATGAGCAGCACCGGTTCGGCGTCAGGCAGAGGGAGGCGCTGGCCTATAAGGGAGAACAGCCCCATACGCTTGTCATGAGCGCCACCCCCATACCCAGGACGCTGGCCGTGATTTTATACGGGGACCTGGATGTTTCCGTCATTGATGAACTTCCTGCCAGCCGTCTCCCCATAAAAAACTGCGTGGTGGATACCGGCTTCAGGGAGAAAGCGTACCGCTTCATAGGAAAGGAAGTGGCGGCAGGCCACCAGGCCTATATTATCTGCCCCATGGTGGAGGAGAGCGAGGCCATAGAGGCGGAAAACGTGACGGACTACGCGGAGAGTCTGCGGGAACATTTTCCCCCTTCTGTCTGCGTGGAATATCTCCACGGAAAAATGAAGGCGGAAGAGAAAAATGAGATTATGGAGCGCTTTGTGGAGAACCGAATCCAGATACTTGTATCCACGACCGTCATTGAAGTGGGCGTGAATGTGCCCAACGCCACGGTCATGATGATTGAAAATGCGGAACGGTTCGGCCTGGCCCAGCTGCATCAGCTGCGGGGGCGGGTAGGACGGGGAGACAGCCAGTCCTACTGTATTATGATGCACAGCGCTGACAGTGAGGCTGTAAAAAAACGTCTGGAGATTTTAAACCGCTCCAACGACGGATTTGAAATTGCCAGAAAAGACCTGGAACTGAGAGGACCGGGAGATCTGTTCGGCGTGCGTCAGAGCGGTATTCTGGATTTTCAGATCGCGGATCCGTTTGCGGACGCGGCTCTTATGCAGGCGGCGAATGAGGAAGCGGAGAAAATCCTGGAGGAAGATCCGTCGCTTTCAGGTGAAACATACCGGAAGATTGGGGAAAAACTGATATCGTATATGAAGAACGATATGGAGAATCTGAACATTTAGTACAAAATTCAGTACAAACGGCAGTTTTATATTGCAAACTATATTTTTTTGGAGTATGATGCACCTTGTAGAAAGTGTGATTTCGTAGTTTAGAGGAGGAAATACTATGAAAAATGAACTGAAAGGGAGTACCGCTGTAAGCGCAGCGAAAAAGACCGCTGCCGCAGAGACACCCGTAGAGAAGACAGTTTCTGCAAAACAGGACAAGAAGACAGTGAAGGCAGCAGAGGTAAAAACAGCAGAAAAAGAAGTGAAAGCAGCAAAGACAGCGGAAAAAGAAGTGAAGGAAGTTAAACCCGCAAAGCCGGCCGCCAAGGCTCCCGCAAAGAAAGCGGCTGTAAAAGAGACCATATATCTCCAGTATCTGGGAAAAGAGATCGACAAGGAAGACCTGATGAAGCAGGTGAAGGAGATCTGGACAAAGGAGCAGAAGAGAAAGGTTTCCGATATGAAATCCGTATCTCTGTATCTGAAACCGGAAGAAAACGCGGCTTACTATGTGATCAACGAGGAAGTAAGCGGAAAAATCGATCTGTAAGAAAACAAAAAGTGCCTCAGAAGTTTCCGAGGCACTTTTCTTTTTTGCGGTTAAATCCGGTTACATTTTTCCCTCGCCGGACATCTGTCTTTCCTGGGCTTCAATCATCTTTTTCACCATATAGCCGCCCACAGATCCGTTCTGTTTGGAAGTCAGATTTCCGTTGTAGCCGTCGGTAAGGGGTACGCCCAGCTCGTTTGCCACTTCAAATTTGAAACGATCCAGAGCGCCTTTTGCCTCCGGAACAGCCGCTGTGTTGGATGAACGATTTGCCATAATTAACGCCTCCTTCTTTTGTGTTGGTCTGCAATTTTCATTGCACTCCTATTATGTGCACTGCCCCAAATAATAAACTGGAAGTTTTTGTGCGATTTTACTAATTTTTTGCAAAAAATAATTGCACTTTCATTTTATTTTGATATAATGATATGTGACGGATTGTATGGTCTATAGGAGTTGGAAATATGAATATCGGATTTATCGCACATAACAGCAGAAAAAGTTTGATTGAAAACTTCTGCCTTGCTTATAAATATATTCTGGCAAAGCATGAGCTGTACGCCACTGAGATGACCGGGCGCAGGATTGAGGAGGCCACGAATCTGAAGGTTCATAAATTTCTCTCCGGCAGCGTAGGCGGGGAGAACCAGTTCATCGACATGATTGAGCGGAATTACATGGATCTTGTGATCTTTTTTTACAATCCTATTCTGAACAGCCCCAATGAAGCGGATATATTCGCCATTACCCGTACCTGCGACCGCTACAATATTCCCATCGCCACCAACATTGCCACGGCGGAGTCCATGGTTCTGGGACTGGCCGCGGGAGATCTTGACTGGCGGGACACGGCGAAACGGGAGTATTGACAGTCGCCGGCAAAGAAATAATTGACATTCCCGGGAATTACCATCTATAATGAGACGAAACCATATAAAAAGGATGAGAGCATGAGAGTAATCGCGGGAAAAGCCAGGAGACTGCCGCTGCAGGCGGTTCCGGGCCTGAACACCAGGCCTACCACTGACAGGATAAAGGAAACTCTGTTTAATATCATACAGGACAGACTCTGGGATATCCGGTTTCTGGATCTGTTCGCAGGCAGCGGAGGCATCGGGATCGAGGCCTTGAGCCGGGGCGCGTCCCTGGCGGCTTTTGTGGAGCAGAACCGGCAGGCGCTGGACTGTATAAGGAAGAACCTGAAGTTTACCCGACTGGAAGAACAGGCCAGGGTGCTGGGACGGGATGTTTTTTCGGCTCTGTCCCAGATGGAAGGGGAAGAACCCTTTCAGATTATCTTCATGGATCCCCCCTACGGCCAGATGCTGGAAAAACGGGTTCTGGAGATGCTGTCGAACAGCAGTCTCGCGGACCGGGAGACCCTGGTGATTGTGGAAGCTTCGCTGGATACAGATTTTTCCTATGTTTCAGACCTGGGTTTTCAGGTCGTCAGAAGAAAAGACTACAAGACAAACGCACATATATTTCTGAGGAGAGTATGACAAAATGAGAAGAGCTGTGTATCCGGGCAGTTTTGACCCGGTCACGCTGGGACACCTGGATATTATCGGACGGGCTGCCAGACTGGTGGACGAGCTGATTGTAGGGGTGCTGGTTAATTCCGCAAAAACACCGTTGTTTTCTGTGGAAGAACGTGTTAGTATGTTAGCTGAGGTAACAAAGGATATTCCTAATGTGAGAGTAGAAGCTTTTTCCGGATTATCCGTGGATTTCGCCAAAGAATGCAGCGCCCGCATGATTGTAAGAGGACTGCGGGCCATTACGGATTTTGAGTATGAACTTCAGATGGCCCAGACCAACCGGATTATGGCTGAGGATATTGACACACTTTTTCTGACTACAAATCTGAAGTATGCGTACTTAAGCTCCACCACAGTGAAGGAAGTGGCTTTCTACGGGGGAGATATCTCTCATTTCGTACCGGAGACGGTGATTGGACCGGTGTTCCGGAGAATGGCGGAGAGAAAACAAAAGGGTAAATTCTAAAATTAATTCATTTAAGGAGAAAAATTATGAGCAGCAGAATCGAACAGATTATTGAAGAAATCGAGGAGTATGTAGACAGCTGTAAATTTCAGCCTCTGTCCTCCACAAAGATTGTGGTAAACAAGGAAGAGCTGGAAGAGCTTCTCAGAGAACTCCGGATGAAGACGCCTGATGAGATCAAGCGGTATCAGAAGATTATCAGCAACAAGGATGCGATTCTGGAGGATGCCCAGGCTAAGGCGGACGCCATTATCGCGGAGGCGCAGGCCAAGGCGGAGCGGATTGTCAGCGAGAGCGAAGTGATGCAGAGAGCGCTGGAGCAGTCCAACGAGCTGCTGGAGCAGACCAATGCCCAGGCCCAGGAGATTATTGACAGCGCCACCACGGATTCCAACAACATCCGCATGAGCGCTATTTCCTACACGGACGAGATGCTGGAGAATCTGGAAAAGATTATGAGCCATACCATCGACGCGGCCGGGACAAAATACAACAACTTTATCAATTCGATTCAGTCCTGCTATGATATTGTGAGCAAGAACCGTCAGGAACTGTCTCCTCAGGCAGCGCCCTCCAGCTATACCACAGCCATGGAGGAGCCGGAAGAGACTTCCGATGAGGAGACCTCAGAGGAATAAAAAGAGACAGGCAAGGAGCAGACAGAGACCCAGGATAGCGGCTTTCGCTTTCAGGTACTGTCTGAGACCGGCAGGGTTCATGGGACAGACGGAAAGCGTCTGCATCAGTCCGCAGATTCCCCCGAAGCTGCACAGAGCCAGCAGGCACAGATACTTCACGGGGAAGGACAGCGCGCTTTGGGATACAGCCTGCACGCCTGCCGTGATTTCCAGGGATGCACCCAGGATATTTTTCAACGGTGCCAGATTCCCGGGCAGCAGTCCGAGAACGCCTGCCATCAGAGAGAAAAGAAGGATATATCCTCCGATTTTAGCGATATTTACAACACCGTCAAGGATACAGGCATCTATAAGTTCAAGTTTTTCAGGGACTTTGGATGCCTTCTTCTTTGGGATAAATTCCCGGAAGGAGCTGCGGCGCCGGATCCGGCAGAGCAGGGCCCACAGAAGGGGCGCCCCGTAGAGAATGCACAGGGTAGGGCCTGTAAGAGAGGGGATCCCCAGGTTCTGATGCACCGCAAAAGAGATGATGAAGGCAGGACTCAGGTTATTGACAAAGGAAACCAGATACCCGGCCTCTTCTTCGCAGATCAGATTTTGGGACAGAAGATCACCTGTCACCTTTGCTCCCATGGGACAGCCGAAGAGAAAACCGGCCAGAACGGCATAGCTTCCATACAGGGAAGTGCCGAAAAGACGGCCGAGCAGCGGATGGATCAGGCCGGTGAGGAGCAGAACGCAGTCCAGCCGGATGAGCAGATTGGAGAGAAACATAAAAGGGAGCAGAACCGGAACCAGATTCTTATACCACAGGAGGAGCCCGCTGCCGGCACAGGCCAGAGCCTGATCGGGGAAGAAAAGGAGAAACCCCAGGAGGAGAGCCAGCAGACAGGTAAGAAGAATTCGTTTCATAAAAAATGTCCCCGGGCGATGGCAAGCCGTTTTCCATATATATATGTGGCCTGGGACAGTAAGATGTGTTATACTCAAAATTCAGGGGGTGTAATATGGAGATACAGCTTTGGAGGGAGGTTCTCTCTCCCTATGAACTGGCCGTACAGGAGCTTACAGTAAAATTTGAGCATCTGATGAAAGAGTACAAGGAGCAGGGTATGTACTCGCCCATTGAGCAGGTGACCGGGCGGGTGAAATCTATCTCCAGTATTCTTCAGAAAGCCCAGAAAAAGAATATTCCCCTGGACCGCATCCAGGAGGAAATGTATGATATTGCGGGCGTGCGGATTATCTGCCAGTTTGTAGAGGACATTGAGATGGTGGTGGAGATGATCCGGAAACGCTCGGATATGAAGATTGTGGATGAGCGGGATTATGTCAGCCATGTAAAGGACAGCGGATACCGCAGCTACCATCTGATTGTGGCCTACGAAGTGGAGACGATGAGCGGAACGCAGAATATCTGCGTGGAAATACAGGTGCGGACGCTGGGCATGAATTTCTGGGCGATCATTGAACATTCGCTGCAGTACAAATACCAGAAAAATATGCCGGAGCATATCCGTAAAAAATTGCTGAAGGCGGCCCAGGCCATTGTGGTGCTGGACAGCCAGCTTTCTGCTGTGCGGGAGGAGATCATGGACGCCCAGAACTCTTTCCAGTACCAGACCAATATGATTGCGGATATATTAAACAATATTCAGAATCTGTATCATACCGCCAACAAAAGGGAGATTGCCAAGATACAGGATGAATTTTACCGGATTTATGAGATGAACGATCTGGAGAAGCTGCAGCGCTTCAGCAGGGAACTGGATATTATCGCGGAAGGGTACAGGGCCCAGGCGCTGGACCATGAGGAATAAGACACCCGATGGGAAGTAAGGAGTCAGAGGATGAATTTACCGGCAGAATTTGAAACAGAGGTCAAATCGATTCTGGGGGAGGAGTTTCCCCTGTTTCTGGTATGCTACGGCATGGAGCGGATGCAGGGAATCCGCATCAACCGGCAGAAAATTTCCGCTGAGGAGTTTCTGAAGATCACGCCTTTTCATCTGCGCCCTATTCCCTGGACGGACAACGGCTTTTTTTATGACCGGGAGGAGGAAGTGACAAAGCACCCTCATTATTACGCGGGGCTTTACTATGTGCAGGAGCCCAGCGCCATGGTGCCGGCCAGCCGCCTTCCCATAGAGCCGGGGGACCGGGTTCTGGATCTGTGCGCGGCTCCGGGAGGAAAAGCCACGGAACTGGGAGCCAGGCTGAGGGGAACCGGGATCCTGGCGGCAAACGACATCAGCCCCTCCAGGGCCGGCGCCCTGGTCAAGAACCTGGAACTTGCGGGAATTCCCAACGTGCTGGTGACGGCGGAGACGCCGGAACGCCTCCGGGCCCGGTACGGGGAACACTTTGACAAGATTCTGGTGGACGCGCCCTGCTCCGGCGAGGGGATGTTCCGCAAGGATCCGGCTCTGATCAAAAGCTGGATTGAGCGGGGACCGGAGTATTACGCGCCTCTTCAGGAAGAGATTTTGCTGAACGCGGCGGGAATGCTTCGCCCCGGCGGGATGATTTTGTATTCTACCTGCACATTTTCCGTGGCGGAAAATGAGCGGGTGGTGGCAAGAGTTTTAAAGCAGTGTCCCCAGATGGAACTGGCAGAGCCGCTGTGGTATGAGGGCTTTTCCTCGGGCTGTCGGGGAAGGATGGGCGATGAGCTGGTAAGCGCCCGTGAATATCCGGAATTTGACCCGGAAAAATGTATCCGTATCTGGCCCCACAGGATGGAAGGGGAAGGGCACTTCGCGGCCCTGCTGCGAAAAGCCGGCCCTGACCGCCGGCATGAAATGAAAGAAGAGACGGGAGGGGAAAACCTTCTCTCCACCGGCCAGCTGCGGGAGCTGCCGGAGGAAGCGGCGGCTTTTCTGGAAAAGATCAGGTTCCCCTTTTCCGTCTCCGGCTGGAAGGCGGAGAGAGTGAAGGACAGCCTGCTTCTGATTCCGGAAGGAATGGCATATAAAGGGCTTCGATGCCTGAGAACCGGGCTGCTCTTAGGCACGGTAAAAAAGAAACGGTTTGAACCTTCCCAGGCGCTGGCCATGGCGTTAAAGATGGATTCCTGGGACAATTTCATTGATTTTTCCCGGGACGACTACCGGGCGGAGCGGTACCTGAAGGGAGAGACCCTGGATCCGGGAGAGACGGATGAGGGGAAACGTTCCTCCGGGTGGACGCTGGTTGGCTGCGACGGCTTCCCTCTGGGATGGGGAAAGATGGTAAACGGCCAGCTCCGGAACAAATACCAGGCCGGATGGAGGAAAATGTCATGAGTCAGGTAAGGCTGGATCGGTTTCTGGCCAATGCGGGCCTGGGAACCAGATCCCAGGTAAAGGAACTGCTGCGGGCAGGGCTGGTGGAGGTAAACGGCGCCAGGGCAAAGCGGCCGGAAGAAAAAATTGACCCGGACAGGGACCGGATCTTCTGCCGCGGAGAAGAGATTATCCGGGAGGAGTCTGTCTGCTATATGCTGAACAAGCCGGCCGGCTTCCTGTCTGCCACAGAGGACAGATACCAGCCGGTCGTGCTGGATCTTCTGGAGGAAAAGGAGCGGAAGGGACTGTTCCCTGTGGGACGCCTGGATATTGATACGGAAGGACTCCTGCTGCTGACCAATGACGGGGCGCTGGCCCACGGCCTGCTTTCTCCTCGGCATCATGTGGATAAAACCTACCGCGCCAGGGTGGCAGGACTGGTAAACGAGGAGGACTGCCGCCTTTTTGCGGGCGGACTTGACATCGGGGAGAAAAAACGTACAATGCCGGCGTTTCTGCGGGTGCTGTCCGTAACGGAGGGGGAGACGGGCCCCATATCCGAGACAGAGATCACCATACAGGAAGGAAAATTCCATCAGGTGAAAAGAATGTTTGCCGCCGTGGGGAAACAGGTGATTTATCTGAAGCGAACGGCTATGGGCGGACTGCTTCTGGATGAAACCCTGCAGAAGGGGGAGTACCGGAAGCTTACCAGGGAGGAAACAGAAAGGCTGAGACAATATGCTGGAAAATAAGAGGGCTGTCATATTCGATATGGACGGGACACTGATGGATTCCATGTGGATGTGGCAGGACATTGATATTGAATATCTGGGCAGATTTAAAATCCCTCTTCCCGAGGATCTGGGCGTTGCCATTGAGGGGATGGGGTTTACGGAGACCGCCGCCTATTTTAAAGATACCTTCGGCCTTCCCATGGGCGTGGAGGAGATTAAGGCGGACTGGAACCGGATGGCCTATGAGAAATACGCCAGACAGGTTCCCCTCAAGCCCGGCGCCAGAGAACTGCTGGCAGAGCTGAAAGGCAGGGGGATACGGCTGGGCATTGCCACCAGCAACCACATTGACCTGGTGAGGGCGGCGCTGAAAAACAACGGAGTGGGGGAGCTGTTTGACTGCATCCGCACTTCCTGCGACGTGGCCCGAGGGAAACCGGCTCCCGATGTGTACCTGTCCGTGGCGGAGCGTCTTCAGACAAAGCCGGAACAGTGTCTGGTATTTGAGGACGTGCCTATGGGAGTTCTGGCCGGATTAAACGCAGGCATGACGGTCTGCGGGGTGGAGGATGCCCACGCCGCCGACAGACGAAAGCAGGTGAAGGATCTGGCCAATTACTATATTCACGATTTCTATGAGGTACTGGACCATACCTATGAGGTGCTGCGATGAAACAGGATTTTCTTCCCATTTCCAGGGAGGATATGGAAAAACAGGGAATTGAAAAGCTTGATTTTGTGTATGTGATCGGGGACGCCTATGTGGATCATCCCTCCTTCGGTCATGCCATTATCAGCAGACTGCTCCAGGACCGGGGCTATACGGTAGGCATTATTTCCCAGCCTGACTGGAAAAATCCGGAAAGCATCGGGATTCTGGGAGAGCCCAGGCTGGCTTTTCTTGTTTCCGCCGGGAATATGGATTCCATGGTGAACCATTACGCGGTTTCCAGAAAACACCGCCAGCGGGATGCCTACACGCCGGGAGGAGTGATGGGAAGGCGGCCGGACCGGGCGGTGATGGTCTACTGCAATCTGATCCGGCAGACCTACAAGCACACCCCTATCATCGCCGGCGGCATTGAGGCCAGTCTTCGCCGGCTGGCTCATTATGATTACTGGAGCGATTCTCTGCGCCGGTCCCTGCTGATGGACTGCGGGGCGGACCTGATCTCCTACGGCATGGGAGAGAGATCTATCCTGGAGATCGCCCAGGCTCTGGACGGAGGGATAGACGTAAAAGATATCACCTATGTGGCCGGCACCTGCTTTAAGACAAAACAGATCGAGACGGTTTACGACTGCGAGATGCTGCCCTCCTATGAAGAGATTCGGGAGGATAAAAAACGTTTTGCGGAAAGCTTTTACAGGCAGTACTGCAGCACGGATCCCTTTTCAGGAAAACGCCTGGCGGAGCGGTACGGCACCGTGTATGTGGTGCAGAACCCGCCTGCAAAGCCTTTAAGCACCCGGGAGATGGATGAGGTGTACGGCCTGCCCTACTGCAGGACCTGGCATCCATCCTACGATAAGGAGGGGGGCGTGCCCGCTCTGTCTGAGGTAAAGTTCAGCCTGGTAAGCAATCGGGGTTGTTTTGGAGGCTGCAGCTTCTGCGCCCTGACGTTTCATCAGGGCCGGATTGTGCAGACCCGCAGCCATGAATCCATTCTCCGGGAAGCCGGGCTTATGACGGAGGAGAAGGATTTCAAGGGATATATCCATGATGTGGGAGGGCCCACCGCCAACTTCCGGCAGCCTTCCTGCCAAAAGCAGCTGACCGAGGGCGTGTGCAGAAACCGGCAGTGCCTGTTTCCCGCCCCCTGCAGGAATTTGACGGTCAGCCATAAAGACTATGTCAGCCTGCTGCGAAAACTGCGGAAGCTGCCGGGAGTAAAAAAGGTCTTTATCCGCTCCGGCATCCGCTTTGACTATGTGATGGCGGATCCGGATGACGAATTTTTAAGGGAACTGGTAAAATACCATGTGAGCGGCCAGCTGAAGGTGGCTCCGGAACATGTAAGCGGCCGGGTGCTGGAAAAGATGGGGAAGCCGGCCCACAGCGTGTATGAGGCTTTTGTAAAAAAATATAAGGCAGTCAACCGGGACTGCGGCATGGAGCAGTATCTGGTTCCCTATCTGATGTCTTCCCATCCGGGCTGTACCATGAAGGAGGCGGTGGAACTGGCGGAGTACCTGCGGGACCTGGGCCATATGCCGGAGCAGGTGCAGGATTTTTATCCCACTCCTTCCACCATTTCGACCTGCATGTATTACACGGGGCTGGACCCGAGAACCATGGAACCGGTGTATGTACCCAAAAATCCCCATGAGAAGGCGCTGCAGCGGGCGCTGATGCAGTACCGGAACCCGAAAAACAGAGCGCTTGTGGAAGAAGCGCTCAGGCTTGCCCGCAGGGAGGACCTGATCGGCTGGGGCCCCGGATGCCTGATCCGGCCGGAAAAAGGGAAACCGGGACAGCAGGGGAAGGAGAACCGGCCCGACCGGAAAATGGGAACGAGAAAGAAAAAGACCATACGGAATATACACAGAAAAAAGTCAGCAGAAAGGTGAGGCCATGAAAAAGGTAAAAAAAGGGAATGCCGGTTATGTATCCTACGAGAAAAAAAAGAGAACGGCGGTTACGGCGGTGATGTTTGCCATACCGCTGGTGATATTTTTTACCGGTCTTATTCAGACCGGCACCCGGCTGAATCTTTTTACGCTGGTGGCGGTACTGGGTATGCTGCCGGCGGCCCGAAGCGCGGTGGGATGGATCATGATCCTGCTGCAGAAGCCGGCGGACCCTGAGGCGGTATCCCAGACGGAAAAGCGGGGGCCGGATCTTGTGAGAGGCTATGAGCTGATGGTAACTGCCTATGAGGGAAGACTTCCCCTGGACGCCATGGTAATCTGCGGCAACCAGGTGGCCTGCTACAGCAGCGCCCAAAAAGGGGATCTGCCGATGATGGAAAAGCATATGGAAAAGATCCTGACCACAAACGGCTATCACGGGGTCAGGGTAAAAATATTCCGGGATCTGCGCCCTTACCTGGAGCGGGTGGAGCAGCTGGAAAAAGATCCGGAAAAATACAGGGCGGGGATTTCCTTTACTCCGGACGAAAGATATCCGGATTTAAGCAGGGAGGAACTGATCAAGCATACCATCATGGCGATTGCGGTATAAAACGGACAACAGGACGGGGATAAAATGAAGGAGATTGTGATTACATCCCTGGAGGCCGGGCAGCGCATGGATCGGCTGCTGGGGAAATATCTGCGGGAGGCCCCCAAAAGCTTTCTCTACAAAATGATGCGGAAGAAAAATATTACTCTGAACGGGAAAAAAGCGGAGGGATCGGAAAAACTCCGGGAGGGAGACGTGATCCGTCTGTTTTTTTCCCAGGAGACCCTGGAAAAGTTTTCAGGCTCCCGGGAGGAAATACAGGAGGCAGACAGACAGTACCCGTACCGGAAGCTGGACGTACTCTACGAGGACGAGCATGTGCTGTTTATAAACAAGCCGGCGGGAATGCTTACCCAGAAAGCCAGGCCGGAGGATCGTTCGCTGGTGGAATATCTGATCGGATACCTGCTCCGCAGCCAGGCGGTAACCGCCAAAGACCTGGAGCACTTCCGCCCATCCGTGTGCAACCGGCTGGACCGGAACACCAGCGGCATAGTGGCCGCCGGCAAAACCGTTGCCGGGCTGCAGGAGCTGGGGAAGCTGTTCCATGACCGGACGATGGATAAATATTACCGGTGCGTGGTGAAGGGAGAACTGAAGGAGGCCTGCCGCCTGGAAGGATATCTGGCAAAAGACGGGGAGGCCAACCAGGTGAGAATTTTTCGGGAAGAGAGGGAAGACGCCCGGCCGATCTGTACGGAGTATGTGCCCCTGGGCCATGGAGGCGGGCTGACGCTGCTGGAGGTAAAGCTGATAACCGGGAGAAGCCATCAGATACGGGCCCACTTGTCTTCCATTGGACATCCCATACTGGGGGATCCCAAGTACGGCGATGAAAAACTGAACCGGTACGCGGCCGCGCGGTACGGCATAAAATACCAGATGCTCCATTCTCAGAGAATCAGGATGCCGGTTCTTGCGGGAACCCTGGCTCCCCTGTCAGGGAAAGTGATCGAGGCGGGGATGCCGGATTGCTTCAGAAGAGTGCTGGAGGGAGAGTTTGGGAGCACACAGGCCTGGAACGGAAAAGAATGAGGAAGGATTATGTGTTATGGCAATCTGGAATTCCAGAGGGCTTCGGGGTTCTACCCTGGAGGATCTGATCAACCGGACAAATGAACAGTACAGAGAAAAAGGACTGGCCCTGATACAGAAGGTGCCCACGCCCATAACGCCTATAAAAATAGATAAGGAAAACCGGCATATCACCCTGGCCTATTTTGACCAGAAAAGTACGGTGGACTATATCGGGGCGGTGCAGGGGATTCCCGTATGCTTTGACGCCAAGGAGTGCAACGGAGATACCTTCAGTCTGCAGAATATCCATGAGCACCAGGTGAAGTTTATGGAGCAGTTTGAGCAGCAGGGCGGGATGGCTTTTTTGATTATTTTCTATACCCACCGGAACGAGATCTACTATATGCCCTATGACCATATGCGCCGCTTCTGGGACCGGGCCGCCGAAGGAGGAAGAAAAAGCTTCCGGTTTGAAGAGGTGGACCAGAGCTTCCGCATCCGGCAGAACCACGGCGTACTGGTGCCTTACCTGGAAGCGCTTCAGCTTGACCTGGAGCGGAGAGGGGATTGACAGGAGAGGGAAAGTTTCGTATAATAACCGAGACTGTTTAACGCTCTACCACACTAAAGCAAGGAGGCTCCATCGTTGATACAAAAAATTTTACATACGCCCGAGGGTGTGAGAGATATTTACAATCAGGAATGCGAGCGGAAGCTGGCGCTGGAATATGAGCTGCGCCGGGTTCTGAATTCTTACGGATACAGGGACATTGAAACGCCCACATTTGAATTTTTTGATGTGTTTAGCCGGGAGGTGGGAACGATACCCTCCCGGGAACTGTATAAGTTTTTTGACAGAGAGGGCAATACGCTGGTTCTCCGGCCGGATTTTACTCCGTCCATCGCCAGAGCGGCGTCGAAATATTTCGCGGATGAAGAGAATCCCGTTCGTCTGTGCTATCTGGGGAACGTATTTATCAACAACAGCAGCTACCAGGGCCGGCTGAAGGAGAGCACCCAGATGGGGGCGGAGCTGCTGGGAGATGAATCCGCGGACGCGGACGCGGAGATTATCGCTTTGTCGGCCGACTGTCTGCGCAGGGCCGGGCTGGAAGAGTTTCAGATCAGCGTGGGGCATGTGCAGTTTTTTGCCAGCCTGGCAAAAGAGGCGGGACTGGATCAGGAGACAGAGGAAGAGTTAAAGCAGCTGATCGTCAATAAAAACAATTTCGGCGTGGAAAAACTTCTTTCCGGAACCGGCATGGATCCCGGACTGCGGGAACTGTTTGCCATGCTGCCTTCCCTGTTTGGCGGAGAAGAGATTCTGCAGAAAGCCCTGGCCATGACGGAGGGACGGGAAGCGTCCCGGGCCATCCTGCGCCTGCACAGGGTGCTGGAGCTGCTGAAAATATACCGTCTGGACCGTTACGTTTCTTTTGACCTGGGAATGCTGGGAAATTACAATTATTATACCGGCGTGGTATTTCGGGGCTATACCTATGGAGTGGGAAATCCTCTGATTAAAGGGGGAAGATACGACGGACTTCTGGCCCATTTCGGGAAAGAGGCGCCGGCCATAGGGTTTGTGCTGGTGCTGAACCAGCTTATGAACGCCCTGGCCAGGCAGAAGGTGGAGGTTCTCTCCCGCCAGGGGCGGTACCTGATTTTATACAGAGAAGGGGACAGGGAGGACGCCATACGGAAGGCCATGGATTACCGCAGGCAGGGAAAATATGCGGAACTGCGGCTCCTGCGGGCGGGACAGAACCCGGAAGCGGAGGCGGCAAAGGCCAAGGAGACGTATATCGGTGTGATTAGAATAGGGGATGGCTGTAAATGAGATATTTAACATTCGCGCTGGGAAAGGGGCGCCTGGCCCAGCAGACGCTTGCGTTATTTGAGGAGATCGGCATCACCTGCCAGGAGATGAAGGATCCCGGTTCAAGAAAACTGATTTTTGTAAACGAAGAACTGAAGCTGCGGTTTTTTCTGGCCAAAGGTCCGGATGTGCCCACCTATGTGGAGTACGGGGCAGCGGATATCGGAGTGGTGGGGAAGGATACCATCATGGAGGAGCAGAGAAAGCTGCTGGAGGTGCTGGATCTGGGCTTCGGGAAATGCCGCATGTGCGTGTGCGGCCCCGCCCAGGCAAAGGAACTGCTGGCCCATCAGGAGCAGATTCGGGTGGCGACCAAATATCCCAACATCGCCAAGGATTACTTTTACAACCGGAAAAACCAGACGGTGGAGATTATCAAGCTGAACGGCTCTATTGAGCTGGCTCCCATTGTGGGACTCTCGGAAGTGATTGTGGATATTGTGGAGACCGGTTCCACCCTGCGGGAGAATGGCCTGACAGTGCTGGAGGAGGTCTGCCCCCTCTCAGCCAGAGTGGTGGTGAATCAGGTGAGCATGAAAATGGAAAACCAGAGAATTACCAGGCTGCTGCAGGACCTGAACCGGGTGGTGCAGGCCAGGGAAGCAGAAAACGCAAAGAGGGGGGAGCAATAAGATGCGGATCGTAAAACTGACGGAGGAAACCCGAAAGGATATTCTGGAAAATCTGCTGAAGAGAAGCCCGGACAGCTACGGAGAGTATGAAAAAAGAGTGGCGGATATTGTGGCGCGGGTGAAAGCGGAGGGGGATCAGGCCCTGTTTGACTATACCGCCCGCTTTGACGGCGTAAAGCTGGATGGCGGAACCGTCCTTGTGACAGAGAAAGAAGTGGAGGAAGCCTACAAAGAGGTGGATCCCGCTCTGCTGCAGGTAATGCGAAAGGCGCTGGTTAATATCCGTTCCTTCCATGAAAAACAGCGCCGGTACGGATGGTTTGATACAGACCCCGCTGGAAAAATCCTGGGACAGCGGGTGACCCCTCTGGCCCGGGTAGGCGTGTACGTGCCGGGGGGCAAGGCGGTGTATCCCTCCTCTGTGCTGATGAATATTGTGCCGGCCAAAGTGGCGGGAGTGGAACAGATTATCATGACCACGCCTCCGGGACGGGACGGAAAGGTGAATCCCGCCACACTGGTGGCGGCCAGAGAGGCCGGGGTGGACCGGATCTATAAGGTGGGAGGAGCCCAGGCTGTGGCTGCCATGGCGTTTGGAACCGAGACCATTCCGAAGGTAGACAAGATTGTGGGGCCGGGAAATATTTATGTGGCCCTGGCCAAGAAAGCGGTTTACGGCCATGTGAGCATTGATTCCATTGCCGGCCCCAGCGAGATTATGGTTCTGGCGGACGAGACGGCCAATCCCAGATATGTGGCGGCAGATCTCCTCTCCCAGGCGGAGCATGACGAGATGGCGTCCGCCATTCTGGTGACCACCTCCCAGAAGCTGGCCGGGCAGGTGTCAGAGCAGGTAGAGGCGTTTACAGAGATTCTCTCCAGACGGGAAATCATTCAGAAATCGCTGGATCAGTACGGCTATATTCTGGTGGCGGAAACCATGGAGGAGGCCATCGAGACGGTAAATGAGATTGCCTCTGAACATCTGGAGCTGGTGACCCAAAACCCCTTTGAGGTGATGACGAAAATTAAAAACGCCGGGGCCATATTTATCGGGGAATACAGCAGCGAACCTTTGGGAGACTATTTCGCGGGCCCCAATCATGTGCTGCCCACCAACGGAACGGCGAAATTTTTCTCACCTCTGTCTGTGGATGATTTTATCAAGAAGTCCAGTGTGATCTGCTATTCCAGGGAGGCCCTGGAGGCGGTGCACAAAGACATTATCGCGTTTGCCCGGGCGGAAGAGCTGACGGCTCACGCCAATTCTATCGCGGTGCGGTTTGAGGAGAAAGCGGAAGAATAAGAGCATAAGGAGGAGAACAGATGAAGCGCAGGGCGGCTGTTGAGAGAAATACGAAAGAGACACAGATCAGTCTGGAACTCTGTCTGGACGGCAGCGGACAGACGGATATAGAGACCGGCGTGGGGTTTTTTGACCATATGCTGGAAGGCTTTGCCCGTCACGGCCTGTTTGACCTGACGGTAAAGGTAAAGGGGGACCTGCAGGTAGACGACCACCACACGGTGGAGGATACGGGAATTGCGCTGGGCACAGCCATCCGGCAGGCTCTGGGCGACAAGCGGGGAATTGTCCGTTTCGGGGACAAGATTCTTCCCATGGATGAGGTTTTGGCTCTGTGCGCCCTGGATCTGGGGGGCAGACCCTACTTTTCTTTTGACGCTCCCTTTTCCCCGGAAAAGCTGGGAGATATGAGCGGGGAGATGGTGCGGGAATTTTTTTACGCAGTCTCCTACAGCGCCGCCATGAACCTCCATCTGAAAATTCTTTCTCCCGGAAACGGCCATCATATGGCGGAGGCTTTGTTTAAAGCCTTCGGGCGGGCCCTGGATATGGCGGCAGCCATTGATCCCAGGGTAGAGGGGATCCCCTCCACAAAGGGAAGTCTGTAACAGAAGGAGAAAAAGCATGCAGAAAAAACTGGTTTCGATGATTTACCTGAAAATGGGAAAAGCGGTAAACGGACTGAAGGACTGGCAGCCTTTCCAGAACGGGGACGCCGCTGCCCTGGCGGAGCATTACAGCAACCAGGGGGCGGACGCGATTCTGGTGTTCGACCTGTCCGAAAAAGAGCAGGAGCATGAGCAGTCCCTGGGCCTGATCCGGGAGATGGCCCGCCGGGTGGATATTCCTCTGTACGGGCTGGGAAATATAAACAGGGCGGAGGATGTAAAAAAACTGCTTTATGCCGGCTGCAGAAAGGCGGTGCTGAATTTCAGCAAGGCCTCCAATCTAGCAATGCTGGAGGAGGTTTCCAAACGGTTTGGAAAGGATAAGATTTCCGTGTGCATAGACGCCAGAAAGGGGGAGGCTCCCGATGAGGCTGCCAAAGCCCGGCTGGAGGCCTGTGTGGAGGAAGCGGTGGTGATGACCGATGAGTTTATGTGCTGGAAAAACAGGGAAGAACTGGCCCTTCTGACCGGAATGCCGGTTCTTCTGGCTGTATTTGGAAGCGAAGCCCTCTCCATGGAAGAAAAGCTGGATCTGCTCAAAGGCGGACAGGTGACGGGCCTGGCGGAAGATGTGCTGAAGGATACGGGAACGGATATGATGGAGATGAAGGCCAGACTCCGGGCGGAGGGCGTGGAGGTCAATACCTTTGAGAGCGCCATGGACTGGAGTGAATTCAAGACTGGGGCGGATGGGCTGCTGCCGGTCATTGTGCAGGACTACAAGACCGACGAGGTGCTGATGGAAGCCTACATGAATCAGGAGGCCTACGAAACTACGGTCCGCACCGGACGTATGACATACTGGAGCCGCAGCAGGCAGGAACTGTGGGTTAAGGGAATGACCTCCGGCCATTATCAGTATGTAAAAGAGCTGCGGATCGACTGCGACTGCGACACGATTCTGGCTAGGGTGGCCCAGATCGGAGCGGCCTGCCATACGGGAAACAGAAGCTGCTTTTACCGCACCCTTATGAAAAAAGACTATGTGGAGCGCAATCCCCTGCGGGTATTCGAGGAAGTATACGGGGTAATTGAGGACCGCAAAATCCATCCCAAGGAAGGCTCCTACACCAACTACCTGTTTGATAAGGGGATTGACAAGATCCTGAAAAAGGTGGGGGAGGAGGCGGCGGAGATTATTATTGCC
>DVOS01000055.1 GCA_018713435.1 Candidatus Merdiplasma excrementigallinarum
ATGAAAAAAGGGGCCTGATTTTTCATCAGGCCCCGGTGGGGTAGTTCCTCCTTTCTTGCCAAGCTACAAAAATACCGCCCGTAGTCTCGTTTGGGCGGTATCTCTGCGTAAGATTGGCAGTCCATTGTTAATTTTTATAATGTTCCCTTTGTACACCGTTGCAATACAGACCCCAATGACAATCAGACTCAGTACAATCACGCCGGGATAGCCGGACTCCAGTTCCGGCATATTCCGGAAATTCATGCCATACCATCCGGTAATCAGCGTTAAGGGGAAAAAAATAGTGGAAATCAGGGTCAGAAACTGCATGTTGCTGTTTTGCCTGGCATCAATCTGAGCCTGATAGGCGTCCTTCACCTGCTGGGCGTACTCCAGCAGATGGGAAGCCTTATTCCGCAATCGGTCCGCCCGATCTGCTATGGTGCCGAAATATTTCAGCTGCTTCTTTGGAAAATAGCCGTTTTCATTTTCCTCCAGGGCCTTGCCTACATCGGAAATCTCATCGTAATAGCCCCGCAGGGTGAGAAGTTCCCGCCGGATCATCTGGATCTGGGCGTAGGTCTCCTCATAATTTTCCCTGTGCACATCCTCTTCCAGCCGCATCAGCCTCTTCTCGAACTGGGTCAGAAACTCAAAATCCCGGTTCATAAATTCCGCCATGAAATTATAGAAAAATTTTTCCTTTGTAGCAAACTGATCATTTTTTCTTCTTCCAATCCGGTTCAGCAGGCGTCTGGAAAAATCGTCGTCATCCACCAGTACCAGCTTATCCTTCGTAATAAAAAACATGATCCGGTACCGACTTCCCAGCACATCCAGCAGTTTAGGAATACAGAAGGTTCCCGCAATACATTCCTGCTGCGCCTCCACCTTGCAGAATCCAATGGTATGAAGCTGCGTATCTCCCTCGTATATAATCCCGTTTTCCTTCAGCACTTCCTCTACATGAACGGAATCCGTCAAAATCGGAGCAAACATTTTTTTCTCTTTTTCCTGTCCTGCCGCCCTGCTTTCTTCACTTATCATGACCCGCCGCTGCCTTTGTCCTGTCCTTTCTGCCATTTTTCCAGTTCTCTGTCTGACATAAAAATCCGGTTTTATTTTAGAGCAGACGGGATTTTTCCGCTATCGCTTCCGTGTAAAAGAAATATAAAATGTATGTAAAACAGGCAGGGCAATACTGGAAATTTCCAAATTGCCCTGCCTGTCTGCACTAAGGCTCCAGCCACTCCCGGTTCTCATACCCCGGATCCCGGTATGCGGTTTCCGGCACTTCATCCAGGTAAACCACCCTCTGCCTTCGCCGGTATATATCCTTGCAGTGGTTAATCAGGATTCTGGTCATCCAGGTTCTGAAAAACCGCTTTTCCCGCAGCTGCCCAGCTTTTCCCAGCAGGTCAGAATCGTGTCTGATATGGCATCCGCCGCGTCGTCCTCGCTGGAAAGCATGGCTCTGGCCGCTTTATACAGGTTGGTCATCTGGCTTTCCATCAGTTCCACAAAAGCATCCGTATCGCCGCTCTGGGCTCGCTCAACCAATTCTTCCATATCCATCGCCTGTTCTCCTTTCTACTCTTTGCCTATTAGACGGAGAGAAGGTGAAAAATGTGCCAGAATTTTTCAATACTCCGCTCATATTTTCTTCATTTATAAAGCGGTTTGCTATCAGGGGCAGGGAGTACCTGCGTACCCTGGGTAAGTACTATATCATAGATATCGGGCTTAGAAACTTCTTGCTGGGTTTCCGTAATCGGGACAGAGGCCACGCCATTGAAAATGTAGTCTGCTTTGAGCTGCTCCGCCGGAGCTATGATGTGGCTATCGGAAAGATCATGCTATCCCTGGAGCCGGAGCTGGACGCTTCCTATGATGGCATCAAGTCCCTGAACCTTGCGACTGGCTTCTGGACGGCTGATCGCCAGCAAAAACAAGCATTATATTTAAGGTAAAGCCGAAAATCAGGCATAAATTTTGAGAGGTAAGGCGTTTGTACCTTACCCCTCAATCGGCTGCCCGGCTTTGCGTTTTTCGCAGGATTTTGTCCATGGCCTTGCCTTTCGCCAGCTCATCCACCAGCTTGTCCAGGTAGCGGATTTCCTGCATGAGGGGTTCCTCGATCTCCTCCACCCGCACGCCGCAGACCGTTCCCCGAATCAGCTTCCTGTCAGAGTTTAACGCAGGGGCCTGTCTGAAGAAATCTCCGTAACAGATCCCCGAGTCAACCGCTCTTTTAATCTCCTCCGTCCCATAGCCTGTCAGCCAGGCAATGATCTGGTCTACTTCCTCTCTGGTTCTTCCTTTTCTTTCCGCCTTGCCTACCAGCAAGGGATATATTTTTCCAAAACTCATCTGATATACTTTTTCCGCATCCATTTTCTACTCCTTTAAACCGGCGGCTTTTTCCGCCGGTTCTTCCCCCTTTTCCCGGTGTCTGCTTACATGCAGCAGAAATCTTTTATGGTACTTCAGATCCGCATACTCGCCGATCTGCTTCATGTAGATCAGATCATAGGCACCTCCGATTACCCCGGCAATGGGAATGCCCTGGAGAAATTTCATATACAGAAGTTCCCCGGACAGCATCCGGCTGGCGCTCTCGATCTGCTCCTTCAGCTTCCAGTCCGGAGGAAGTTCTTCTTCCTGTATGTACGCCTCGATCTTTTTATCCACCGCCTCCAGATGTTCTCCGTAGGACACTGCCCCCTCGATGAGCAGAAGGACGAAATATTTTTCCTTCTCGGTCCGGTAATCAAATCCGTAGTGCAGAGCCGTCTCATACACGCACTTTAAAATCATGCCGGTAAAAAGCGGGATATCCGGAAGCCCGATCCCGAAAATCCCCATGCCGATGCCGGAAATTCCGGAAAGGGCAAGGTTTACTCCCTCCGCTTTTTTTGCCTTCTTTGAAAATACCCGCAGGGATTTCCGGCTGCCGTAAACCTGATCCGCATACAGGTCCACCTGGTATTCTTTCTGCATTTTATCCCGGTTGTAAGTCTTTTCCAGCACTTTCGTACCCTTCTCAAAAATAAGAGAAAATGCCTTTCCAAAAGCCTTATCCAGCATTCCCTGAAGCTTTTCCGGCACCTTTTGTGCCAGAAACCGGTTCAGGGCCGTCTCTTTCTTTTTCTGCCGCCGCTCCAGCAGGTTCTGCTCCCGCCTGCACAGAGCGTCCCATTCCTTCTGAAAAGGAGTTCTGTTTTGTCTCTTTACCATACTCACAGGCATCCGCCCTCCCTTTTTAAACTGTCCCGCCTATCTCCAGTATTTCTGCCAGGCTTTCTGCACCACGGTCTGTATCTCTTCCCGAAATTTCTTTGGAGATAGGATATCACATTCATCCAGATGCTCCAAGACCCAGGAACGCACGGCTGAAGGAACAGCCGAAATTTTTACTGAAATTTCCGTTCCCTCTTTTTTCATCACTTCCGCATCCGCGCCAAATGCTTCCTCCAGTTTCTGCCACAGCTCTTCCCGGCAGCTTATGGTATATACTTCTCTGTGTTCTCCATGTTCCAGGATATACCGTCTGGCATATTCACCCGGATTAAAACTCCCGAAAATCATATCCACGCCCCGTTCCAGAGGCTCAATGTCCTTTATCAGATCAATCCGAAAATGTTCCAGCCCTTCCGCTTCTTCTCTTTTTGCCAGGATATAATAATTCCCCTCTGCCCAGATAGTTCCATAGGGGCTGAACACAGCAGGGCTGTCCGTTCTTTCCTTTAACCCGTGGTCAAAGCTGAATTCCATCAGTTTTGCCTTTACTTTGCAGCCCTGGTTAATCGCCACATTTAAAGCGTCAATATTGTAAAACAGCTGCTTGTTCCATGTCTTTTTTCCGGATTTTACAAATACTGTCTTTTGCAGCATCCTGCCCTGAAAAATACTCTGGGTTCCGATCAGTTTTTTTATCATAGTTTTCCCGGTCTCTTCTTTGATCATGTCGGAACCGGCCACAGCGTCGCAGAGAAGGCGGATCTCCGGCAGTTCAAATTCCCGTTCCGCCAGATAGTATCCTTCTCTGTTTTCCCGGTATCCTTCTATCTCGATTCCCATACTGCGAAGCGCCTCTATATTCCGGTAGACAGCCCGTCTCTCCATATCCACATCGTAAATCAGCTTCAGCTTTTCCCTGATTTTTTCCGCCGGCAAAATATGATTTTCATCCGTATAGGTTTTTAAAATTTCATATACGCAAAGTATGGTTGCCTTCTGTGTAATCAATCCCCATCACCTCAGCCATTTTTTTCATTATACCTGTTTCGCATCGTTTGCGCAATTTCCTGCTGTGCTATTTTTGGTACAGCGCCGGGAATATGTTTGGCAATGGCTTTATGCTATATTTTCCCTATCCGATCAAAAGAAAGGAGAGGAACCCTTATGAATATTCCTCCTATTGAAAACGCTTTTGCCCATATCTGCTCCGCCTGCGAAAAAAAGCTGGCGCAGCTTTATCCCGCCGGTATTCCGGCCGCCGTTCAAAAGCGGTGCAGCCAGGAACTTGCCTTCCTGGAGAAATCTGAATATACAGATGATTTTGAAATTTTCCGGCTTCTGTCAGATGAAGCCCGAAAATGTGCCGTTCCTTTTTATGTATCAGGAACGGTTTCCGGCTCATTCCTGTACTATCTTCTGGGGTATCACTGTTTTAATCCCCTTCCGGCTCACTATTACTGTCCGGAATGCGGCTATTATGAGGAAGCGCCTTCCCGTCTGTTCGGAATCGATCTGCCGGAAAAAACCTGTCCCGAATGCGGCAAAACCATTCTGGCGGACGGCTTTAATCTCTCTCCGGAAAGTGTCTGGGGAAATGACGGGAAAAAAATACTTTCCTTTGAATACCGGGTCAGTTCAGAATTTCTGCCCTTTGCCAGGCGGATGCTGACTAAACTGTATCCTTCCAATTCCGTGGTTCCCTGGGGGATGTTTCAGATGGATCCTGGCGCATCGCCAATTCCAGGCGAAAACAATTTCATTGGCGTAGGGCTGACCGGATATGCCATACTGCCTTCCAAGCATACGCTGGAAGACTATCCGGATCTGACTTCCTGCCTGGAAAATGGGGATCCCTGCGTGACAGGCGGCGGCTGGGAACTGCGCAGCCATTTTCTGAAACCGGTGTATCTGATTCCTCTGAAACATGCGGAACTTCTTCTCCGGCTGCAGCGGGCTACCGGCATCTATATAGATGAAATTTCCCTTGCCGAATTAAAAAATATTGAATGGAATCAGATTTATCATACCTCTTTGCTTGATCAGGCGACAGGCACCCTTTTCCACGAGGCAAAGCCCCGGACTTACCGGGAAATGGCCGCTCTCCTGGCCTGCAGCCGCAACAGCTACACCTGGATCAAACCGGAAGATAAGATGGGTTATTTCCAGTACCAGAAGATGACCTCTTCCCCCGCTTTTCAGAAATACCCCTGCTTTACCCGGGATGATTTCTTTGAATGTTTGCTGGAAGAAGGGGCTGAACGGGCTTTTGCCTTTGAAGTATCTGAGCGCATCCGAAAAGGACAGGCAAATCCGCAAAATTTGATGTATGATAAATTTAAAGCCCTTCCCATTCCGGAAGAGCTGAAAGAGGTGGCGGAAAATTATCAATATCTTTTTCCCCGTTCCCACTGTATCTGGATTCTTCTGCAGTATGCCCACCTGGCCTATTATGCCCGGGCCAACCGCAGAGCCTTTGCAAAAATCGCTTTAAACAGAGGAAAAACCGACCGGTATTTTTATTATTCTTACTAACAGTGTCCTAAAAGTAACGAAACCCGATGCGATAGTCATCCTCCATCGGATCAAACAGGCTTTCATACTCTTCTTCGGTAAGCACATTCTGCAGCTGTTTCTGACTCTCCTCCGGCACTACGGCATGGACGCAGTCCAGAAAGCAGAGCCGGGGGAACAGTACGCACCACCAATTTTGTCCTTCCGCCTTTCCCAGCAGCAGCCGCAGGGCCGTATACGGTCCTGCGGGAAAGGTGCAGTTTCCATACGTTTTCCTGGGAAACAGACTCTCCCCCAGCTGCGCCCGGGTTTCATAATCCATCCCGTTTTCCTTTACGATCCGGTCAGCCAGGCTCTGAATCTGCGGCAGCAGCTGCCCGATTTTCTTTTCCATCAAAGACAGATCCCCCATTTCCTCTTCCGTCAGCTCTTCCTCCAGCCACTCCAGGACGCCGTCCCGCACCTGCAGCTTCACCGCCTGATCCTTGGGGCTGTCGCTGTTGGCAAGAACATGAAACCGCAAAACCTCCCGGCTGATTCCCTGCTGCAGCCTGGCCGCTTTCGCCTGCCGCATAAAACCGCTAAGCAGCCAGGCCAAAAGCAGAATCGCTGCAAAGCAGCCTGCCTTAAGCAGGAAAAACGACCTGGCCTGCCTTTTTCCTTCCAACGTTTCTTCTGTCACTTTTTCTGTTTCCAAGATGCCTGCCCTCCTGCTGTTTGCTATGGAGAGTATAGACAGAAACAGCCAAAGATATACAAAAAAGGGAAGCATCAGCTTCCCAGCCAGTCATAGATGCTTCCCAGTTCTCCTGCTAAATTTTCTGCCATTGCCCTGCGTACCTGATCCGGCGAATCATATTTTCCCAAAGCCCACATCAGCTTTGTCACCGCCGCCTCCGAGGTCATGCTGCCGGTTTCGATCACACCGTGGCTTAACACCCGGCGCCCTACCTCATAGACGGAAAAATCACTGCCCTCATACAGGCACTGGCTTCCTACCGCCACCATCATGCCGCCCTCCACCGCCCGGCCGATGGCGTCCGCCAGGTTTCGCCGGACAGAAGGAATGCCGCCGATGCCAAACCCTTCCACATACACGCCCCGTATTCCCATTTTCTCAAGACAGGGAAAAATATCCGGGGAGATGCCCGGAAAAACCTTCAGTAAAAACACGTCTTTGCAGAAATGATTTTCCAGCCGGCAGCCGCTTTTCCTCTCTTGTTTTACAAACGGATTCCAGACCAGTCCCCCGCTGTCAATCCGGGCCGCGCAGGGATAATTGATGCTGGCAAAAGCGTCATAGCTTCTGGTCCGGATTTTGCTGGCTCTGGTTCCCAGAATAATTTTCCTGTTAAATGCCACATAAACGCCGGCGCAGCCGCTGGCAGCCATGTGCAGGGCCGCCCGGCAGTTTTCCGTGGCATCGGCAATAGGATCCTCAATGGGAACCTGGCTTCCGGTCAGTACCACCGGTATCTCGATGCCGGGGAGGGCAAAGGACAGGGCGCTGGCTGTATAAGCCAGGGTATCGGTGCCGTGTATCACCACGATACCGTCAAAAGCTTCCCGCCGCCGGTAAATGCGCTCCGCCAGAATCTCCCATTCCTCCGGCTGCATATTGGAACTGTCAAGCATAAACAGTTCCTCCTCCTCCACCGTGCACCCCTCTGCCAGACCGGCAATCCAGTTTAGAATATCGTTGCCGTGCAGCCTGGGGGACAGCCCTCCATCGCTCCGGGAGGATGCCAGGGTGCCCCCTGTACTGATCATTAAAATTTTTTTCATGATGGTTTTGCTTATTTCTTGTTCAGATCCGCCGCATTGTGGGCCGAGAAATAATTCCAGTCTCTCTCGTCCAGCTTTTTAATGGTATCCGCCACACATTTTACCAGAGCTTCCGTCATTTTCTGTCCCTTCTCCGGCGTGGCCTTTGTGGCGTCTCCTGTCTGAGCCGTATCCGTAATCTCAGCAAAATCCCATTTAATATCCACATAGGGAGGCAGATTTTCCGGCACTACGCAGGTTGCCAGCTCCGGCTCGCAGTACTGGGGGAACAGATAGTAGGCAATGGAGGTCTCTCCCTCGCCAGCGTGGCCCTGTCCTCCCCACACCTCAAAGGTGCCCTGGGGAAGCAATTCACCGGCGGTCACCCACCAGGCCGGCAGAGCGGCAATCCGGGCGTCCGGATATACCTCCTTCAGCTTTCTGGAGGCAATCTCAATAGGCGCGATATTTCCGTCATGGCCGTTCATCAGAAAAATGTGGTTGATTCCGTTTCTGAGAACACTCTCGCAAATATCATAAATCACCTGCACCACCGTATCATACCCGAGGGTCAGGGTAAAAGGAAAGGTATCATAATGCCCGCTGTACCCTACTGTAACCGGGGGGAGGACCAGCAGGCCCTCCACCTCATCCGCCACTTTTTTGCTCAGCTCATAGGACACAATGGTATCGCATCCTTCCGCGATATGCTGTCCGTGGGCTTCACAGGAACCAACGGCCAGGATGGCCTTGTCGTAGTTTCCTTCTTTTACCTGATGAGCTGTCAGTTTTAACAATTCATGGTTTGCCATGCTCATTTCCCTCCTGTCCGTTCTGTTTATTCTTCTGTGATGAACTGGAACTGACCGTCAACCAGTTCCAGAATGGAAGCTGTCTTATCCGGCTTATGGCTGTCCGCCGTATAAGAGATGGTGCCTGTTACGCCTTTAAAATCCGTGGTAGACTCAATGGCATCCCGAATTGCCGCCGTATCCGTGGGATCCTCCACTTTCTCCAGCGCTTTGCCGATCAGATCCATGGCGTCATAGCCCAGAGCGGCAAATGCGTTTTCCGGCGCGGTGCCGTAGGCATCGGTATAGGCTTTTACAAAATTCTGTACGTTCTCCGCCTCGTTGGTATAGGAACAGTGGGTGGAAATATAGACATCATAGGCCTGATCTCCTGCCACCTCTGCCACCAGGGGCGTATCAAATCCGTCGCCGGAAACAATAGGAAGGGTTACTCCCTTATCCCGGAACTGGAGAACCAGAGGACCTGCGTCATTTGGCACGCTGGAGAAGAACAGGAATTCACTGCCTCCCTCATCGTTCAGGAACCGGTCGATCTGAGCGGAAAAATCCGGATCCCCGTTCATATAGCTGTCGCTTCCCACGATCTCGCCTCCCAGCTCTGTAAAGCGCTCCTCAAAGCAGGAAGCCAGGGTCTTGGTAAACTCCATGGACTGATCCACCATCATATAGCATTTTGTCCCGATTTCCGCATACGCATACTCCGCAGCCGCATAAGCGCAGGTATCATCACCGAAGGGAACCATAAAGGCATAGTCGCCGATCTGTTCGCACAGATCCGGAAGAGTTGCGCCGGTGATGACGAAGGGAACCTGTCTTTCCTGGGCGATAGCTCCCGCAGCCAGCGCATAGTTGGAATCAGAGAAACCGCTGACCACCACGCAGCCGTCCACATCAATCATTTTTTTCGCGTTGTTGGCACAGGTGGCCTGATCTGTCTTTCCGTCATAGGAAATCACTTCTATCTGACGGCCGTTGATGCCTCCGGCCGCATTGATCTCATCCGCCCGCAGCTTAAATCCCTGATAGGAGGGGGTATCAATAGAGGCCTGTCCCCCGGTAAGGTTAAACAGGGCTCCTATTTTGATGGTTTCCTCTTCCGCCATGGCAGTCATACTGGATGCCAGAACCGCCGCCGTCAAAACAGCTCCAAACAATTTCTTTTTCATACTTGTTTCCTCCTCATTTTTTTATTTATATGAACTTTGCAGAACATATCTCATTTACACGTCTGTTTCCCTTTTCCGATCCCTGCCAGCTTTGCCCTGGTCGCAGCGGCCAGGTCCCGGTATGTCCGGGCCTGAAACAGACCCGTATAGGTTCTTTTTGAAAAAATACTTTCCATAATAATCTCACTGTAGCCCAGAATCCCCTGGCGTCTGAAAATAATCAGCAGGATCAGCAGTACCGCCAGAATCAGATTTGAGGCTCCGTAAAGCTCCGGCAGCTGAACGCCGCCGATCACCAGCCCTGTCTCCAGGGGAGCCAGAATCTCCGGGAGGAAAGTCATCACCAGCGCCCCCACGATGCCGCCGCTGAGGGAAAACATGCCGCCGATAATGGACATTTCCACAATCTCAAAGCTGTCCGTGAAGTAGAAGAACTGGCCGGAAATCACGCTCTGCAGATGGCCCCACAGCGCTCCTCCGATGCCGGCCGCAAAGGCGCTGAGGCAAAATATGGATATTTTCTTTGTCACCAGCCGCACTCCCAGGGTCTGAGCCGCCACATCGTCATCCCGCATGGCGATCAGGCCTCTGCCGTAAGAGGAACACCGGATCAGACGATACATGATATACAGCAAAAGCAGGGCTGTCACAAATACCGTAACGATATTGGAATAGGACGGAAGGCCGGTAATGCCTCTAGCACCGTTGGTAAACTGGTCCTCATTGTCCAGAAAGGCCCGGACAATGACAATCAGTCCCAGCGTCGCCACTGACAGATAGTGGTTTTTCAGGCGCAGCACCGGAAATCCGATGAGCAGAGCCAGCAGCGCAGCCGCCGCTCCGGCGCACAGCAGCGCCAGCGGAAAAGGCAGGGTAAAGGTCTGAAACCAGGCGGGAAGGCCGGCCATTCTGCCCTTCTGGGATTCCGATATGGTCAGGAGAGCGGATGTATAAGCTCCTACCGCCATAAAGGCCGCATGGCCCATGGAGAACATGCCGGAAAATCCGTTTACCAGATTTAAGCTTACCGCCAGAATCGCGTTGATCCCAAACAGGCAGATCAGATCCGAGTAATAATGCCCCCGGTTCATGGCACATATTATCAGTATAAGCAGCGGTATCAGCACAAAACAGACAAACCGAACCGCCGGGTTATCTCTGTATCTCATCAGCTTCTGCCTCCTTCCGAACTGCCGAGAATCCCGTTAGGCTTCACCAGAAGAACCACAATCAGCAGCAAGAAAATAAATGCGTCCCGGTAAGGGGTAATATCTGTAGGCATCAGGCCCGCAAACAGCATTTCCGCAATGCCGATTATGAAGCCTCCCAGCACTGCCCCGTTAAGGCTTCCGATGCCTCCCAGCACCGCTGCGCAGAAGGCCTTCAGCCCCGGCACAAAGCCCATAAGGGGCTCTATGGTTTTGTACTCCCCCGCCAGCATCAGGCCGGTGAGGCCCGCAAGGCCGGAACCGATCACAAATGCTGCCGCCACAACCGTATTGATTTTGATTCCCATAAGCTGGGAAGCCGCCAGATTATCGGAACAGGCCCGCATAGCCATTCCAATCTTGGTCTTCTTCAGCATCAGGGTCAGCGCAATCAAAATTATCACAATCGAAATAAAGGTCAGAATATTCATAACGGAAAGGGTGATGGAACCCAGCCGGTAAGTCTGCGTCAGAAAATCTGGAAGGTGGAAAGCCCTTTTCTGGGGCGAGAAGATCATGCTGATCAGGTTCTGGAGAAATACCGATACCGCCAGGGAGGCGATCAGGGTCGTCTCCTCCCCCGATCCTCTTAGAGGCCGGTACACCAGTTTCTCCATGGTCATGCCGAAAATAATGGACATGCCGCATCCCACCAGGATAACCAGCCAGATCGGTATCCCGGAAAATCCCATCAAAACCAGCATGGTATAGACCCCTACTGTCATAAGATCCCCGTGGGCAAAATTGATCAGCTTCAAAATCCCGTACACCATGGAATAGCCGATGGCTACCACCGCGTAAATGCTTCCCAGTTTGATGCCATTCACAAACTGGCTCAGTATGTAATCAAAACTCACCGTCAGTCACCTCCCAGATAAGCCTGCTTAATAGCCGGATCCCGCATCAGCTCGCTGCTCTTTCCCTCTCTTGTAATCACCCCGTTTTCCATTATGTAGGTGCGGTGGGAAATCTCCATGGCATCGTAGGCGTTCTGCTCCACCAGCAAAATCGTGGTTCCCTGGTCATTCAGGGATTTTACCGCGTCAAAAACCTGCTCCGTCATCAGGGGGGATAGACCCATGGAGGGTTCATCCAGAAGAAGCATTCTGGGATTTCCCATCAGCGCCCGGGCGATAGCCAGCATCTGCTGTTCCCCGCCTGAGAGAGTCCCGGCCGTCTGTCTGCGCCGTTCCCTCAGTATGGGGAACAGTTCCATGACTCTCTGCATATTCTGCTTCTGCCTCTGGCTGTCCTTTTCCGTGTAGGCTCCCAAAATCAGGTTTTCCTCTATGGTCATTTTGGAAAAGATCTGCCGCCCCTCCGGCACCTGAACAATCCCCATCTTCACAATCTCATCGGTGCCGGCCTTTGTTATGTCCTTCCCGTCATAGACGATCTGTCCGGAAAAAGCCCGCTTTACCCCGGAGATGGTGGACAGAGTGGTGGTCTTTCCCGCTCCGTTGGCCCCGATAAGAGCCACCAGTTCTCCTTCCTGCAGTTCCAGCGATATGCCATGGAGAACCTGTATATTGTCATATTTTACGCACAGTTCTTTAATTTGCAGCATTTCTTGCCCTCTTTCCTAAATATGCTTCAATCACCCTGGGATTCTGCCTGATTTCCTGGGGCAGACCGCTGGCTATTACTTCCCCTGCCGCCATACAGTAAATATACTGGCACAGGTTCATGACCACCTTCATATCGTGTTCGATCAGCAGAATTGTCAGGTCAAATTCTTCCTGGATATTCCGAATGATATTTACCAATTCCCGGCTTTCCTGGGGATTCATGCCCGCTGCCGGCTCATCCAGCAGCAAAAGTTTGGGACTGCCGGCCAAAATCCTGGCGATCTCCAGCTTCCTCTGGTTCCCGTAGGGCAGGGAGCCCGCCATCTCGTTCTCATAAGCGGAAAGCCCCATAATATCCAGCATTTTTCTGGACTTGGCCCGAAGCTGTTCCTCTGACTGCCGGAAGCGGGAGGTTTGAAAAATGGACTGCCACGCTCCGCAGGTACTGTGCATCTGGGCCCCCATCAGCACATTGTCCAGAACCGTCATCTTTTTAAACAGCCGGAGATTCTGATAGGTTCTGGTAATCCCCAGCCTCGCAATCCGGTCCGGCCGCATCCCTGTAATATTCTGTCCCAAAAAAAAAATCGTACCAGAGGTCGGTTTCAGAACCCCGGAAATCATATTGATGATGGTGGTTTTCCCCGCGCCGTTGGTCCCAATCAGCGCGTAAAGCTTTCCCTGTTCCAGCTTCATGGAAACATTCTGTACCGCTTTCACGCCTTTAAACTGCATTTCAAGCTTCTCTATTGTGAGACATTCCATTCCTTTTCTCCTCCCTGCTTTTTTCAAAACAAAATCTAAAAATTCCGCACGAAACTCCCGCTCCGAGCACAGCCGCTTTAGCGGCAGATTTCCTGTGAAGCAAATAAAAAAAGAGACAAAGACAGCCGTTTTCTGGCTTCTTTGCCTCCTGTTTACTCTATCACTATTTTTATTACGTCAGTAGCTATACTACCACCATTATTTTTGAAAGTCAATCTTTTATCCGAAAAAAATATCTGCATTGACTTTGCTTTTTTAAAAATAGAAAATGAAAATGCTGCAAAAAGGGTTCATGCTTCCTGACATCCGGTGTTCACCTGGTCCTATCGACATCTGTCCGTATCCGTCGGAATATTCCGCCTGATACGGAACATCTGTCTCGGACATGTGTACACCCGGATGCGCAGGAAGCGATTGTACTTTTGCGCAGTATCGCCTCTCTGTCTATAGCTCATTTCGCCACTTGATTAAATTTTGCTTACAGTTCTTCTACACCTGAAGCCACAAAAATCCAGTCTGTTTCCCACCGTCCAGTCGAATAATTATATAATCTTTTGTACAAGTTTCCATTCATCACTTTATATAGCCATTCCTTAATGTCTGTTCTAGGCTGAACTGTCTCACTAAAATTTTGTCCACTGGCCTCTAACTGTGTTGCGACTACAGGTGCTGACATTGAAATTGAGCTCAATATCGTTAACGCGCATAAAGTTATCGTAATTCTTTTCCACATTTTACTATTCCTCCTCAATTACTGGGATATCTTTCATTTCTTCTGGAATATAAGTGAAACTTAACACAGGCTCATCATCTGTATAAAGCCAATAATCTCCATCTACTTTTTTAAAATAATTATCCAAATTTTCAATATTTATAACGGTCTGGTCCTGAATCCCCTGAGTTACATACGCCTCCGGCACAAACAAAAATGATGCCAGAAGAACTGCCCCAATCACCACATAATTCAGCAGCACCGAGATCCGGCTTTTCTTTCTTCCCGCTTCCTTTGCCATAATATACCGCACTCGGGTCTTTACGTTGGAGCAGTTTACCTGTGCAAATGGAAGCGAATTTCCTCTGGCCGCAGTATTTTTATTCTGGTAGCGTACCATCTTCAGGACACATTCCGCATACTCTGTCCGCTCCATCTCATCCATAGAGTTCAGAATAACCTGATCGTTTGAAAGTTCAAAGGCCAGGGAAAGTTCCTTCTTCATGAAATAGACCAACGGATTAAACCACTGCGTACACAGCACCAGATCCAGGAACAGCCTGAGCAGCAGATCATAGTTCCGGCAGTGCTCCGCCTCATGGCGGCATATGTAGTAAAGTTCTTTCTCTGTAAATTCACAGTCGGGCAGTATCAAAATCGGTTTGATAATCCCAAATACTGCCGGTGAAATCCTGGTCGGAACAATGCAGATCTCATGGAAAGAAACCCCGCATTTTTCCAGTACCTGAGCCAATTTCGGATATCTGCTCATATCTTTGACTGCAAACGGTCTTAAACAGGCACGGAAATTTACCTGTATCCACACCAGCCGCAGCAGTTTAATAACCGAAACACTGATCCAGATTGCAAACAAAACTACGGCAAAGTCAATATCCCCGACATACCAGAACACCAGTTTACTGATAAACGGCATGATCGTATGGGATGTGATCGTCTGCGTAAAAGGGAAATTAAACGGTATCATCATGCGGATCAGTATGAGCGCAATTCCCGCAAATACCAGTTTCATCCCGGAATACAGAATATCCTTCTTTACATAAATCACGATATATATGTAGACCGTCAAAAAAAGAACTGCAAGAAAACATGTCATAAATGGCCCTAAAGAAACCGCCATATTATTCCCCTTCCTTTAACTCTTTCTTCCTCTGTTGTATCATCTCCTCCAGTTCGTCCAGCAGCGCCTCGTTTTTCTCCGCCTGAATAAAATTGGCGAATACCAGCGAGGGCCCGGAAAGCCTGGACAGTTGTCTGCAGGACATTTCCAGATACTCCTCTCTGCTGACCAGAGGGATATAGCTTCTGGAAAGAACCGTGCCGCTGTAGACAATGTCGCCCACCTGTACATATTTCTTTGCTACAAGGCTCCGCAGGGAAGCCTGAACGGTATTGATCTGCAGATCCGGACTGGACTTTACGATGGCGGAGGCCGTCATGCCTTCCTTCGCCTCCCATAAAATCTCCATCACCTGCAGCTGCCGTGGGCTAAGTGTCTTTCTGTTCATACAGAACCTCCTTAACTTAAAGAAAAAATACCATTTCTGCCTTATTTTGTCAATAATATGCTGTGTAATTATAAAATTACTTATTTATTAATGTAGTAATATGTCATTATTTCATTAACATATTACAGTTTTTCTTTCCTTTTTGTCGGTGTGACACATGAATTTTATCTATCCCACTATACCATAGAATTAAATTTCTCTCAATAAATATATCGTGGCATCCGTCCCCCCGGGCATCTGGTAAAATTTTCCAGTGTCTTTCTTCCTGTCAGGGAGCTTTCCCCGAAACCTTTCCCGGCAAAATAAAACCGTCTGCGGGTTCCTTCTCCTGCCGGAGAATCGGCAGGGTTCCCGCAAACGGTCTTATTTTCTCTCTTTTAAATACTCTCTACAGATTTTTTACAAACAGGGCCCGGATGGCATTCAGAACCGCCAGGATCATAACGCCAACGTCGGCAAAAATGGCCAGCCACATATTGGCCAGGCCCAGGGCCCCCAGCGCCAGGCAGATCAGCTTGATCCCAATGGCAAATACAATGTTCTGGTAGACGATTCCCAGACATTTTCTGGAAATCCGGATAGCCTTGGAAATTTTCAGGGGATCGTCGTCCATCAGCACCACGTCCGCCGCCTCGATGGCAGCATCCGATCCCATGGCTCCCATGGCAATGCCGATATCCGCCCGGCCCAGCACCGGCGCGTCATTGATGCCGTCCCCCACAAAGGCCAGCTTTTCCTTAGCTGTTTTGCTCCGCAGCAGCTCCTCCACCTTTTCCACTTTGTCCGCCGGCAGAAGTTCACTGTGCAC
This sequence comes from Candidatus Merdiplasma excrementigallinarum, assembly GCA_018713435.1. Lineage (GTDB taxonomy): Bacteria > Bacillota > Clostridia > Lachnospirales > Lachnospiraceae > Merdiplasma > Merdiplasma excrementigallinarum. The sequence continues at coordinate 16,063 of DVOS01000055.1, forward strand.
CTCATCCAGTCCCAGACGGGAAGCAGTCTGCTCCGCCGCTTCCTTCCGGTCGCCGGTAAGCATGACTGTTCTGCGAACGCCCGCCTTCTTCAGTTCCCGGATGGCCTCCCGGGAGTGAGGCTTTTCCACGTCGGAAATCAGGATATGGCCGGCGTATTGTCCGTCAATCGCCATGTGGATCACGGTTCCCGCCTCGTGGCAGCTGATATAGGAAATTCCCAGATGCTCCATCAGTTTGTCATTCCCCGCCGCTACCTGCAGGCCGTCCACCCGGGCCGTCACGCCGTTTCCGCTGATCTCCTGGATGTCCGTCACCCGGGAGCGGTCGATCTCTTTTCCGTAGGCCCTCTGGAGGCTTCTGCTGATGGGATGGGAGGAAGCGCTCTCCGCCAGAGCTGCGTATTCCAGCAGCTTCTCATCCTCCATCCGGCTGTGGTGGATACCGCTCACCTCAAAAACTCCCTGGGTCAGGGTTCCTGTTTTGTCAAACACCACAATCCTGGTCTGGGACAGGGTTTCCAGATAATTGGAACCCTTGACCAGCACGCCCGCCCTGCTGGCTCCCCCGATACCGGCAAAAAAGCTTAAGGGAATGCTGATCACCAGCGCGCAGGGACAGCTGATCACCAGGAAGGTCAGGGCCCGGTAAATCCAGGCGCTCCAGTCGGCTCCCAGCCCCATAAAAAGCATCCGCACCAGGGGAGGCAGAATGGCCAGCGCCAGGGCCCCGATACATACCGCCGGGGTATAAATGCGGGCAAATTTGGAAATAAAATCTTCCGACTTGGATTTCCGGGAGCTGGCGTTCTCCACCAGATCCAGGATTTTGGAGACCGTGGATTCTCCGAACTCCCTGGTGGTGCGGATCTTCAGCACGCCCGTCATGCTGATGCAGCCGCTGATTACCTCGTCTCCCGCCTTCACGTCCCGAGGAAGGCTCTCCCCGGTAAGCGCGCTGGTATTCAGGGCGGAGGAGCCTTCTATAATGACGCCGTCGATGGGCACCTTCTCACCGGGCTGCACCACAATCACACTGCCGGTTTCCACTTCATCCGGATCCGCCCGCTCCAGCTTTCCGTCCCGCTCCACATTGGCGTAATCCGGCCGAATATCCATCAGATCGCTGATATTCCGCCGGCTCTTTCCCACCGCGTAGCTCTGGAACCACTCTCCCACCTGGTAGAAAAGCATAACCGCCACAGCCTCCGTGTAGTCCCCGCTCTTTTCCCAGAGAGCCAGGGCGATGGCTCCAACCGTGGCCACAGCCATCAGAAAACACTCGTCAAACACCTGCCTGTTCAGAATCCCTTTCCATGCTTTCCGCAGGATATCGTATCCGATAAGCAGGTAGGGAATCAGATACAGCCCGAACCTGAGCCAGCCTTCCGCCGGCACAAAGTGCAGCGCTGCCAGAAGGACAGCCGCCGTCAGTATGCGAAGCAGCATCTTTTTCTGTTTCTTATTCATGACCGTTTTCCTCCGCCATTCCTCTTTATTTTTTGATTAAACAAATGTTTAATTGTTGTTTTCATTATAACCACCTCTTTGTGGAATGTCAACGGCTCCGGAAAACTTTTTTTATTTAAGGCTGGTTCTTTTTTTCGCTTCCTGCTACAATAAACTGGATTCAAGCAGGCACGGCGCCAGCCTGCCGCTTTTGCACTGCGCTGTTTGCAAAGGAGGAACATCCATGAATATAAAACTGCCTCACAACCATCAGGAAGACGAAACTGCCCTGGAACAGATCCCCAGTCTGGAAAACTGCCAGATGACAGCGGATGTGTTCCGGCAGCTGGGGGACGGAAATCGGGTCCGGATTTTCTGGCTTCTCTGCCACTGCGAGGAGTGCGTCATAAATATTTCCGCCCTGATGCAGATGAGCAGCCCTGCCGTATCCCACCATCTTCGCCAGTTAAAAACCGGCGGGCTCATCACCGGTCGCCGGAAGGGAAAAGAAGTTTATTACAGGGCGGCGGACACCCGGCAGGCCCGGCTCCTTCATCTTTTTATCGAGGAGATTATGGAAATTACCTGCCCGTCCGCCTCTGAAGGGGAAAACTGTCCCTGAGGCACAGCGTCCCGTACCCCACCCTGGGATTGGGGTATTCGTCAGAACCCGGCAGAGGTCTGGCGCCCCGCCGCAGGTACGCTTTTACCTTTTCTCCGTACAGATACGCGTCGTTTTCTTCTAAAATTCCCCACTGCATCAACAGGGCGGCGGACGCCGTCACAAAGGGCGCCGCGAAGGAAGTCCCTGTCACAGTCCCATAGCCCCCTCCCGGAACGGGGGCGGTAATATCCACCCCCGGAGCCGCCAGGTCCGGTTTCCGCTTTTCCGGGTACCGGGTATCGCCCCGGCCTGAAAAAGGCGCGTAGGCCATGGTGTAGGCGTTGTAAGCCCCTACCGTCACCACCTTTTCCGCAGTGGAGGGAATGGTCAGCGTTACCTCCGGGGAGGGGCGCAAGAATCCCGTATCCTGATTCAGGGCCTCTGACGCGGGCAGCCACATGTCAAACTGTCCGTCCCGCAGTTTCCGGGGCGTCAGTTCAATTTTCCAGATGCCCGGGTCCACATACTGTCCCAGGGGAATAAAATCCAGGTAAATCTCCTGATTTACGCTGTAGGGAGAGGGCACCCCGTAGTAAACCAGCAGTTCCGTGGTGCCAAGCCGGTAGCGGCCGGCGCCGGCCGGGCCAAGCCCCGCTGCGGCTGCCGCCGTATCCGCTCCCAGAACCGCCCTGAAGCCTGCGGGGTGAACCAGGGCAATCTCAAATTCATCCGTATAATTTTTCCAGATCTGAAGATTTAATACCGTTTCAAATTCCGCCACCGCCAGTTCCGTGATCCATACCTCCTCCTCTGTAAGCCTGCCGGCGGCATGGCCCTTCCCCGCTCCCTCATTGCCGCTCCCCGCCACGATCACATTTTTCCAGGTTCCCGCCATCTGGTTCAGGTAGGTTTCCAGAAGGGACGTGCCGCTGTGGGAGCCGTACACATTTCCAAAACTTAAGTTTACTGCCACCGGCTTCCTGTAGGCATAGGCTTTCCGGATCACATACTCCACCGCCTGCATCAGCTGGGTGGTGCTGGGAAAGTCTGTCTCCCCCGGCATCCCCAGCTTCACTGCCAGAATATCGCTCTCCGGCGCTCCTCCCGCGTATTTTCCACCGGACGCGTTTCCGTTTCCCGCCGCGATGCCCAGCACCTGGGTCCCGTGTCCGCTTCCGTCCTGGCTGGGCACAATCTCATATCCTGCCCGCCGGCTGCCCGCCTCCAGAGCCCGGTTAATCTCCTCCTGTCCGAATTCTGTCCCCTGCCGGAAGCCGGCCGGCGGGTTCCCGGAGGATACGGTCTGATCCCACAGATTTAAAATCCGAGTGCTGCCGTCCTCCTTTCTGAAATCCGGATGAAAATAATCCACACCGGAATCCAGCACCGCCACAATGACCCCTCTTCCTGTCAGACCCTTTGCCGTCAGGGAGGAGGCTCTGCCGTCAGGAATCTCTCCCTCCGGGGTGCTTCTTTCTGTCCCGCCGGCTACCCCCAGAAAACAGGAGGCGGTTTTTCCCCGGTTTACGGAAAAAAAGAGCCGTTTGGGCTTCTCGATATATTCCACTGTCTCCAGCGCCGCCAGCTTCTCAATCTCCGACTCCGGCACCCGGATGATCCCGTAGCCGTATGAGAGAGGCACCACTTGTTCCAGCTCCGGCGGAAGGGTATCCCCGCTCTGGTCATACCGGATAATCAGTTCCCAGGTTCTCTCCCCCGGATCATATCCCACCTGCAGGTTCAGAGATTTTTTCCGTTCTTCTTCCGTGGAATCCAGGGCAAGGTTCAGCAGGTTTTCGGTTTTCTGGCTGTTCATAGACGCCTCCCGGTGGGCATACTCTTTTTTCAGGATATGCGAACCCGGAGAATTTTTTGCATCGTGTTCTTTATGAAAAGCCATTGCCGTTTACTATGGACTATGTTAGACTGAAGTTGAAAATTTGTCGAAAAAAGGGGAGTTACTATGAGCAATGACATGAAGCGAAATGATTTTGATGACGACGAGCGCGCTTATCGCCAGGCAGCGGAAGCCCGCCGTCAGAGGCGTCTGAAAAAGAGACGTCATGAACGCAATATGCGGATCCTGTTTATCACGATCCTGGTGGTAATTATCGCAGCGGCTGCGGCCGCCGCCGTTTTTCTCACCAGAGACCGTTCCGGCTCCGGAGGGGGCAGCACACAGGACGCGCCTGTGCAGGAGACCGCCCCGGCCGAAGATTCCGTCCAGATTATAACGGAAGCGCCGGTCCAGACCGAACCGGCCACGGAGGCGCCGGAACCGGTTACGGAAGTCCAGACGGAAAGCCAGAGCGACGTGCTGGCCCAGGCGGAAACCATGGCCCTCGGCTATGATTATGAGGGCGCCATCGCCCTGCTGCAGAGCGTACCCGGTTATGAATCCGATCCCTCTATTACCCAGGCTATTGCCCAGTACCAGGCGGATCTGGACAGCTGCGTGCCGGTAGATCCGCTCACCGTGCCCCACATTTTTTACCACTCTCTCATCAATGACACAGACAGTGCCTTCAACGTATCTGTGCTGGGAGAGAACGCTGTGAATGGCATGAACGCCTGGATGACCACGGTGGAGGAGTTTGACAAGATTACCCAGCAGATGTACGACAACGGGTATGTGTTTGTGCGGCTCCGGGATCTGGTGGTGGAAACCACGGATGAGAACGGCAATGTGCACTTTGAGCCCAACAACAACCTGCTGCTTCCTCCGGATAAAAAAGCGGTGGTGCTGTCGGTGGATGACCTGAGCTATTATCACTCCTATGAGGCCGCCAGCTATCCGGACAAGCTGGTGCTGGACGAAAACGGCAAAGTAAAATGCCACTATGTAAAACCGGACGGCACAGAGGAGATCGGCGACTTTGATGTAGTGCCCAGGCTGAACACCTTCCTGGAGGAGCATCCCGACGGGGCCTACAAGGGCGCCCGGGGCATGATCGCCCTCACCGGCTATAACGGCGTATTCGGCTACAGAACCGATACCGATTACCGGGACAAACTGAACCTGATGAGCGATCAGGCCCAGTGGCTGGAGGAACATCCGGAATTCAGCTGGGAAGAGGATGTGGAACAGGCCAAGATCATCGCCCAGGCTCTGAAGGATGAGGGCTGGGAGTTTGCCAGCCACACCTGGGGCCATTTAAGCGTTACCAATAAGACCGCGGACGAGCTGCGCGTCGACAATGAGAAATGGGTCAATACGGTGGAAAATATCGTAGGGCCGGTAGACACCATCATCTTCGCCCACGGAAATGACATCGGCGACTGGACCGGCTACAGCGCGGACAACGAAAAGTATCAGTACTTTAAGAGCGCCGGCTATAACTTCTACTGCAACGTGGACAGCTCCACTCCCTACTGGGTGCAGATTACCGGCGACTATGTGCGGCAGGGCCGCATTGACCTGGACGGCTACCAGCTCTACCAGGCAAGCCAGGGACTGACCACCGTGCTGGACGGCATGTTCACCGCCTCAGAAGTTTTCGACACCAGAAGACCCACCCCGGTGGTAGCCAACGGCGAGGCCTGACAGACGGCTGTAAGCAGACTTTCAAGCCAGAAAGAATGCAAAAAAGAGCACTGCAGAAAAAAACTTTTGCTTCCTGTACATCCAGGTGTACATATGTCCGAGACAGATGTCCCGCGGCAGGCGGATTGTTCCGTCTGCTGCGGACAGGTGTCGATAGGACAAGGTGAACACCGGATGGCAGGAAGCAATAAAATCTTTCTTGCAGCGCTCTTTTTTTACTTTCTTCTATTCTGCCGTCATTCAGCTGGCCGGGGAGTTGTCCTCCGGCACAATGATATTCAGCAGGAACACGATCAGGAAGGATACCATCAGGGAGCTTCCCAGGATATTTTTTGCCAGCTGGGGGCAGAACTGCAGAATATCCGGCACCGCCTCGATGCCGATTCCGATAGCCAGGGCAATGCCCACAATCATCTTGTTCCGGTAGTTCATGGGCTGCTCTCCCAGCAGCTGGATGCCGGACATGGTAATGGCCGCGAATACCGTCACGGTAGCGCCGCCCAGCACCGGCTGCGGAATGGTGGTCATCAGCGCTCCGAACTTGGGGCAGATGCCGGCCGCCAGCATCACCACGCCTACAATGAGGAATACTTTCTTCGCCACCACTTTGGTGGTGCAGATCAGTCCCACATTCTGGCTGTAGGGGTCTGTGGGCAGGCCGCCGATTACCGCGCCGATCATGCCGCAGATGGACTGTCCCTTGATGGCGCCTCCCAGTTCCTTATCCGTGGCCTCCCTGCCAAAGCCGCCCATGGCGGTGGAGGATACGTCCCCGATGGTCTGCACTGCCTGCACCACATACATCAGCACCATCATCAGGATCGCGTCAAAATGAAATTCCAGGCCGAAATGGAAGGGGATGGGAACGGAAATCCAGCCCGCCTCCTGAAACTGTCCGAAGTCCACAATGCCGCCCATACCCAGGGCAATAGCATATCCCGCCACAATGCCGATGAGCATGCCGGAAACCTTCAGGTACCCTTTTCCAAACAGGCTGCAGGCCAGGGTCACTGCCAGAGTCACCAGCGCCAGGATCCAGAATTTCCCTGATCCGAAGGAACCGTCTGCCTGAGCGGCGGAACCTCCGCCCATATAGGTGACCGCCGTCTTATACAGGGACAGGCCGATGCTCAGCACCACGGTTCCGCTGACAATGGGCGGGAAAAACCGGCGGATTTTCCCCATAAACATGCCGATGAAAATGGAGACAAATCCGGCCACCAGCTGGGAGCCGAAAATAGCGGCTATGCCGTACTGGTTGCCGATCATGGTCAGAATAGGCATATAGGCGAAAGCCACGCCCATCACGCTGGGGAGCCCCATACCAAATCCGAATACCGGATAGAGCTGCAGCAGCGTGGTAATGCCGCCAATAATCATGGCGGCCTGGGTAAGCATAATCTGATCCGCCGCTGAGAGAGACAGCGTGCTGGCAATCAGCATGGGCGGCGTAATATTTCCCACCAGCATAGCCAGCACATGCTGCATGGCCTGGGGAAACGCCTGTCCGAATGTAGGTTTGCCGTTAAGCGAAAACAGTTCGCTTCCGGATTTTCTTTCTGTATGCATTTTAATTTTTTCCTTCCGTCTGTTATTCTTTCAGGGACGCCAGGGCTTCCAGGGCGGTGAGAATTTCATGCTCCTCGCCCATGGCGGCCAAATCCGCGCCTCCTTTGTAGGAGGAGATGCCCTCCTTCAGGTCTTTCTTCCACTCCACCACCACGTTCAGAATGCTGGCCGTCCGCACGCCTCTGAAGGCGCCTACCGCAAAAAGGGCCGCCGTCTCCATATCCGAAGCCAGTACCCCTCTGGCGGAATAAAATTCATCCAGCTTGGGCTTTTCCCGCTGGTACAGCGCGTCATGGCATCTGGTGGAGCCGGTGACACAGGAAAATCCCTGTCCTTTGGCCGCCTTCTGACAGGCTTCCAGCAGCTTCGGATCTCCCCAGGCCCAGCAGATGGCCGGCTCCCCTTTTGCGTCCGCCGGCAGGCCGGTTCCCATCTTCCGGTCCAGTTCTTCATCCGCGTACCGCAGATAATTGTGGTACGTCTGGCTGGTGCCGTCGTCGCATACCGCTCTGTCGCAGAGCACCAGCTGTCCCAGAGAAAGGTCCTTCTGCAGCGCCCCGCAGCTTCCGATCCGGATCATATCACGGACGCCCAGATCCGCCAGTTCCTCCACGCAGATCGCGGCGGAAGGGCCTCCCATGCCGGTGGAGATGGCCAGGATCTGTCTGCCCTTATACATTCCTGTCACGCTTTTGTATTCCCGGTTAAATCCTTCCCGGCGTACATCCGTCAGATAACCGGCAATGTGATCCACTCTGGCCGGATCCCCCGGCAAAATGGCGGCTGTGGCACCGATGCTTCTGTCCAGCTGAATATGAGGCATTTTTCCCATACCCGGTTCCTCCCTTCCTCTCCGGCTGACCGTCCCGGGGCAGAATGATTATTCCGCGCCTTCCAGGCTCTGTTTCTCTTCGATCTCCATAATCATATCCACACGGGTCTGATGGCGTCCTCCCATAAACTCCGCGTTCAGCCACTCATCCACGATCATCTTGGCCATCTCAATGCCGATCACTCTGGCGCCGAAGGCGATGATGTTGGAATTGTTGTGCTGTTTGGACAGCTTTGCGGAATAGGGCTCACTGCACACGCAGCAGCGGATCCCCTTCACCTTGTTGGCTGCCAGAGAGATGCCCACGCCGGTTCCGCAGATTAAAATACCGCCGTCCGCCTGGCCGGAAGCCACCATTTTGGCCACCTTATAACCGCTTACGGGATAGGGAAAGCTCTCCGTGCTGTCCGTTCCCACATTGATCACCTCATAGCCCTTCTCCTCCAGATAGGCCTTCAGTTCCTTCTTCATCTCCACTGCCGAATGGTCGTTTCCGATTGCCAGTTTTTTCATTTTCACTTACCTCCAACTGTTTTATTTTCGCTTCCATTTCCTGACATGAAAGCGGGCAATTTCTGTTCCCTATTATACGGTGCCCGAAACTAAAAATCAACAGCTGTTCCCAAACTCATCCTCCAGCTCCAGCCGGTACCAGGCCTCTTCCCCGCTCTTGCCCCGCTCCGTGATCCTCCATCCCCGGCTGCAGTAAAAATCCAGGGCCCGGCGGTTATCACAGACGCATTTCAGGCTCAGGGGAAGCCCGTAAATTTCCGCCGCTTTCCGGATCAGGCCGGTTCCGATTCCCTGTCCCTGAAACGTCCTGCTTACAAACAGATGATGGATAAAGCGTTCCGGAACCCACAGAGAGATAAAACCGGCCGCCTCTTCCCCCTGCCAGGCTGCCCAGATCTCCTCTCCTTCGGTATCCCTATCAAAATCCTCCGGCCGGATCTCTCTGCTATCCATCCAGAAAAAACTCTCTTTTCGCACCCTTTCATATATTTTTCTCAAAGCGGAAAAGTCCTCCGCAGATACCCGTCTGATCTCTATATTATCCTGCATAATCCAATCTCCATAAACTGCGGGGCGCGGTTAGCCTTTTCCGGCTTCCTGCGCCCCATAATTTTTTATTACGCTTTCAATTCTTCTATCATTAGTCTTTCAATTTTGAGTACGTCCGGCTGCGTTGGAGTAAAACGAACACCTCTATGTAAAAGTTTGATTATCTTACGGGCTGTCTTTTCTAATTCCAGTATCACTTTCGGGTCTGCTATCCTTACAGCTTGTCCTCCTTTTACATACTGCCCGTCAATATACCGCGCAGTGGCAGGGAACATATCTTGGAAGAGGAGTACCGTTTTACGATCAAAGATTTTGACGATTTGAATCGTGTCTGTCGGTTTATGTTGCTCCTTTTTCTTTTGTATCAAGCGTTCAAACTTTTCTATCTTTGAGCTGCAGGGAACTAACCAGTAAAGCCCGGTTGCATTGTCAAAGAACGCAAAGTAGTGTGGGCGTTTTGTACTCTCATAATTGATTTTCAGATAAGGGTCATTTACTTTGGCAAAAAAATCATTTGATACAAAGTAAAGGCTTCCTGCAATAATTTCCATATATACCTCATAAAGATTAAGTCCCTTACCGTTCCCGGCAAGGGACTTAAAAACTTTTTCACGGTCTATTTATTATTCGCATGACCGGAAGCGAACCACGTTTCCACGGTTTATTTCTAATCCGCATAACCGGAAGCGGACTACTTTTGAGGTAGTTGCCTACCTGTTACCATTATTATACGCAGCCCCAGCAAATATGTCAATGATGGAAATTCCAACTCTCTATGGACCTGTTAATTTCGGATCACTCACAATTTTCCTAAATCGCGTTCTCTCCGAACCGGATCTTAATATACGCCTTGATGGCTTCCACGCATCCCTCAAAGCCCAATCGCTCGCTGTTCAGGCACAGATCATAGTTTCTGGCGTCGTTCCACTCCTGTCCGGTGTAGTAGTGGTAGTACTCTGCCCGGTACTTGTCCGTGCGCTGGATAAATTTTTCCACGTCCTTTCCCGCATGGGCGCCCCGCTCGATGGCCTGCTTCAGGCAGTACTCCGGTGAGGCGTGGACAAACACGCTCACCACCCGGGGATTTCCCTTCAGGACATAATCGCCGCAGCGGCCGATAATCACGCAGGATTCCGTTTCCGCCAGCTCCTTGATCACCTTGGCCTGGTAATTAAAAAGATTCTGGTTAGAGGTAAAGTCCTCGCTCTCCGGCGGAATCAGTTCGCCCTTGTAGGCCCGCTTCATAATGCCGAACAGGGATGTGCTCTTCAGCTTTTCATCCACCTGGTTAAACAGTCTCTCATTGATGCCGCTGTCCTCAGAAGCCAGCTTCAGGATCTCCCTGCTGTAAGCCTTGATGCCCAGATCCGCCGCCAGCATCTTTCCGATGGTTTTTCCGCCGCTTCCGTACTGTCTCGCTATGGTAATCACAACTCTGTCCATAAATCTCCCTCCTTCACATGAATACCCAAAATACCGCCGCTTATATTATTCGCCCAGATACGCTTTCTTGATGGCGCCGTCGTTCATCAGCGCGTCCGCGTCCCCTGAGGTGGCAATGGTGCCCGTCTCCAGCACATAGGCCCGGTTGGCGATGGCAAGGGCTTTCTTGGCGTTCTGCTCCACCAGAAGGACCGTGGTGCCCGCCTCGTTGACGCTGCGGATAATGTCAAAAATCTCATTTACCAGAATAGGAGACAATCCCATGGAGGGCTCGTCCATCAGAATAATCTTGGGGTGGGACATGAGAGCCCGGCCCATGGCCAGCATCTGCTGCTCGCCGCCGGAGAGAGTACCCGCCATCTGGTTTTTGCGTTCCTCCAGTCTGGGGAACCGCTTATACACCATCTCCAGGGCCGCGTCCACTTCCGCCTTGTCCTTTCGGGTGTAGGCCCCCATCTTCAGGTTCTGATACACGGAAAGCTGGGCGAACACCCGGCGTCCCTCCGGCACATGGGCCATTCCCAGCTCCACAATCTTGTGGGCCGGCGTCTTGGTAATATCCTTCCCCTCAAACAGCACATGGCCGCTCTTGGGGGCAATCAGCCCGGTGATGGTATGGAGGATGGTGGTTTTTCCGGCGCCGTTGGCGCCGATGAGAGCGATGATCTCCCCCTCGTTTACCTCAAAGGAAACCCCTTTTATGGCGTGTATCACGCCGTAATATACTTCCAGATCTTTTATCTCAAGCATTGCCATACGTCAAGTTCCTCCTATTCTCCCAGATATGCCGTGATAACCTGGGGGTTGTGCAGCACATCCGCCGTCTTGCCCTGGGCAAGCACCTCGCCGAAGTTCAGCACGCACAGTTCCTCGCAGATACCGGAAACCAGCTTCATATCATGCTCAATCAAAAGAATGGTCATATCAAAATGTTCCCGCACGAACCGGATCATATCCATCAGCTCCTGGGTCTCCTTGGGGTTCATGCCCGCTGCGGGCTCATCCAGAAGCAGCAGCTTGGGATCCGTGGCAAGAGCTCTGGCGATCTCCAGCTTCCGCTGTTTTCCGTAGGGAAGATTGGAAGCCAGGGTGTCCGCTGCATCGTCCAGTTCAAATACCTTCAGAAGATCCATGGCTTTCTCATTCATGATCTTCTCCTCCCGCCGGTATGCCGGGGTATGAAGAATTCCCGCCAGGGCGGAATACACATGATGGTTGTGCAGCCCCACTTTTACATTGTCCAGCACCGACATCTTGGAAAACAGGCGGATATTCTGGAAGGTACGGGCAACGCCCGCCTTGCTGATTTCAATGGTTTTCTTTCCCGTAATATCCTGCCCGTCCAGGATAATGTTTCCCGTATCCGGGCGGTACACGCCGGTAAGCAGGTTAAAAACGGTTGTCTTTCCCGCTCCGTTGGGTCCGATCAGGCCGTACAGCTGTCCCTTTTCAATGGTTACGTTAAATCCGTTCACGGCCCGCAGACCGCCAAAGGAGATACCCAGATTTTTTACTTCCAGCATTGCCATAACTACTCTGCCTCCTCCTTTGCTTTTTTATGGAACACCTGCTCCCGCCAGGCAATCATCTTCGGGCTCCAGCTAAAGAGCATGATCACGATCAGCACGATGGCGTACACCAGCATACGGTTATCACTGAGGAAGTTCAGCACCACATTGTCCCCCATCATCTGGAACTTCCGCAGGAAGTAGTCCAGCAGAAGGTTTAACACCACCGGCGCGATCACAGAACCCCGGATATTTCCGATGCCGCCCAGCACCACGTACACCAGGATCATGATGGACATGTTGTAGCCGAAGTTCTTGGGGGTGGCGCTTAAGGTAGACAGATTATGAGCGTAAAGCACGCCGCCCACACCGGCCAGAGCCGCTGATACGGAAAAAGCCATCAGCTTGTATTTCGTCACGTTGATTCCCACAGACTCCGCCGCGATCCGGTTGTCCCGGATGGACTGGATCGCCCGTCCGTCCCTGGAATTAATCAGCCGCAGCACAATGAACAGCGTCAGCAGCACCAGCACCACGCCGATGATAAAGGTGGAATCATGGGAAATGCCGCTGATACCCTGGGGACCGTTCACCAGCACCTCGCCGTCCGGCTCCATGCCCAGAGAGAACGCATCCTTCATGGAGAAATGGAAGCCATTGCTGTCTCTTCCGATAAACAGCACATTTACCAGGTTCTTGATAATCTCACCGAAAGCCAGGGTCACAATCGCCAGATAGTCGCCCCGCAGCCGCAGCACCGGGATACCGATGAGCACGCCGAAGAGGGCTGCCACCAGAGCGCCGATGATCAGGGCCAGCACAAACCGCAGCAGGCTGTTGGTAATGGTATCCTGCACACATTTGGTAAAGAAAGCGCTGGCAAAGGCGCCCACGCACATAAATCCCGCATGGCCCAGGCTCAGTTCCCCCAGCACGCCTACCACCAGGTTCAGGGAAACTGCCAGGATTACATAGTAGCAGAAGGGAATCAGCAGTCCCTCCAGGGAACTGGAGATATTTCCCGTACTGATTAAAATCTGCATCACCACAAAGGCTATGATCACAATACCGTAGGTGATCCCATTCTGCCTTGCTGTCTTTGATAGTTTTTTCATACCGGTTCCTCCCTCACACTTTTTCCTGCACTACTTTTCCAAACAGTCCTGTAGGCTTCACCAGCAGTACCACAATCAGCACCGCGAACACGATGGCGTCCGCCATCTGGGAGGAAATATAGGCTCTGCCGAAAATCTCGATCACGCCCAGAAGAATACCGCCGATCATAGCTCCCGGAATAGAGCCGATACCGCCGAACACGGCCGCCACGAAGGCCTTGATGCCGGGCATGGAACCGGTGGTGGGCATCAGGGACGGGTAAGCGGAGCACAGCAGTACGCCGGCGATGGCTGCCAGGCCGGAACCGATGGCAAAGGTAAGGGCAATGGTGCCGTTCACGTTGATGCCCATCAGCTGGGCCGCTCCCTTATCCTCAGACACAGCCAGCATGGCCTGGCCGGGTTTTGTCTTGCTGATAAACAGGGACAGACATCCCACAATCACAAAGCAGGCCACAATAGTCGTCAAAGTCTCTCCGGTAATCACCAGCTGGCCTCCCGCCAGATGGAGTGCCGGGATTCCCACCACTGAGGTAAAGGATTTTGTGTTGGATCCACAGATCAGAAGCGCCAGGTTCTGCAGCAGGTAGCTGACGCCGATGGCGGTAATCAGCACCGCCAGAGAGGAGGAGGCGTTTCGCAGAGGCTTGTAGGCCACCTTCTCAATCACCACGCCCAGCACCGTGCAGACCACCATGGAAAGCAGCACTGCAGGAATAGCCGGCACTCCCGCGCCGGAGGTGGCGAAAAATACCACGTAAGCGCCCACCATAATCACGTCTCCGTGGGCGAAATTCAGCATCTTGGCAATACCGTACACCATGGTGTAGCCCAGGGCGATAATTGCGTAAACGCTTCCGAGACTGACCCCGCTGATCAGATAATTCAGAAAACTCATAGTACACCTCTCAGTTTGCGGTAACGATTCGGGAGCCTTTCCTCAGAAACGTTACTACTCTTTTCTCTCCGTTACTTCCTGTTACTATTATATCACAACAAATCAGGGGCCGCCACCTTCATGGCAACCCCTGCGTCGTCCTCATCTGTCTGTCCGACCCGCTGTTTACATGGCTGTGTAAGCGCCGTTCTCAATCATCACAGCCTTGGGCTCCTTGTTGGGCTCGCCGTCTGCTGTCCAAGTGATGCCGGATCCGGTCAGACCGTCAACAGTGATCTCGGTCATAGCCACCTTCATGGCATCGCAGATAGCGGAAGCATCCATATCCGGTGTGATGCCGGCCTGCTCAGCAGCTGCCTTGATGATGTACATTCCGTCATAGGCGTCTGCAGCGAACTGGTTGGGTGTATCTCCAAACTGCTCTTCATAATTGGCTACAAATGTCTGGGTGGCTTCATCCTCAGCGTCTGCGGCGAACGGTGTCAGCAACATCACGCCCTCAGCCAGAGCGGTGTCAAAGCCGTCCACTGCCAGCAGTCCGTCCAGACCGTCGCATCCGAAGAACTGGGGCTCATAGCCCATGCCGGCTGCCTGGGTCAGGATCAGAGAAGCCTCTGTGTAGTAGATGGGCAGGAATACCAGCTCAGCGCCGGAGTCCTTTGCCTTCTGCAGCTGTACGGAGAAATCCGTCTTGCTGTCTGCGGTAAACGCCTCGGCTGCCACCACTTCAAAGCCCTGGTTGGCCGCCTCTGCGGCGAAGTTGTTGTAAATACCGGTGGAGTAAGCGTCAGAACTGTCGTAAATCACAGCTACCTTGCTTGCCAGCTCATGCTCGCCGATGTAGCGGGCGGAAGCGGTACCCTGGTTGGGATCGGAGAAGCATACGCGGAACGCGTTGTCTCCGGCAGAGATACACTCTACAGCGGATCCGGAGGGAGTCAGCAGGAACATGTTGTCGTTCACGGCCTCGCCCTCAACTGCGATACAGGGCTGGGAGGTTACGGTTCCCAGAAGCATCTGCATACCCCAGTCTTTCAGTGTATTGTAAGCATTGACAGCTTTCTCCGCGTCGCTCTCATCATCCTGCGGATTGAACTCGATCTGATAGCCGTTGATGCCGCCGGCCGCGTTGATCTCGTCCGCTGCCATCTGAGCGGCGTTCATAACGGCCTGTCCGTAAATAGCGGTGCTGCCGGTCAGAGGTCCGATGCCTCCGATCTTAAAGGTGCCGCCCTCCTCGGCAAAAGCGGTCACGGACAATGCCATGGTCGCTGCCAATACTGCGCTTGCTGCTCTCATTAATTTTTTCATATCATTATCCTCCTGTCCGTTTTCGTCCGGCTCTCCTCATCCTCTGTCTCCCTGTTCTGTCTGTGTGCCGCGGATTGCCGGTTCCGAAAAACTATGTGACCATTGTACGCTTATTTGATTTATTCGTCAATCACAAATTTCCGGGAAATACCGAAAATTTTTCGGAGTTTTTCAATTTAATAAAAATTTTTATGTTGAGCAGGGGATTTTGCAGATAAACTTGCCATTTTTTTGGTCCCGGAAGCCCCGGATGCCTTTACAAGATCTGCTTGACAAAGCAAAAAAATTTCCGGTACTATCGAAAAAAAGAAAAAAATATGACGGAGGAGGTACATATGGAACAGACAAAAAATACGGCATCGTTTTCTTTCTGGTCTGCTTCTGGATTTTGGGCCGAAAAAAGGGAAAGCCTTAATAGGCTTTCCCCCAGTATACCATTTTTTTCGCCGGCTTGCCGCAGCAGATGCAGGTGTCGGAAATGTGCTCCTGATCAAAAGGCATGCACCGGGAGGTTACGCCGCACTCTTCTTTCAGGGCGTCCTCGCATTCCTGGCTTCCGCACCACATAGCCTTGATAAAGCCAGGTTTATGTTCCGCCATATCCTTAAACTCTTCTTTCGTCACCGCCGTGTAGGTATGGGCGTCCCGGTGGGCTCTGGCTCTCTCCAGCATATCCTTCTGCATGGTTTCCAGCGTCTTTTTCACCGTATCCGCCAGCTCCTCAAAGGCCACGACCTGCTTTTCCCTGGTATCCCGGCGCACCACCACCGCATGGCCCGCTTCCAGATCCTTGGGGCCCAGCTCAATTCTCACCGGAATTCCCCGCATTTCCTGCTCGGCAAACTTCCAGCCCGGGCTCTTGTCCGCGTCGTCCATTCTGGTCCGCAGCCCTGACGCGGTCAGCTCGTCCCGGATGGCGGCCGCCCGCTCCAGCACCCCTTCCTTCTTCTGCTGGATGGGGATCACCATCACCTGGGTGGGAGCGATTCTGGGCGGCAGCACCAGGCCGCTGTTGTCCCCGTGCACCATAATAATGGCGCCGATCATGCGGGTGGTCATGCCCCAGGAAGTCTGATGCACATATTTCAGGGTGTTGTCTTTATCTGTAAACTGAATATTAAAGGCTTTGGCAAATCCGTCCCCGAAGTTGTGGCTGGTGCCGGACTGCAGCGCCTTTCCGTCATGCATCAGGGACTCGATGGTGTAGGTAGCCTCCGCTCCCGCGAATTTCTCCTTGTCCGTCTTTCTTCCCTTGATCACCGGAATCGCCAGCACCTCCTCGCAGAAATCCGCGTACACATTCAGCATCTGAATCGTCCGCTCCTCGGCCTCCTTGGCCGTGGCGTGGGCCGTATGGCCTTCCTGCCACAGGAATTCTCTGGAGCGCAGGAAGGGACGGGTGGTCTTCTCCCAGCGCACCACAGAGCACCACTGGTTGTACACCTTGGGCAGGTCTCTGTAAGAGTGGATATCATTGGCGTAGAAATCACAGAACAGGGTCTCGGAGGTAGGACGGACGCACAGTCTCTCCTGCAGCTCCTCCAGGCCGCCGTGGGTCACCCAGGCCACCTCCGGCGCAAAGCCCTCCACATGATCCTTCTCTTTCTGCAGCAGGCTCTCGGGAATAAACATGGGCAGATATACGTTCTGTACGCCCACCTCCTTGAACCTGCGGTCCAGCTCATGCTGGATATTTTCCCAGATGGCGTATCCGGCCGGCTTGATGACCATGCAGCCTTTTACGCTGGTGTAGTCAATCAGCTCTGCTTTTTTTACCACATCTGTGTACCACTGGGCGAAATCCTCCTCCATGGAGGTAATGGATTCCACTAACTTCTTTTCCTTTGCCATTTCTTTCTCCTTTCCTGTCAGAACAGCGCAGCGTCCTGTGAATCAAAAAAGCCCCGATCCCGTATGTTCTGCACACAGGGACCGAGGCTGTTTATTCTTCGGCGGTACCACCCCAATTAACGCCCGAAGGCGCTCACTTCTTTCCATCCTTTATCGCCGGATCCGCGTCATGCTCTCCATGAAGCTCCGGGGCGGGTAACGCTCGTTCCGTCAAAGACTCGCACCATCCGTCTTCTCTCTGAAAACTTTCCGCGCGTATTTTCCCCTTCATCGCCGTTTTCCTGTTCGTCTGTCTTTTTCAGTTTAATCGCCGGGCCCGGGTTTGTCAAGGATTTCCTGCAGCCGTTTTCAGGCCCGGCAATGAAAGCCGTTTCTTATATTTTCTATTTCACGCTCTCCACGAACCGCAGGAAAGCTTCCTTGCCCTCCGGGGTCCTCTTGTAGACGCCGGCATGCTCCAGCACTTTGGCAAAGACCAGTCCAATCTCATCCTGCAGAATCTTTTCCGTGTTTTCCTCCGTGAAGCGGTCATATTTTTTCCGCAGCTCGTCCACCCAGTCCGCATGCTTGTCCAGCGCCTCGTCGCCCCGGATATCCGCTCCGGCGATCAGGGCTTTTTTCAGGCCCTCCATCTCGTCCTTCAGGCGGGCGGGAAGAACAGCCAGGCCCATCACCTCGATCAGGCCGATATTTTCCTTCTTGATGTGGTGCAGCTCCGCATGAGGATGGTACACGCCCAGCGGATGCTCCGGAGTGGTGATATTGTTTCGCAGCACCAGATCCATCTCAAAGTTATCCCCCCTCTTTCTGGCAATGGGGGTGATGGTATTGTGAGGCTCTCCCTCCGTCTCGGCGTAGATGAAGGCCGCCTCATCCGTGTAGCCTCTCCAGGCCAGCAGGATCTTGTCCGCCAGCTCGATCAGCCGGTCCGTATCCGGGCCGCTGATGCGGATCACGGACATGGGCCATTTCACGATGCCGGCCTGTACGTCCTCAAAGCCCGGGAACTGAAGCTTTGTCTCCACCGGGGCTTTCGCCATGGCAAACTCATAGTGGCCGCCCTGGAAGTGGTCATGGCTTAAAATAGAGCCTCCCACAATGGGCAGATCCGCATTGGAGCCCACAAAGTAGTGAGGGAACTGCTTCACAAAATCAAACAGCTTCCCGAAGGTGGCTCTCTCGATCTTCATGGGCACATGCTGGCTGTTAAACACGATGCAGTGCTCATTATAGTAAACATAGGGCGAATACTGGAAATACCAGTCGCTGCCGTTGATAGTCACGGGAATGATCCGGTGGTTCTGTCTGGCCGGATGGTTCAGCCTGCCCGCGTATCCCTCATTTTCCCGGCACAGCAGGCACTTGGGATAGGAGGTCTGCTTTGCCAGCTTGGCGGCGGCAATAGCCTTGGGATCCTTCTCCGGCTTGGACAGGTTGATGGTGATGTCCAAATCTCCATATTCCGTAGGCGCAATCCACTTCCGGTCCTTTACGATGCGGTAGCGGCGGATATAGTCCGTATCCTGGCTGAATTTATAGTAATAATCCGTAGCCTTCAGCGGGCTTTCCTCATACAGTTTCCGGAATTTCCGGACCATGTTGGAGGGACGGTCCACCAGGACTCCCATCACCTTTGTGTCAAACAGATCCCGGTATCCCACTGTATTTTCTTCCATGAGACCTGTCTCATAGGCGTAATCGCAGATCTCGCCCAAAATCTGTTCCAGCTCTCCCACAACGGACTGGTCCGCCGGATCAAAGCCCCGGATGGCTGCCTCTGTCTCTTCCTCCAGCGTATCCATGCGCAGCAGCTCCAGCAGCCGGTTGGCTGTGTAAATGCCGTCCCCTTTCTCAATCAGTCCTGTGGCCAGTCCATACTGCACCAGCCTGGAAATTGCGTTCTGTATCATATCCATCGCTCCTCATTCTCCGAGGTAGTGTCAAATACTACCTGTTTTTTTGTTTCAAAATATAATAAAAACCTTGATTTTAAGGGAAATCTGCAATAAAAAGAGCATTGACCTCCCTTTTCATGTATAATGTCAGTGACCAAACATCCATTA
>DVOS01000056.1 GCA_018713435.1 Candidatus Merdiplasma excrementigallinarum
AAAATACAGGGTAGCCGGGGAGACGCTATCCAATGAAACGGTAGGAGTTTATATGAATTTGTTCACACATGCAGGAGACAGATTTCCGGGATTTTCGGGGAGAAAGGCCGGAAGATGCTGCAAAGATTTGGTTCTGGTGCTGTCAGGCGTGATTCTGGCCGTGGTGATTTCCCTGATTGTTTCGGATTATTTTTCCGGCGGACAGGGTGTGGTCTACGCCGGGGGCGAGGATTACGGGCCGGGAGGCAGAGAACTGCAGGCCGGACTGATGGGCGTGATCGGCGGAGTAGCCGGCATGGAAGATTACTACAGAGCGGGCCAGACCAAAAACGCAGTGAATGCCAATGAGGAAATACTGGTAGGAACAAAGACAGTAAGCCGGAACGCGGTGAACCGAAACGCGTTCGGGGAGGAGATACAGAAAGCCGGAGCGTTGGGATACAGCGCGCTGCAGACCGTTGCGCAGCACCAGCTTCCCTATGATGAATATTATACGCTGCTGCAGATTGTGGAGGCTGAGGCCACAGGAGGCGATGTGCTCAGCAAGCTGCTGGTTGCCAATGTGATTTTAAACCGGGTGGAGGATTCCCATTTTCCCGATACTATCAGCGAAGTGGTATGGGAGAAGGTGGACGGATACGCCCAGTTTTCCCCCACAGAGGACGGCAGGATCTATTCCTGTACCATTACGGAATCCACCATTGAGGCGGTGGACCGAGCCCTGCAGGGAGAAGATAATTCCCAGGGAGCCCTGTTTTTTGTGGCGAGAGAATCCGCTTCCGAACAGAATGTGCAGTGGTTTGACAGTTCACTGGTGTGGCTGTTTGAGTACGGCGGCCACGAATATTACACTTTTCGGGAATACTGCGAGTAAAAAACAACAGAAAAATCAGGACGGGAGTCTGCCGGGGTTTGCCTTGGCAAACTCCCGTTTTTATGCTATAATGGGCCAGATGGCGGACAGGAAAAAGAATGTCTGTCCGTCTGGAATACAGAAGTGAACACATAACGAGGAGAATGAGAGCGAAGGATGGAACTGTTATACAGAAGTACGAGAAATCATGAGACGGCCGTGACGGCATCCCAGGCGATCCTGCAGGGACTTGCCGGGGATGGGGGACTGTTCGTGCCGGATCAGATCCCGGCCCTGGATGTGAGTTTGGAGAAGCTGGCCGGCATGACGTATCAGGAGACAGCTTATGAGGTGATGAAGCTTTTCCTGACGGATTTTACGGAGGAAGAACTGAAGCGCTGCATCGCCTGCGCCTATGACGGGAAATTTGATACGCCCCAGATCGCCCCTCTGCGAAAAGCGGACGAGGCCTGGTACCTGGAGCTGTTTCACGGAGCCACGATTGCCTTTAAAGATATGGCCCTGTCCATACTGCCTTATCTGATGACAACGGCGGCGAAAAAAAACCAGGTAAAAAATGAGATTGTGATCCTGACCGCCACATCCGGAGACACGGGAAAAGCGGCTCTGGCCGGCTTTGCCGATGTGCCGGGAACCAGGATTATTGTTTTCTATCCGAAAAACGGCGTAAGCCCCATTCAGGAAAAACAGATGGTAACCCAGAAGGGAACCAATACGTATGTAGTGGGGATCACCGGCAATTTTGACGATGCCCAGAGCGGCGTAAAGAAAATTTTCGGCGACGAAACGCTCCGGAGAGAGATGAACGCCGCGGGCTTTCAGTTTTCGTCCGCAAACTCCATCAATATCGGACGGCTGGTGCCCCAGATCGTCTACTATGTGTATGCTTACGCAAAGCTGCTGGCCGGAGGGGAGATTGAGCCGGGAGAGAAAATCAATGTGACGGTCCCCACCGGCAATTTCGGCAATATTCTGGCTGCCTGCTACGCGAAGCATATGGGGATTCCCATTGAGAAGCTGATCTGCGCCTCCAACGATAATAAAGTTCTGGTGGATTTCTTCAGAACCGGCGCCTATGACAGGAACCGAAAATTTGTGCTGACCACGTCGCCTTCCATGGATATCCTGATTTCCAGCAACCTGGAGCGTCTGATCTACCAGATTGCCGGTCAGGACGCGAAGAAAAACGCGGCGCTGATGGAAGAACTGTCCCGAAAGGGAAGGTATGAAATCACCCCGAATATGATGGCGAAACTGGGAGATTTCTATGGAAACTACGCCACGGAGCAGGAAGCGGCGGAGGAGATTGCCCTGGTGTACCGGAAAGCCGGCTATGTGCTGGATACCCATACCGCTGTGGCTTCCCGGGTATACCGGAAGTACCGGGAGGAGACAGGAGACGGCACAAAGACCGTGATTGCCTCTACAGCCAGCCCCTATAAATTTACAAGAAGCGTGATGGACGCCATAGAACCGGGCCATGAGGACTGCACGGATTTTGAATTGGTGGACCGTCTGTCCGCTCTTTCCGGGATCAAGGTTCCCCGGGCCATTGAGGAGATCCGTACCGCGCCGGTGCTCCATGATACGGTGGTGGAGACAGAGGGAATGAAAGATGCGGTGCTGAGCATATTGAAGATGAACCGGTAGGCGGCGGCCTGCGGGAAAAGGAGGATACGGGATGACTACAAATACATTTTACGGTTTGATGGATATTATTATACTGGGATGCGGCCTGTACATTATGTACGCCTACTATCTGCTGATGGCAAAAAATGAGATCAAAACAGGGGTTCTGATTTCTCAGAAGGTAGATCCCAAGAAATGCAGGGATTTTGAGGGGTACCGGAAATATATCAGCCCCAAGGTGCTGGCCCTGGGCCTTACGGCAGTGATCAGCGGCGGCATCGGTCTGTACCAGGACTATGTGGCGCCGGTTAACACCTATCTGTATGTAGGATTTTTTGTACTGTTTTTTATCGTGATGATCTGGTTTGTGGTTTCCATCCGCAAATCGGAGAAACTGTTCTGGTAGGATAAAACATAAGAGGGAGGAGCGGCGGAAAGACAGGATCTTTCCCATGGCTCCTCCCTTTTGCAGTACGGCGGGGTGTTTTACCGTTTGCTTATCGGAACGTACTTCTGTTCCTTTGAAATGCTCTTGTAGGCGGGACGGATAATCTTGCCCCGGTTTGCCAGTTCCTCGATCCGGTGGGCGCTCCATCCCACCGTACGGGCGATGGCAAAAATGGGGGTGTACAGCTCCAGGGGAATGTTCAGCATACTGTAAACGAAGCCGCTGTAAAAGTCTACATTGGCGCTGACGCCCTTGTACATGCGGGAGCGCTTTGCGATAATTTCCGGAGCCAGACGCTCCACCAGCCGGTAGAGTTTATACTCATCGGTCCGGTGCTTTTCCTCAGACAGCTGCTCCACAAAACTGTGGAGGATCTGGGCTCTGGGGTCCGAGAGAGAGTATACGGCGTGGCCGATACCGTAGATCAGGCCGGAATGATCGAAGGCGTCCCGGTTCAGAATAGCCTCCAGATAGGCCTGGACTTCTTCCTCATCCTTCCAGTCCCGGACATGTTTCTTGATATCGTCCATCATATGAATCACCTTGATGTTGGCGCCGCCGTGGCGGGGACCTTTCAGGGAACCCAGGGAAGCGGCGAAGGCGGAATAGGTATCCGTGCCGGAAGAAGTCACCACATGGGTGGTGAAGGTTGAGTTATTTCCGCCGCCGTGCTCCATGTGAAGCACCAGCGCTATATCCAGCAGCCGGGCTTCCAGTTCTGTATAGGAACCGTCTTTGCGCAGCAGATAAAGGATATTCTCGGCAAAGGACAGTTCAGGCTTGGGCATATGGATGTAAAGGCTCTTGCCGTTGTAGTAGTGCTGATAGGTCTGATACCCGTATACAGAGATCATGGGAATCATGCTGATCAGCTGAAGACACTGGCGCAGCACATTGGGCAGTGAAATATCATCCGCCTGGTCATCGTAGGCATAGAGCGTGAGCACGCTTCTGGCCAGTACATTCATCATATCCTGGCTGGGGGCGTTCATGATGATATCCCGTACAAAAGTGGAGGGAAGCTGTGTGCGGTAGTTGGCCAGGATGGCGCAGAAGCTGTCAAGCTGCTTCTGGTCCGGCAGGCTGCCGAACAGAAGAAGATAGGCGATTTCCTCAAAACCGAAGCGGCCCTCTGAGGCGAAACCGGATACCAGGGTATTGATATCCTGTCCCCTGTAGTACAGATGACCTTCGCAGGGAACCTCCACGCCGTTTACCGTTTTTTTCGCGCAGACATTGGAGATTTCCGTCAGACCTGCGACTACGCCTTTTCCGTCAAGATCCCGCAGACCCCGTTTTACATCGTATTTTACATACAAATCCGGATTTATGTAGCTTGCTTTTTCACTTTGCTGGGAGAGAGCCAGAATCTCGGGGGTAATTTCAGAATAAAATTGATTGTTCATGTCAGATACACCTCCTATGGAATAATTCGCCGCAGATATGAGAAATGCAGCAATGTGATTAAAGGAATTGCTTGAAATGAAGTCATAAGACAAATTTCAAAAGAATCATATTTATTATAACACAAAAGGGACGGGAACAGAAGCAAAAATTTTCAGGAGAAAAGAGGCAGGGTTTTCCAGAATTTTTTATTGTCAAAAAACATATACTAGGGTATAATATCGTATAGATATGATACGGATAAAGCACAGGCAAAGAAAAGTGAACGTACAACCTGGGGTGTGCGACAATCCTATTATTTTGAACCTACATTTACTTTTATGGGATTCTTATATCGCTGCCAATGATGCCAGGCCTCCGTTGCAGTGGAAGGCAGAGCGGGCAGCTGCGGTTACCCACCTAGCTTTGCTAGGAGTCAAAAGATAGGAAACGGCACTTTGGGGATATAGAAGAGGGCATGTTTTATGTCCTCTTTTCATATACTTAGGACAAGATAAGACAGATGTTTCCGGAGACTGCGGGAACAGGGAAGGACATCGGCTCCCGGTATATGAAAAGTAAGACTTGGATCAGCCTGATTACGCTGGCAGCGGCGGCAGTTATTTTAAAGTACTATGTGGCAGAGTACTCCGGAAACCGCAGGATAGCAGAGGAAGCGATTCCTCAAAAAGAAACGGATCCTTCTTTTGCCCGGGAAGAGAAAACAGAAAACAGCAGCGCAGGCCTGTCCCTGGACGGGCAGAAAACGATTCGGGTACTGCTGAAAACGAACGGCTTTGAGGGACAGTTTCACGAAAACCCGGAAATTACCGGCACAGGCGATTTTACCGTTTCCCAGGGGACGAACTGTTTTTACTGCCAGGCCGGAGAGATATTCTCAGCGGATACATTTTTTGAAAAAGACGGAATCTGGCGGGAGGAACCCCTTGTTCTTTCCTCCGCGGAGGAGGAGGGAGAACTGCGGATTTTAAACCTGGAGAGAAACCAGTCTCCTCCGGAATACCCGGGAAAGCTGGAGATTATCAGCAGAGAGGAAGGGTACCTGATTATAAACGAGGTTTCGCTTGAAGAATATCTGCCCCGGGTGCTTTCCAGCGAGATGAACCGGTCATTCCCGAAGGAAGCGCTGAAAGCTCAGGCTGTCAGCGCCAGAAGCTATGCCTTAGGCCGGCTGGAGGCGGGAGATATCCTGGCGGGAGGGGCAGTCCTGGATGACAGCGTATCCTATCAGGTTTACAATAATATGCCGCCGGATGAGGAAACCGTGGAGGCGGTGAGGGAGACGGACGGCCTGGTGCTGAAAAACCCGGAGGGCCTTGCGGAAATCAATTACTATTCCACTTCCTGCGGCGTGACAGAACAGGATTATTTTGAGACAGAAGAGGACTTTTCCAGGTTTATCCTGGAAGGCCGGGATACGGATCCGGAGTATCAGGAACCCTGGTACCGCTGGAGCGCCGTTCTGACAGCGGAAGAGATCCGGCAGAACTTGACGGAAATGGGATTTGAAGTGCCGGATGCGGTGACAGGCATAAGCGTCACGAAACGGAGCGGAAACGGCCAGGCGTTGTCCCTGGAAGTGCTGGGAGAGTCCTTCAGCGTATTTATCTCCGGTGAATATGATATCCGGCAGGCGCTGGCGCCGGGCACGGATGTGACGCTGCAGGATGGAAGCATCTGCGAACCCATGGGTATGCTTCCCAGCGCCTGGTTTATTGCCGGGAAAGAGGAAACGCCAAAAGAGAACCCGGAAAACTCTGAAAACATCTGGATTTTAACCGGAGGCGGCTACGGCCACGGCCGGGGCATGTCCCAGAACGGCGCCGCCGTCATGGCCCGCCAGGGAAGCGATTTTCGCGAAATCCTTACGTTTTATTATCCGCAGACCCGGGTAGAAGAATTTTAATATATGCAGAGGACAGAAGACGGTGAGATATTGGAAGCGCCTGAAAGAGAAAAAGTTCATACGGTTTCTGTGCGTCATGTACAAAAAGATAAGATATGACCGCATTGATGTATACGCGGCCCAGGCCGGTTTTTACCTGATCATGAGCGCCGCCCCTATCATCATGCTGCTGTTTACGCTGCTGAAATTTACGCCTCTGACCCAGGACGTGGTGATGGACGCTTTGGGGATGATTCTGAACGCTAATATCATGCAGGCGGTGAACGAGGTGGTGGGAAGCGTTTACGACGGATCTTCCGTGACGCTGATTTCTTTTGCCACCCTGTCCCTGCTGTGGGTGTCGGGAAAAGGGATTCTGGGAATGATGAACGGGCTGAACCATATCTACCGGATCCGGGAGAATCGAAACTATTTTGCCAGAAGGCTTTACGGTTCCTTTTACACGGTGCTGCTTGTGCTGGCGGTTCTTCTGGCCGCGGCTGTTCTGGTGTTCGGAGTACGGATCCAGAGCTATATCCGTTCTGTATTTCCCTTTTTCCTGGAGCACGACCGGGTGCTGATCTACGGCCTGATGCTGATTGCCCTGTGGATGCTGGTGCTTATTTTTATGGCTCTGTATGTGTTTCTTCCTGACCGAAAAAAATCTTTCCTGAGCCAGTTTCCGGGAGCCGTGTTCCACCCTGTCCTGGTGTGTGTTTTCCTATATTTTCTCCATTTACCTGGGGCTGGCAAAGAACATCTCCGTAATTTACGGAGGACTTCTGACCCTGGTGGTGGCGCTGCTCTGGCTGTATATCTGTATGTACCTGTGGTTTATCGGGGCGGAACTGAACGCGTATCTGGAAAATAAGGAGATTTTTGAATTTCTGTACGCGGTTGAAGTGGAGGGAAAAAATCCCTCCTGACCCATCCGTTTCGGAAAAACCGGGGAGCGGGGCAAGAAAATTCTTGACAGAACAGGAAAGTGTGCTAAACTTGAACCATGGCTTAAATGAGCGAAAGGCTGTGAAGGTGTTCAGTAGAAAATCATTTTCCTGCAGAGAGAGGACGTCGGAGGCTGAAAGCGTCCTCAGGTTCAGATGGTTTTTGAAATTCCCGCCGGAGCCGCATTTTTGAAAGAACTTCCGGGGAGGTTCCGTTAGGAAATGCCGAGGGACGCACGTTACGCGTCAGTGAGTGCCCGCCGGCGGCGGGAAACAGGGTGGTACCGCGGAAATGTTGCTTCGTCCCTTTTGGGGACGGAGTTTTTTTGTTTCATAAGAAAACCCCGTTGGAAAAGCAGAAAGGAGTCAATATGAAAGAGAAACTTCAGGAAATCAAAGAGCAGGCCATGAAACGGATCTTGGAGGCGGACAATCTGGACAAACTGAACGACGTCCGCATTGCGTTTCTGGGAAAGAAAGGCGAACTGACGGCCGTATTAAAGAGCATGAAAAATGTGGATCCCAAAGAGCGCCCCATGGTGGGACAGATGGTAAATGAAGCCCGGGAGAGCATTGAAAAGTTCCTGGACGATACAAAAAAGAAGCTGGAAAATAAGGCAAGAGAGATACAGATGGAGCGGGAAGTGATCGATGTGACCCTTCCGGCCAGAAAGAATCCTGTGGGACACCGCCACCCCAATGCCATTGCTCAGGAAGAAGTGGAAAGAATCTTTATCGGCATGGGATACGAGGTGATTGAGGGACCGGAGATTGAGTATGATGAATACAACTTTGAAAAGCTGAATATTCCCGCCAATCATCCTGCCAAGGATGAGCAGGATACCTTCTACATCACAAAAGATATTCTGCTGCGCACCCAGACTTCCCCGGTGCAGGCCAGAGTCATGGAGCAGGGAAAACTGCCGATCCGCATGATTTCTCCCGGACGGGTATTCCGCTCCGACGAGGTGGATGCCACCCATTCCCCTTCCTTCCATCAGATCGAGGGACTGGTGATCGATAAAAACATTACATTCGCGGATCTGAAGGGAACACTGGGAGAATTTGCCAGACAGCTGTTCGGCGAGGGAACTAAGACGAAGTTCCGTCCTCACCATTTCCCCTTCACAGAGCCCAGCGCCGAAGTGGATGTATCCTGTTTTAAATGCGGCGGAAAGGGCTGCCGTTTCTGCAAGGGAAGCGGCTGGATTGAGATCCTGGGCTGCGGTATGGTGCATCCCCATGTGCTGGAGATGTGCGGCATTGATCCGGAAGAATACACAGGCTTTGCCTTCGGCGTGGGTCTGGAGCGCATCGCGCTGCTGAAATACGAGATCGACGATATGCGGCTTCTGTATGAAAATGATTACCGATTCCTGAAACAGTTCTGATCAGTAAAAACGGAGGAAAAACAGATGAATACAACATTATCATGGATAAAAGCATATGTGCCGGATCTGGATGTAACCGCCCAGGAGTACACGGACGCCATGACTTTAAGCGGCACCAAGGTGGAAGGATACACCAGGGCGGACGCGAATCTGGACAAGATTGTGGTGGGACAGATCGAGAAGATCGAGCCCCATCCGGATGCGGACAAACTGATTATCTGCCAGGTAAATGTGGGAACAGAGACGGTGCAGATTGTGACCGGCGCTCCCAATGTAAAAGAAGGAGACAAAGTGCCGGTGGTGCTGGACGGCGGAAAAGTAGCAGGAGGACATGACGGGAAGATGACCCCCGGCGGCATCACCATCAAAAAGGGAAAACTGCGGGGCGTGGAGTCAAACGGCATGCTCTGTTCCATTGAGGAACTGGGATCCAGCCGGGATATGTATCCGGAAGCGCCGGAGTACGGCATCTATATTTTCCGGGAGGACGTTCCGGTGGGAGCGGATGCCATCGAACTTCTGGGACTGCGGGACGTAAATTTTGAATATGAGATCACCTCAAACCGGGTAGACTGCTTCAGCGTGATCGGCATCGCTAGGGAGGCGGCGGCCACCTTCCGGAAGGAATTCCATCCCCCGGTGGTGACGCCCACCGGAAACAGCGAGCAGGCGCAGGATTATATTAAAGTCACGGTAAAGGATCCGGATCTGTGTCCCAGATACTGCGCCAGAGTGGTAAAGAATATCCATATCGCTCCTTCGCCCAAATGGATGCAGAGAAGACTGGCGGCAGCGGGAATCCGCCCCATCAACAACATTGTGGACATTACCAACTATGTGATGGAAGAGTACGGACAGCCCATGCACGCCTATGATTACGATCACATCGCGGGGCATGAGATTATTGTGCGCCGGGCGGCCCACGATGAAAAATTTGTGACGCTGGACGGCCAGGAGCGGCAGATGGACGAGAATGTGCTGATGATCTGCGATGGAGAGAAATCTGTGGGTATCGCGGGAATCATGGGCGGAGAAAACTCCATGATTACGGACGACGTTAAAACCATGCTGTTTGAGGCTGCCTGCTTTGACGGTACCAATATCCGCCTTTCCGCCAAGCGGGTGGGACTGCGCACAGACGCCTCCGGAAAATTTGAGAAGGGACTGGATCCCAACAACGCACAGACGGCTATCGACCGGGCCTGCCAGCTGGTGGAAGAGCTGGGCGCAGGCGAAGTAGTAGGCGGCATGGTGGATGTGTACAGCAAGGTGAAGGAGCCTGTCCGGGTGAAATTTGAGCCGGAGAAAATCAACGCTCTGCTGGGAACCCATATTCCGGCGGAAGAGATGCTGGCGTATTTTGACCGGATTGAGCTGGCTTACGATAAAGAAACGAATGAGATTGTGGCGCCTACCTTCCGCCATGATATTTTCCGCACGGCGGACCTGGCGGAGGAAGTGGCCAGATTTTACGGATATGACAATATCCCTACCACCCTTCCCTCCGGAGAAGCCACCACAGGAAAGAAATCAAAGAAAATGCGGGTGGAGGATCTGGCGAAAGAGATCGCGGAATTCTGCGGCTTTTCCCAGGGCATGTGCTATTCGTTCGAAAGCCCCAAGGTGTTTGACAGACTGCTGCTCCCCGCAGATTCAAACCTGCGGAATGCCATTCAGATTGCCAATCCGCTGGGAGAAGACTTCAGCATTATGAGAACCCTGCCCTTAAACGGAATGCTCTCCTCCCTGGCGTTTAACTATAATCACCGGAATAAAAACGTGAGACTGTATGAACTGGGCAATATTTATCTTCCCAAGGCGCTGCCCCTGACGGAACTTCCCGATGAGCGGATGCAGTTTACGTTGGGCATGTACGGCGACGGAGATTTCTTTACCATGAAGGGCGTGGTAGAGGAATTCCTGGATAAAGCCGGAATGACGGGCAGACGGATTTACGATCCGAACCATAAGAAACCCTTCCTTCATCCGGGACGCCAGGCAGATGTGGTTTATGAAGGAGAGACCATCGGTTATCTGGGGGAGGTACATCCGGCTGTGGCGGACAACTATGGATTGGGTGAGAAAACCTATGTGGCTGTGCTGGACATGCCCCTGATTGTGGAAAAGGCAACCTTCGACCGGAAATATGCCGGCATCGCCCGTTTCCCGGCTGTGACCAGAGACATCAGCATGGTCGTGCCGAAAGAAATCTGCGCGGGCCAGATCGAGGCCATGATTGAACAGAGAGGCGGAAAGATTCTGGAAGGCTATCACCTGTTTGACATTTATGAGGGCGCCCAGATCAAAGAAGGCTATAAGTCTATGGCGTACTCCATCAGCTTCCGGGCAAAAGACAGGACGCTGGAGGAGGCTGACATTACAGCGGCCATGAAGAAAATCTGGAACGGCCTGGAGTCACTGCATATAGAGATTCGTTCCTGATAAGACAGGCCTTAGGCCCGCTGCGTTCTGCGGCGGGCTTAGGGCTGTTTCATATGAGGTGAAATAAAATGAAAATTTATATGATTCGCCACGGACAGACAGACTGGAATAAAACAGGAAAGCTGCAGGGCCAGACGGACATACCGCTGAATGAGGCGGGGCGGGCTCTTGCCGTGAAGGCGGGACATGCCCTCCGGGACGTTCCTTTTACCAGAGTCATCAGCAGCCCCTTAAGCCGGGCGGTGGAGACCGCCAAGCTGGTGCTTGCGGCGGCAGGCAGAGTCCTGCCTGTAGAGAAGGATCCCAGGATAGAGGAGATCAGTTTTGGCGATCTGGAGGGAGCCGTCATGAAAGGAACGGAGCTCTCACCGGAGGCTGAGGAATTTCAGGCCTTTTTTGACGCGCCTGAAAAATACCGGCCGGCCGGAAACGGGGAAACCCTGGAGCAGCTTCTGAAACGCACAGGGGATTTTCTGGCGGATCTGGCAGCTTCCGGCCAGGAACATGATACGGTTCTGGTATCCGTTCATGGAGCCTGCATGCGGGCTCTGCAGGCCAATATCCTGCACAATCCGGTTTCCGAATTCTGGAACGGCTGCGTGCCGCCCAACTGCGCGGTGTCCGTGGCTGTGCTGGAAGAGGGAACATGGCGGCTCGCAAGCCGGGATACAGTATATGAGTAGGGAGCAGGGAGAAACATGAAGACATCAGATTTTTATTACGAACTTCCCCAGGAGCTGATTGCCCAGGATCCCCTGGAGGACCGGTCCGCTTCCCGTCTGATGACGCTGGATAAAACAACCGGCCGGGTGGGGCACCATGTGTTCCGGGAGATTGTGGATTTTCTGACCCCCCAGGACTGTCTGGTGCTGAATAACACAAAAGTGATACCGGCCAGACTGTTCGGCAGCCGGGTGGGGACGGAGGCTAAAATTGAGGTGCTGCTTTTAAAGCGGAAGGAGCACGATATATGGGAAACACTGGTAAAGCCGGGGAAAAAGTGCAAAATCGGCACCCGCATCTCGTTTGGGGAAGGACTCCTGACGGGAGAAGTGGTGGATGTGGTGGAGGATGGGAACCGCCTGATACAGTTTACCTATGAGGGTATTTTCGAGGAGATACTGGATCAGCTGGGCCAGATGCCTCTTCCCCCCTATATTACCCACCAGCTGAAGGACAAAAACAGATATCAGACGGTATATGCCAAGCATGACGGCTCCGCCGCGGCTCCCACAGCGGGTCTTCATTTTACCCCGCAGCTGCTGGAACAGATCCGGGACAAGGGCGTGAAGATCGCGGAGGTTACCCTTCATGTGGGACTTGGCACGTTCCGGCCCGTAAAGGTGGAGGATGTGACCAAACATCACATGCACAGTGAGTTTTATATCATTGAGGAATCCCAGGCAAAGCTGATAAATGACACAAAGCAGGCCGGCGGCAGGATTGTCTCGGTGGGCACCACCAGCTGCCGAACCCTGGAGTCGGCATCGGATGAGAACGGAATTTTGAAGGCCGGAAGCGGCTGGACGGATATCTTTATCTATCCCGGCTACCGGTTTAAGATGGTGGACGCCCTGATCACCAATTTTCATCTGCCGGAATCCACGCTGGTGATGCTGGTATCGGCTCTGGCGGGAAAGGACCACATTATGGCGGCCTATGAAGAGGCGGTGAGGGAGCGTTACCGGTTCTTCTCATTTGGCGATGCCATGTTCATAGCCTGATATAAGGGAGTGGATGCGAATGAGCGCGGGAAATGACAACCGTCATTATCTGATCTGTGAGTCAAAAATGATTTACGCCCTTCTGATGTTTGCCGCCGGTATGATGGGGGCCTATACCTATGTGATGCGGGGCGGCGTATTCTGCAATGCCCAGACTGCCAACATTGTGATCATGGGCATTACCCTGGGAAAAGGGGAGATCCGGGAAGGGCTTTACTACCTGATTCCCATTTCCGCCTATTTTCTGGGCGCATTTTTATCGGAGCTGCTTCCCACGCCGGTAAAGCGGATCGGTTTCCTGCGGTGGGATACCTATCTGATTATTTTCGAGGCGGCGGTTCTGCTTGTCATTGGCTTTGTGCCTTTAAGCGTGCCGGACCACGCGGTGCAGGTGGCGGTAAACTTTATCGCCTCCATGCAGTACAATACTTTCCGGCAGGCCCAGGGCGTTCCCATGGCCACTACCTTCTGCACCAACCATCTCCGGCAGGTCGGGATTGCCTGCGCCAAGGTGCTGCGCAAAAAAGACTATGAGGCTGTAAGCCGCGGCCTGCTCCATCTGGGGATGCTGTTTGTATTTGCCCTGGGATGCGGGATCCTAACCTTTTTCTGCGCCTGGCTGCAGGAGAAAGCCATCTGGCTGGCTCTGATTCCCATGGGGATTGTGCTGGTGCGGCTGGTCTACGCGGATCTGTGCAAGGAGCATGACCTGCTTGGCGAGAAGCCGTCCGGACACTGATCTGTATCCGGGCTTATTCCGTTTAAATTCTCCTGTTTGAGAGAAAAAGAAGTAGCCTGGGAAAAACGGCTCTGTTATAATAAAGCCAGAAACCGGCAACCCATATTTCAGAAAGGAGAAGGCGATGGGAAAAAGGAAATGTATTTGGGGAATATTGGTTCTGTTTGTTTTGCTGTGGGCGATGCCAATAACAGCCCAGACTGCAGAGGAATACGCCTTTGGGGAAAACCTGGTGTCCTGGAACGGGACAACATTTGTGGGAAGCAGAGACAAGGTATATTGTATTGAGCCGGGAGTGACGCCCTGGAATGTGATGCTGGATTATGCAACCGGCCGGGATTTTTTTGCCAGCGGAAACGAACTGTTTTTTATTGCTGACAGCGGATCAGAAACGTTTCTGTGTTTTTATGATATGCTGGAGAAAGCGCCCTATGTGGTGATCCCGACTACCGAGAGCGCTGAGCTGGTGGGTAGGAACGAAAATAAACTGTATTACCTGGATCTGGATGACGGCAGGCAGTCTTATGAAGGAAAAACGCTGCGGTCCTATGATCTTTCTACCGGAAATGTGACAGCTCTTGCGGAAGGAATCGGGAGAGCCATGTACTGGAATGGCATTATTATCATGTCAGGCGCAGCTTCCGATGCCAGTCCGGTAGAGATTATGATGTTGGACGCAAATGAACAGATTGGACTGGTGGATGAAAACTGCGTAGCGAATTTCTGGGCGGGTCAGGAGGGATTTTACTATTTCCGCTGCAATATGACAGATGACATTTCCTGGGACGGTGTTACTTTGTGTACGATTGATACGAACGGCAGGAGAGATATCAGCGGATACGCAGGAAACTATATATATCCTTCTGTAATTGGAATTCCTGCCGGAAACAGTTATTTCTATTTTGCCGTTAACGAAGGAGGCGTCATAGCTGGAAAGGCGGCCAGTGTGGAAACAGGACAGGTGGCAGACGTGAACTTCCCTGAAAGTATGGGGATTCCTGTTTTGTATCGGGATGGGGACGCAGGATATTGGTATATGAATAAAAATCTGTATTACTGGAGCGGAGCCGGATATGAAAATGTTCTCAGCGTAGGAAGCAGCCTTGACGATGTGTTTCTGGGTGTGGCAGATGGAATGGGCTACTATGACAAAGCCGGCGAAGGAGATACCCTGATGCAGGTTCCGCTGAGGTAAATACAGGATAAAAATACAGGCAATTCGGGAGGCAAAACATTGCGTAAATTACTCATTTATATGAAAATCTACACAAAAGAGTGTATTCTGGCGCCCTTATTTAAGATGCTGGAGGCCTCCTTTGAACTGTTTGTTCCCCTGGTGGTGGCGGCCATTATTGACCGGGGCATTGGGGAGGGAGATCACGGGTATATTTTCCGGATGGGAGCTGTAATGGTAATGCTGGGAATAATCGGGCTGCTCTGTTCGGTTACGGCCCAGTATTTCTCTGCCAAAGCGGCGGTGGGCTTTGCCGCGAAGGTAAAAAGCCGTCTGTTCGCCCATATACAGAGCCTTTCCTATACAGAGATTGACACCCTGGGAACCGCTGCCATGGTGACCCGGATGACAAGCGATATGAACCAGGTGCAGAACGGCGTGAACCTGACCCTCCGCCTGCTGCTGCGGTCCCCCTTTGTGGTATTCGGCGCCATGATCATGGCCTTTACCGTGAATGTCCGGGCAGCACTTGTGTTCGTGGTGATTATCCCCCTTCTGTGTCTGGTGGTGTTCGGGATTATGCTGTTTAATATCCCCATGTACCGCAGGGTGCAGAACCGGCTGGATAAGGTGCTGGGGAGCACCAGGGAAAATCTTACCGGCGCCCGGGTAATCCGGGCCTTCAATAAGCAGGAATCGGAGATAAAAGAGTACGAAAAAAGTACGGAAGCCCTGAATAAGGTGCAGCTTTTCGCGGGAAAGGTATCGGGCCTGATGAATCCGGTGACGTATGTGATTATCAACGGAGGAATTATCGCGCTGCTCTACAGCGGAGCCATTCAGGTGGATACGGGGGCTATCACCCAGGGCGAACTGACGGCCCTGGTCAACTATATGTCCCAGATCCTGGTGGAGCTGATCAAAATGGCGAATCTGATCATCTCCATTACCAAGGCAGTAGCCTGCGGAAACCGGGTGCAGGGAATCTTTGAGATCCAGCCCGGCATGAAGTACGGAGAGGAAAACGGCCGGCAGGCAGAAGGATGGAACAGTAAGACGGATCCCCTGCTGGAGTTTGACCATGCAGGCCTGCGCTATCAAAACGCGGGAGCGGAGTCCCTGAGCAATCTTACCTTTGCCGTCCGCGCCGGAGACACGGTGGGGATCATCGGAGGCACCGGTTCCGGAAAATCATCGCTGGTGAATCTGATCGCCCGGTTTTACGACGCCACGGACGGCCAGATCCGGCTGAAAGGAAAGCCCATCGGAGCGTACACCAGAGAAGCCCTCTGCTCCATGATCGGCGTGGTGCCCCAGAAAGCCGTGCTGTTTGCGGGAACCATCGAGGACAACCTGCGTTGGGGCAAGAAGGACGCCACCCGGGAGGAGATGGACCGGGCCCTGGAGATTTCCCAGGCAAAAGAATTTGTCCTTGAAAAGCCGGAAGGCCTGCAGACCTGGCTGGAGCAGGGCGGCAAGAACCTTTCCGGAGGACAGAGACAGAGGCTGACCATCGCCAGAGCCCTGGTGGGATCACCGGAAATTCTCATTCTGGACGACAGCGCCTCCGCTCTTGATTTTGCCACGGATGCCAGCCTGCGGATGGCTATCCGGAATATGGAAAAATCTCCCACTGTGTTTATCGTTTCCCAGAGAGCTTCCTCCATCCAGTATGCGGACCGGATCATTGTGCTGGAGGACGGGGAACCGGCAGGCATCGGCACCCACCGGGAGCTTCTGGCCTCCTGCCCGGTTTACCAGGAAATCTACTATTCCCAGTTCCCGAAAGAAGGTGTGTCCAGTGAAGGGTAAAGGAGATAAAAGACAGATGAAAGCCGCGGCAGCTTTCGGACAGGCTGCCACGGTGAAAAAGGTGCTGCAGTATATCCGCCATTACCGGATTTTTCTGCTGCTGTCCGTTTTGTGCGCGGCCGTTTCCGTGGCGCTTACCCTGTACAGCCCGATTCTGATCGGAGCTGCGGTGGACCAGGTACTGGGGCCCGGGCAGGTAAACTTTCCCGCAGTAGGCGGGATTCTGGTCAGGATGGGGATTGTGACGGTTATAGCCGGAGCGGCCCAGTGGCTGATGAATATCTGCAACAATAAGATCAGCTACCACGTAATCCGGGATATGCGGCAGGACGCTTTCCGGAAAATCCAGGTCCTGCCCTTCGGCTACATTGACAGCCATCCCTACGGGGAGGTGGTAAGCCGGGTAATTGCGGATGTGGACCAGTTTTCAGACGGCCTTCTGATGGGATTTACCCAGCTGTTTACAGGCGTGCTGACCATTCTGGGAACCCTTGTGTTCATGTTCTCCATCAGCCCCCTGATTACGGTGGCTGTAATTGTGCTGACGCCCCTTTCCTTTGTGGTGGCCGGGTTTATCGCTTCCCGTACTTACAGCATGTTCCGGAAGCAGTCGGAGACCAGGGGCGAACAGACGGCCCTCATTGATGAGATGATCGGGAACCAGAAAGTGGTGAGAGCCTTTGGCTATGAGGAGGAATCCCAGCAGCGGTTTGACGAAATCAACGACCGTCTCCGGGACTGCTCCCTGAAAGCCACCTTTTATTCATCCCTCACCAACCCCTGCACTCGCTTTGTCAATTCCCTGGTGTATGCGGCGGTGGGGATCTTCGGCGCGGTAACGGCCATCGGCGGCGGAATCTCCGTAGGACAGCTGGTTTCCTTCTTAAGCTATGCCAACCAGTATACAAAACCCTTCAATGAGATTTCCGGCGTGGTGACGGAACTGCAGAACGCCCTGGCCTGCGCCGCCAGAGTGCTGGAACTGATTGAGGAGACACCGGAGACGCCGGAGGATGAGGATGCCCTGGAGCTGACTCATCCGGACGGAAGCGTCAGCGTGGAACACGTATGGTTTTCCTATACGCCAGAGCAGCGATTGATTGAGGACTTTAACCTGGAGGTAAAACCGGGCCAGCGGATCGCCATTGTGGGGCCCACAGGATGCGGAAAATCCACGATGATCAATCTGCTGATGCGGTTTTACGATGCGCAGCAGGGCACCATCCGGGTTTCCGGTACGGATCTGCGTCATCTGACCCGCCGCTCTCTGCGGGCCGGATACGGGATGGTGCTGCAGGAAACCTGGCTGAAATCCGGAACAATCCGGGAGAATATCGTGATGGGAAAACCGGACGCTTCCATGGAAGAAATAGTGGCCGCGGCGAAAGCCTCCCACGCCCACAGCTTTATCAAACGGCTTCCCCAGGGATATGATACCGTTATCACCGAGGATGGCGGCGGACTTTCCCAGGGACAGAAACAGCTGCTTTGCATTACCCGGGTTATGCTCTGCCTGCCTCCCATGCTGATTCTGGATGAGGCTACCTCCTCCATTGACACCCGGACAGAAATACGAATCCAGCAGGCCTTTGCCACTATGATGCAGGGGCGGACCAGTTTTATTGTGGCCCACCGTCTTTCCACCATCCGGGAGGCGGATGTGATTCTGGTGATGAGGGACGGCCATATTGTGGAACAGGGAAATCACGAAACCCTGATGAAGAAAAAAGGATTCTACGAAAAGCTGTATAACAGCCAGTTTGTGGGAGCTTCCGCCTCCGGGGCGGATGCGCCGGCAGCCGTATAAAGAACAGATGGAAAGGATAAACAAGGATGATGGAGATTAAAATCAAGAAGCTGAACGAAAAAGCCATGCTGCCCTCCGGCGGTTCCGCGAAGGCGGCGGGCTATGACCTGTACGCCTGCCTGGAGGAAGATACGCTTGTGATTGCGCCCCATACGACCGCCTTGGTGGGAACCGGTCTGGCAGCGGCCATTCCGGAAGGATATTTTGGCGGAATCTTTGCCAGAAGCGGACTGGCTTCCAAGCAGGGGCTGCGGCCCGCCAACTGCGTGGGCGTGGTAGACGCGGATTACCGGGGCGAAATCAAGGTGGCTCTTCACAATGATACGGACCAGCCTCAAAAAATCGCAGACGGGGAGCGGATCGCCCAGCTGGTGGTACTGCCTTTCCTGGCGGTATCCTTTCAGGTAACGGATGAACTGGATGAGACCGAGCGGGGTGCCGGAGGCTTTGGCCATACTGGAAGAAAATAAGGCAGTGCTTTGCGGAGAGATGGAAGAGTTCACATCCTTTCAGCCGGGATGCGGAAATCTTCCATCTCATCTTTTACCGGGGAGAGCGGATGCGCCGCAGGTATCTTCGTTCCGCCAGGGCCAGGGCCAGATAGAGCAGCAGGGCGATTATGCACAGAATGACGATCCCTGTAATCACCAGGTTCAGCTGGAAGGTCTGGCTGCCGTAGATAATCAGATAGCCCAGCCCCATGCGTGATCCGATGAATTCTCCGATGATGACTCCCACCAGGCAGAGGCCGATGTTTACCTTCAGAATGCTGATAAACAGGGGGATGGTTCCGGGAAGCACCACTTTAAAAAGCTCATCCCTCCGGTTGCCCTGCAAAGTCCTAATCAGCTTGATTTTTTCCGGATCTGTCTGCTGGAAGCCGGTGTAAAGATTTAAAATCATGCCGAAGATGGCCACAGAGACGCCGGCCGTAATGATGGTGCGCATATTGGCGCCCAGCCACACAATCAGAAGAGGGGCCAGGGCGGATTTGGGCAGACTGTTTAATACCACCAGATAGGGCTCCAGCACCTCTGAGACGGAGGGACTCCACCAGAGGAGTATGGCCGTGGCAAGGCCCAGAATCACGGTGAGGAAAAAGCTTGCCAGAGTTTCCAGAAGCGTGATGCCTGTGTGGCGGAAAATGCTTCCGTCCTGTCCCATAGAAGCGGCCGTGCCGACGATGCGGGAGGGACTGGAAAAGATGAAAGCGTCAATCCACCCCAGACCGGCAGCTGTTTCCCACAGAGCCAGGAAGAAAAGGATAAGGGCGACCCGGCAGAAGAGCACCCTGCGGCGGTGATGCTTTTGCCGGAGCAGATAGTTTTTCTGGGCGTTTGAGAGTTCTGCCATATTATTTCAGCTCCTTCCAGATCAGATTAAAATATTCTTTAAATTCCGGGGCGCTCCGGGAGAGCAGAGGGGTGCGCTCCTCCAGGCTTAAACGGACCGGCAGGATTTTGCGGATGGCAGCGGGACGGGATGAGAGGATGATGATCCGATCCGCCACGCTGATGGCCTCCGAAAGGTCATGGGTTACCATCACGGCTGTTTTTTTCTGTTTTTTCAGTATTTTGTATATATCGTCACAGACGCTGATCCGGGTCAGATAGTCCAGAGCCGAGAAGGGTTCATCCAGCAGAAGAAGGGCAGGATTGGGGGCCAGCGTCCGGATCAGGGCCGCTCTCTGGCGCATACCGCCTGAGAGCTGGCTGGGACGGGCATTTTTGAATGTGGCCAGGCCGTAGTCCTCCAGCATCTGTTCGACTCTCAGCAGGTTCTTTTCCGTAAGACGGTGCTGGATCTCCAGGCCCAGGACGGCATTCTGGTAAATGGTGCGCCATTCCAGCAGATGATCCTTCTGCAGCATATAGCCGACGGCGGCCCGGCTTTGGGACACAGGCTTTCCATCCAGGAGAATGTCTCCCTTTTCCGGCAGAAGAAGTCCGGAAATTAAAGAAAGCAGCGTGGATTTTCCACAGCCGCTGGGTCCGACAATCGCGATAAATTCTCCCTTTTCCACCTGGAAAGAGAGATCGGAGAGAGCGCAGGTTTCGCCGCCTGCGCTGTGATAGGCGTAGGAAAGGTGTTCAACCTTCAGCAGCGGGTTCACATGGGGACCTCCTTTGACAGTATTTATAACATATTCTATGAGATTCGACGGATTTGGTGTATCATAAGAAAAAGGATTCAGGGAAAGGACAGGATCAGTATGAACAGGATCAACTACCAGAAAGAGCTGGACCGGGTGCTGGAAGCGCTGCCTGAGGGGCAGGTTCCCACCCTGTTTCTCCACAGCTGCTGCGCCCCCTGCAGCAGCTATGTGCTGGAGTATCTCTCCCGGTTTTTTGAGATCACGGTTTTTTATTACAATCCCAATATATCGCCGGAAGATGAGTACAGGAAGCGGGTAAAGGAGCAGCAGCGGCTGATCCGGGAACTTCCGGCTGTTCATCCGGTACATTTCAGGGAGGGAGAATACCGCCCTTCTGATTTTTTTGCGGCGGTAAAAGGGCTGGAGCATATCCGGGAAGGGGGAGAGCGGTGCTTTGCCTGCTACGAGCTGCGGCTGCGGGAAGCCGCCAGACTGGCTGCCGCCGGCGGTTACGACTATTTTGCCACCACCCTGTCCATCAGCCCCTTAAAAAACGCAGATAAGCTGAATGAAATCGGAGAGCGGCTGGGAGAGGAGTACGGCGTGCGCCATCTGTCCGCTGATTTCAAAAAGAAAAACGGCTACCGGCGGTCCATAGAGCTCTCCCGGGACTACGGTCTTTACCGGCAGGACTACTGCGGGTGTGTTTTTTCCAAACGGGAGCGGGTGGAGCAAAAAAAAGACCAGGCTCTGGAAAGCAAATTGACTTCACAGGAATGATAGGGTAAAATCCTATCTATGTAGGATTACAATTCAGGAGGAATAAGGAATGGCACAGCTTTGGGGCGGAAGATTTACAAAAGAAACGGATCAGCTGGTTTACAATTTTAACGCGTCAATCTCTTTTGACCGGAAGTTTTACCGGGAGGATATACAGGGCAGCATCGCTCATGTCACCATGCTGGCAAAGCAGGGAATCCTGACAGAACAGGAACGGGATCAGATCATTGCCGGCCTTCGGGGCATTCTGGAGGATGTGGAGGCGGGCAGGCTTCCGATTACAGAGAAGTATGAGGATATTCATAGCTTTGTGGAGGCAAATCTGATAGAGCGCATCGGAGATACGGGAAAGAAGCTGCACACCGGCCGCAGCAGAAACGACCAGGTAGCCCTTGACATGCGTCTTTATACCAGAAAAGAGGTGCTGGAGACGGACGGGCTCCTTTTTGATCTCCAGAAAACTTTGCTGGATATTATGGAAAAAAGCACGGATGTCTATATGCCGGGCTTTACCCATCTGCAGAAGGCGCAGCCGGTGACCCTGGCCCACCATATAGGCGCTTACTTTGAGATGTTTAAGAGGGATCGAGGACGCCTGGCCGATATTTATGAGAGGATGAATTACTGTCCTCTGGGAGCGGGCGCTCTGGCCGGAACCACCTATCCGCTGGATCGGGAGTACACCGCCAGCCTGCTGGGTTTTTACGGCCCCACCTTAAACAGCATGGATTCCGTTTCAGATCGGGATTATCTGATCGAGTTTCTGGGGGCATTGGCTACCATCATGATGCACCTGAGCCGTTTCTGCGAGGAGATTATCCTCTGGAATTCCAATGAGTACGGGTTTGTGGAAATCGACGATGGCTACAGCACCGGCAGCAGCATTATGCCCCAGAAGAAAAATCCGGACATCGCGGAGCTGATCCGGGGAAAAACAGGAAGAGTGTACGGGGCTCTTCTGTCCCTGCTCACCACCATGAAAGGGCTTCCCCTGGCTTACAATAAAGATATGCAGGAGGATAAGGAACTGACCTTTGACGCCATCGATACGGTGAAGGGATGTGTGGAACTGTTTCGGGGCATGATCGCCACCATGAAATTTTCCCGGGAAACCATGGAGGCCTCAGCCAGACGGGGATTTACCAACGCTACGGACGCGGCGGATTATCTGGTAAATCACGGCGTGCCCTTCAGGGACGCCCATGGAATCGTGGGAAAACTGGTGCTGCACTGCCTGGAGCGGGGCATCAGCCTGGATGAGATGAGCCTGGAGGAATATCAGGCCATCAGCCCGGTATTCGGACCAGATATTTATGAGGCCATCAGCCTGAAAACCTGCGTGGAGAAGAGAGTGACCCTGGGGGCTCCCGGGCAGCAGGCCATGGAACAGGTGATCCGGCTGGAGCAAACCTATCTGAAAGAGCATGGAAAACTGGCGGATACAAAAAAATCTTGACAAAGATACGTCTCTGGTGTACATTTGTCGATGAGTGACGCACACACCAGAGGATATAAGATGAGGAGAATGAAAAAATGGAACAGAAACTGAAAGTAGGAATTTTAGGAGCCACCGGTATGGTAGGCCAGCGGTTTATCTCACTGCTGGAAAATCATCCCTGGTTTCAGGTAACCACCCTGGCAGCCAGCCCCAGAAGCGCGGGGAAAACCTATGAGGAGGCGGTGGGCGGACGCTGGAAGATGAAAACGCCCATGCCGGAAGAAGTTAAAAATATGGTGGTTATGAATGTGAATGATGTGGAGCATGTGGCCTCTACGGTTGACTTTGTATTTTCCGCTGTGGATATGACCAAGGAGGAGATCCGGAAAATTGAGGAGGAGTACGCGAAGACGGAAACCCCGGTGGTTTCCAACAACAGCGCCCACCGCTGGACCCCGGACGTACCCATGGTGATTCCAGAGATCAATCCGGAGCATTTTGAGGTGATTCAGTACCAGAAACAGCGTCTGGGC
This sequence comes from Candidatus Merdiplasma excrementigallinarum, assembly GCA_018713435.1. Taxonomy (GTDB): domain Bacteria; phylum Bacillota; class Clostridia; order Lachnospirales; family Lachnospiraceae; genus Merdiplasma; species Merdiplasma excrementigallinarum. Next base: position 23,120 of record DVOS01000056.1, read on the forward strand.
ACCACCCGGGGCTTTATTGCCGTAAAGCCCAACTGTTCGATCCAGTCCTACACGCCGGCCTTGAGCGCCTGGAAAGAGTTTGAGCCCTATGAGGTGACAGCCACTACCTATCAGGCAATCTCCGGTGCGGGAAAAACCTTTAAGGACTGGCCGGAGATGGTGGAGAATGTAATTCCCTACATCGGCGGGGAAGAAGAGAAGAGCGAGATGGAGCCCATGAAAATCTGGGGCCATATTGAGGACGGAGTGATCAAAGCGGCGGACAGCCCAGTGATTACCTGCCAGTGCGTGCGGGTGCCGGTACTGGACGGCCATACGGCGGCAGTATTTGTGAAATTCAGAAAGAAGCCTACAAAAGAAGAACTGATCGATCGGCTGGTTCATTATAAGGGACTTCCCCAGGAACTGAATCTTCCCAGCGCTCCCAAGCAGTTTATCCAGTATCTGGAAGAGGATAACCGTCCCCAGGTGAAGCTGGATGTGGATTACGAGAGAGGCATGGGCGTGTCCATCGGACGGATCAGAGAGGATAAGGTTTACGATTTCAAGTTCATCGGCCTTTCCCACAACACCGTAAGGGGCGCGGCAGGCGGCGCTATTCTCTGCGCGGAAACCTTGGTGGCAAAGAAGTATATCCAGCCAAAATGATTTCCCCCGCTGAACTGGGGCTTGCAAAAATCGAATAAAGTAACGTATAATAGGGACTGATACGGTTTCGACCGGCATGAGTCCCTGTTTTATGTTACTGGAGGAATGGAATGGGTAAATCCCTGTACATAGCGGAAAAACCCAGCGTGGCCATGGAGTTTGCCAAAGCTCTCAAGGAGCCTATGACCCGGCATGACGGATACCAGGAATCCGAACATGCGGTGGTAACCTGGTGCGTGGGCCATCTGGTGACCATGAGCTACCCTGAAGTTTACGATGAAAAATACAAAAGATGGAGTCTGAGCACACTGCCCTTTATTCCGGATGAGTTTCTCTATGAGGTGATCCCCTCTGTGAAGAAGCAATTCCAGATTGTAAAAGGGCTTTTAAACCGTCCGGATGTAGACATTATCTATGTCTGTACGGATTCCGGGCGGGAAGGAGAATATATCTACCGGCTGGTGGCCCAGATGGCGGGTGTGAAAGATAAAATTCAGAAAAGGGTCTGGATTGATTCTCAGACAGAGGAGGAAATTCTCAGAGGGATCCGGACAGCCAAGGATCTTTCCGAGTACGACAATCTTTCCGCCTCCGCTTATCTGCGGGCAAAGGAAGACTATCTGATGGGGATTAATTTTTCCCGGCTTCTGACCCTGAAATACGGAAATGCCGTCTCAGGCTATCTGGGGGAGCGGTACTGCGTTATTTCCGTGGGAAGGGTGATGACCTGCGTGCTGGGCATGATTGTCCGGCGGGAACGGGAGATCCGGCAGTTTGTCAAAACGCCGTTTTACCGGGTTTTGAATAGACTTTTCTGGGGCGGGAAAGAATTTGAAGGAGAATTCCGGGCTGTGGAAGGCTCCGCTTACTATCTGTCCCCCAGACTTTATAAAGAAAACGGATTTAAGGAAAAAAAGGATGCCCTGGAGCTGAAAGAAAAGCTGGAGAGGATACAGCCTCCTGAGGCCAGGGTATGTTCCATCGAGCGGAAGAAAGAAAAGAAAAATCCGCCGCTGCTCTACAATCTGGCGGAACTGCAGAACGACTGCTCCCGGATGTTTAAGATCAGCCCGGACGAAACGCTGCGGATTGTCCAGGAGCTGTATGAAAAGAAGCTGGTGACCTACCCCAGAACGGATGCCAGGGTACTTTCCACCGCAGTGGCCAGGGAGATACAGAAGAATATCAGAGGACTGCAGAATTTCGGGCCGGCAGGCGATTTTGTCCGGGAGATACTGGAGAAAGAAATGTTCCGGGGCATTGAAAAGACCCGGTATGTGAATGATAAGCAGATTACGGACCATTACGCCATTATCCCCACAGGCCAGGGGCTGGGAGCCCTGGGAGGCCTGAAAGGGCATGGATACGGCGTTTACGCGCTGGTGGTGCGCCGGTTCCTGGGCATTTTTTATCCGCCGGCGGTGTTCCAGAAGGTCAGCCTTGTGACAGCCATGGGACCGGAAGAGCAGGAGGAAAAATTTTTCACTTCCTTCCGTGTGCTGCTGGAGGAAGGATACCTGAAAGTTGCCCAAAACCAGGGAGAAAAAAAGAGCCGGGGTGAAGATCCTGAGCGGGAGAGGGAATCTTCCGGAGAGGAGAACCAAAATCCGGAAGAAACCCGGGATATGGGCTGGGACGCTTCTTCTCTGGAAGCGTTTAGCCATCTGAGAAAGGGAAGCCGGATACCGGTAAAGGGGCTTGCGATCCGGGAAGGAGAGACCTCTCCCCCGAAGCGGTACAATTCAGGCTCCATGATCCTGGCCATGGAAAATGCGGGACAGCTGATTGAGGACGAGGAGCTGCGCTCCCAGATTAAAAGCTGCGGGATCGGCACCAGCGCTACCCGGGCCGAGATTTTAAAGAAACTGGTGGCAAATAAATATATTGCCCTGAATAAAAAGACCCAGGTGCTGACCCCCACCCTGATGGGAGAGATGATTTATGACGTGGTGTATCTGTCCATCCGCTCCCTGCTGAACCCAGAATTGACGGCCAGCTGGGAAAAAGGACTGAACTATGTGGCGGAGGGAACCATTACCTCCGAGGAATATATGGAAAAACTGGACCATTTTATTGTGTCCCGCACCCAGGGGGTGCTGAACCAGAATCAACAGTGGAACCTGCGCCAGCTTTTTGACGCGGACGCCGTCTTTTACAGGAAAACTTCGGCGGCGGAAAGGAAACCGGGCGGGAAGAAACCCGCTGCGGGCACAGAAAAGAAAGAGAAGAAGGAGACGGTAAAAAATGGAAAATAAGATGGAAACCTGCAGAATTGAAAACTTATACAATCTGAATGAGACAATCGCGAAAGATCTTTTTGAGGGAGCGGTTTATCCCTGGGAGCTTCTGCCGAAAATCGGCGCCTTTATTCTGGAGCTGGGCGCTTCCCTGGACCCTGCGGAATATGAGAAGCGGGGAGAAGATGTGTGGGTGGCAAAGAGCGCTTCTGTAGCGCCCACCGCCTATATCCACGGGCCGGCTATTATCGGAAAAGAGGCCGAGGTACGCCACTGCGCTTTCATCCGGGGAAACGCTATTGTGGGCGAAGGGGCTGTAGTGGGAAATTCCACGGAACTGAAGAACGTGATTCTGTTTAATAAAGTACAGGTACCCCATTATAATTATGTGGGGGATTCCATTCTGGGCTACAAGGCCCATATGGGCGCCGGCTCCATTACTTCCAATGTGAAATCCGATAAAACCCTGGTGATTGTCAAGGACGGGGAGCGGCGCTATGAGACCGGACTGAAGAAATTCGGCGCTATGCTGGGAGACCAAGTGGAAGTGGGCTGCGGATCTGTGCTGAATCCCGGTACGGTAGTGGGTCCCTGCACAAATATTTACCCTCTCTCCTCCGTGAGAGAAGTGGTGCCTGCCCGTTCCATCTATAAAAAGAGGGGAGAAGTGGCGGAAAAGTATTGATCACTGAGAAAGGTTGGTTTTTCAATGGCAAACAGCAAGAATTATGACGCCAGCAGCATTACGGTCCTGGAGGGGCTGGAGGCAGTTCGCAAACGGCCGGGCATGTATATCGGCAGCACCTCCCGGAAGGGACTGAATCATCTGGTTTACGAGATCGTGGATAATTCCGTGGATGAACATCTGGCGGGCTACTGCGACCATATTTCCGTGATTCTGGAAAAGGACGGATCGGCTACCGTGGAAGACAACGGCCGGGGTATCCCTGTGGGAATGCACGAAAAGGGAATGTCGGCGGAGCGTCTGGTTTTTACCACCCTCCATGCGGGCGGAAAGTTTGACAGCTCCGTGTATAAAACCAGCGGAGGCCTTCACGGCGTGGGCTCCTCCGTGGTGAACGCCCTGTCCCAGTGGCTGGATATTCAGGTATTTCGGGACGGACAGATCTATCATGACCGGTATGAGCGGGGAAATCCTGTGATTCCTCTGGAGAAGGGACTTCTGCCGGTGATAGGAAAAACCAAAAAGACGGGCACGAAGATCAGCTTTCTGCCGGATGAGGAGATTTTTGAGGTAACCCGGTTTTCCGCTACTGAGATCAAAAGCCGCCTTCATGAAACCGCCTATCTGAATCCGGAGCTGACGATTCTGTTTGAGGACCGCCGGGAGGGAAAAGAGGAGACGGTACAATTTCATGAGCCGGAGGGAATCCTGGGTTTTATCCGGGATCTGAACAAAAACAAGGAAGCTGTCTGCGATCCGGTTTATTTTAAGGGAGAGTCGGACGGCATCACGGTGGAATGCGCTCTCCAGTATGTGAATGAGTTCCATGAGAACGTGCTGGGCTTCTGCAATAACATCTATAACGCGGAGGGAGGCACCCATCTGACCGGTTTTAAATCCACCTTCACCCAGGTGATGAATACTTATGCCAGAGAGCTGGGAATCCTGAAAGAGAAGGATCCCAATTTTACCGGGGCGGACATCCGCAACGGACTGACGGCAGTGATTTCTGTGCGTCATCCGGATCCCAGCTTTGAAGGCCAGACCAAGACAAAGCTGGACAACCAGGACGCGGCCAAGGCGGTGGGAAAGGTAACCGGCGAAGAGGTAGTGCTGTACTTTGACAAAAATCTGGATTCGCTGAAAGCAGTGCTTTCCTGCGCGGAAAAAGCTGCCAAAATCCGTAAGACGGAGGAAAAGGCCAAAACCAATATGCTGACGAAGCAGAAATATTCCTTTGACAGCAACGGGAAGCTGGCCAACTGTGAGAGCCGGGATCCTTCCAAATGCGAGATATTCATCGTGGAGGGAGATTCCGCCGGAGGCTCCGCAAAGACTGCCAGAAACCGGAATTACCAGGCCATCCTTCCTATCCGGGGAAAAATCCTGAATGTGGAAAAGGCCAGCATTGACAAGGTGCTGGCCAACGCGGAGATCAAGACTATGATCAACTCCTTTGGCTGCGGCTTCTCGGAAGGATACGGGAATGATTTTGACATCAGCAAGCTGCGGTACGATAAGATTATTATTATGGCGGATGCGGATGTGGACGGCGCCCATATCTGCACCCTTCTGCTCACTCTGTTTTACCGCTTTATGCCGGAGCTGATTTATGAGGGCCATGTTTATATCGCCATGCCGCCCCTGTATAAGGCGATTCCTGCCAGAGGCGAGGAGGAATATCTGTATGATGACGACGCCCTGCGCCGATACAGGAAAAGACATAAGACGCCTTTTACCCTGCAGCGGTACAAGGGCCTGGGTGAGATGGACGCGGAACAGCTCTGGGAGACCACACTGAACCCGGAGACAAGAACCCTGAAGCGGGTGGAGATTGAGGACGCCCGCATGGCCTCCGACGTGACGGAGATGCTGATGGGGAACGACGTGCCGCCCCGGAAGGCCTTTATCTATGAGCATGCGAAAGAAGCGCTGCTTGATGTGTAAGAAAGAGGAGTTTAAAAGATGGAAGGACAGATTATCAGGACAGAGTATTCTGACATCATGCAGAAATCATATATCGATTATGCCATGAGCGTAATCGTCTCCCGGGCACTGCCGGATGTGCGGGACGGACTGAAGCCGGTGCAGAGGCGCACGCTCTATGATATGTATGAACTGGGGATCCGGTATGACCGGCCTTACCGAAAGAGCGCCCGTATCGTGGGAGATACCATGGGTAAATACCATCCCCACGGAGACAGTTCCATTTACGGGGCCCTGGTGGTGCTGGCCCAGGATTTCAAGATGGGAGTGCCCCTGGTGGACGGCCACGGCAATTTCGGATCCATCGAGGGGGACGGGGCCGCGGCCATGCGTTATACGGAAGCCCGGCTGCAGAAAATCACCCAGGAGGTATTCCTCTCCGATATGGACAAGGGCGTGGTGGAGTTTGTGCCAAACTTTGACGAGACGGAAAAGGAGCCGGAGGTGCTGCCGGCCCGCATTCCCAATCTTCTGGTAAACGGATCGGAAGGGATTGCTGTGGGCATGGTGACCAGCATTCCGCCCCACAATCTGGGAGAGGTGATCGACGCGGTGATCGCCCTGATACAGGATGACCAGATCAGCGACGACCGTCTCCTGGACTATATCCAGGGGCCGGATTTTCCGACCGGCGGCATTGTGGTGAACAAAGATGAACTGCGGGAGATTTACCGTACCGGAACCGGGAAAATTAAGATCCGGGGCCGGGTGGAGGTGGAACAGGTCAAGGGGGGAAGAGAACGTCTGGTGATTACGGAGATCCCCTATACCATGCTGGGGGCCAATATCGGAAAATTTTTAAACGACGTGGCCGCTCTGGCGGAGATAAAAAAAACCACGGATATTGTGGACATCTCCAATCAGTCTTCCAAAGAAGGAATCCGCATCGTGCTGGAATTGAAAAAAGGGGCCGATACGGAATACCTGAAAAATCTTCTTTATAAAAAAACCCGGCTGGAGGATACTTTCGGCGTCAATATGCTGGCCGTGGCGGACGGCAAACCGGAGACCTTAAGCCTGCGGGGCATTCTGGAACACCATATTGAGTTCCAGTTTGATATTGCCACCAAAAAATATCAGACGCTGCTGGATAAGGAACTTCACAAAAAGGAGATCCAGGAGGGCCTGATCCGGGCCTGCGACGTCATCGACCTGATTATCGAGATTCTGCGGGGCAGCAAAAGTCAGAAGCAGGTGAAGGACTGCCTGGTAAACGGGGTGACGGAAGGGATTGCCTTCAAAACAGCCAAATCAAAGAAGATGGCGGCAAAGCTGAAATTTACGGAAGCCCAGGCCGCAGCCATTCTGGAGATGCGGCTGTACAAGCTTATCGGGCTGGAAATCGAGGCTCTTATGGAGGAGCACAAGCAGACCCTTGCCAATATTGAGCGGTACAGCGATATTCTGAACAACTATGATTCCATGGCAAAGGTGATTACAGATGAGCTGAAGGCCTATAAGAAAGAATTTGCCCGCCCCAGAAGAACCTCCGTGGAAAACGCGGCGCAGGTCGTTCTGGAAGAAAAAGAGGCGGAAGAGATGCCGGTGGTGTTCCTGATGGACCGGTTCGGATATGCCAGGACCATAGACGAGTCCGTGTATGAGAGAAACAAGGAGGCGGCGGATTCGGAAAGCCGGGTGGTCATCCACTGTATGAACACCGGCAGAATCAGCGTCTTTACCGACACGGGCAAACAGCATCTTCTGAAAGCGGCGGACGTTCCCTACGGGAAATTCCGGGACAAGGGAACGCCTATCGACAACCTGTGCAATTATAACAGCGCGGAGGAGAGCGTTGTGGCGGTGATGCCGCTGGAGAAGGTGAAAGAATCCTGTCTGGTATTTGTGACGCAGCAGGGAAGCGTAAAGCGGGTGCAGGGAGCGGAATTCGATGTGTCAAAACGGACCATCGCGGCCACCAAGCTGGCATCCGGTGACCGGGTGGCAGCGGTGGAGACCGCTGCCGATCAGGACCATCTTGTGCTGCAGACAAAACATGATTATTTGCTCCGCTTCCCCCTGGAAGAGGTGCCGGTTCAGAAAAAGGCTGCCATGGGAGTGCGGGGAATCCGTCTCTCTTCCGGCGACCTGGTGGGGGCCGCCTACATCCTGGAGCCGGAACACAGCCTGCAGGCGGAGGCCGGAGGCCGGATGGTAAGCCTGAACCGTTTAAAGGTCAGCGGAAGAGACGGAAAAGGAACAAAAGTCAGGGGCTGATACGGCTATAATCATATTGACACAGACCTGCCGGCAGGGTATAGTGAAAAGGGGAAGAGATGAACCATATTTTCCCGGATTTTATGATCTTTAAGGAGAAGGAGAAGCGTATGAAAAGACACAGTAAATGGATGAGATGGGGAGTGCTGACAGCAGCCTGCGCCATGATGGCGGCAGCGCCTGCCATGGGAGAAGAGGCAACAGAGGCCGCATCGGCGGAACAGACGGCAGACCTTGCCAGTGTGGGGGAGCAGACCGTCCTGTCTGATACTCTGTATGATTTTCAGATCCAGATTGACGGAACGGTTTATCAGTTCCCCATGTCCTACGAAGCCTTTAAAGCAAACGGCTGGGAGATGGATACCGATTACACCGGCAGCGAAGAGGACGAGATTGAGCCCAACCAGTACGGCATCTATTACTTTTCCAAAGACGATGTAACATGTACGGCCTATGTGCTTAACCTGGGGATCAACAATCTGCCCGCTTCCCAGTGCCTGGTGGGCGGCATCTCCATTGACGGGTTCGACTGGGATGTAAACACAGGTGAAATCCTGATGGCCGGCGGCATTCAGAGAGGCGTATCCACCCTGGAGGATATCCAGACGGCTTACGGAACGCCCACCGATACCTATGAGGGAGATACGTACACGGCTCTCACCTATCAGAAAGACAGCTTCTGCGATGTGCGGCTGACTGTGGGCACGGAGAGCGGCGTTCTGGAAGATATTGAAATGCAGAATTTTGTAGCGCCGGAGGGCTTTGACGCAGGCGAGGCCAGCGACGAGGTGCCGGAAGAGATCGCGGCGTACCAGGCTCCCGCGGAGCTGGGAGACGATCTGCTCTCCTATACGGTGGAACTGGACGGCAGCCTTTATCAGCTGCCCTGCCCGGTGAGCGCCCTGCTGGAAAACGGCTGGACGATTGATGAGAACAACAGCGACCAGGTGATCAGCGCCGGATCCTTTGGCTGGGTTGCCCTGGTGAAGGAAGGCTTCAGCTTCAGCGAGATGGTAAGCAATGACGCTGCCTATGCCACCAGCCCGGAAAACTGCTGGATGGAAACCCTGAGCGCCGGCGATTACGGCATGGAGGCGGAGATGAATCTCCCCGGCGGCTATACCATCGGCATGTCAGAGGATGATCTGATCGCCGCGCTGGAGGCGGACGGCATCGCCTATGAAGTAGAGGACAGCGGAAGCTACCGGTATTACGGGGCAGGCGAAGACAGCTGGAACATGGTTACCTTCTATGTATACAAGGATGCTACCAGCGATATCCATCCCCTGGATACGGTCTATAAGATTGAGGTTTCCAGAGAAAACCAGTAAAAAAGCGGTAAATCCCTGGTAAAATTGGAAAAAATTCCGATTTTCCCCTTGCATTTTTCTTCGCAAGGTGCTACAATCTGTAACGATGAATAGGTAACTGGCAGAAGAACGGGTGATGAACCCGTTCTTCTTTCGTGTATGACCGAGAAAACGGAGGAATGCAAATGAGCAAAAGGGAAACCTATGAACAGAAGACGGAAGAGCTGCTTCTGCCCATCATGAACGAATTCCGGTTTGAACTGGTTGACGTGGAATACGTGAAAGAGGGAAGCAACTGGTACCTGAGGGCTTACATTGATAAGCCGGGAGGCATTACGGTGGACGACTGCGAGGCTGTCAGCCGCCGGCTCAGCGATCTGCTGGATGAAGAGGACTTTATAGATGACGCCTATATTCTGGAAGTAAGTTCCCCGGGACTTGGCAGGCCTCTGAAAAAAGACAAGGATTTTGCCAGAAGCATAGGGGAAGAGGTGGAAATCAGGACATTCCGCCCTGTGGACCATGAAAGGGAATTTACCGGTGTTCTGAAGGATTTTGATAAGAACAGACTGGTAATTGAACTGGAGGACCATGAGATTATGGAATTTGCGAGAGACAATATTGCTCTTGTCCGTCTCTCGTTTGATTTTTAAGGAGGAAGTGGGAAGATGAACAACGAACTGTTCGAGGCATTAACAATTCTTGAAAAAGAGAAGAACATCAGCAAGGATACGCTGCTGGAGGCGATTCGCCAGTCTCTGCTGCAGGCCTGCAAGAACCATTACGGCAAAAATGAGGTCAGCAACGTGGTGGTCAACATTGATCCGGACACCTGCGAGTTTGAAATCTACGCGGAAAAGACGGTGGTGGATAAGGTGGAGGACGATTTGACTCAGATCAGTCTTACAGACGCCCGCATGAAAGATCCCAAATATGATCTGGGGGATGTGGTGCGGGTGGACATCCGTTCCAAGGAGTTCGGCCGTATTGCCACCCAGAATGCCAAGAACGTGATTTTGCAGAAAATCCGGGAGGAAGAGAGAAAATCCCTGTACAATCAGTACTACGAGAAGGAAAAAGATGTGGTGACCGGTATTGTACAGCGGTATGTTGGCAAGAATGTCAGTGTGAACCTGGGCAAGGTGGACGCCATGCTCAATGAGAATGAGATGATCAAAGGGGAGTCCTTCTATCCCACCCAGCGCATTAAGGTATATGTGATGGAAGTAAAGGATACGCCCAAAGGCCCCCGCATCCTGGTTTCCAGAACCCATCCGGAGCTTGTAAAACGTCTCTTTGAAAATGAAGTGACGGAGGTGAAGGAAGGAATTGTGGAGATCCGCAGCATTGCCAGGGAGGCCGGCAGCAGAAGCAAGATGGCTGTATCCTCCAATGACCCCAACGTGGATCCGGTGGGCGCCTGCGTGGGAATGAACGGCGCCAGAGTCAACGCGGTGGTATCCGAGCTGGGCGGAGAGAAGATTGATATTATCAACTGGGATGATAACCCGGCTCTGCTGATTGAAAACGCCTTAAGTCCCGCCAAGGTTATTTATGTAATGGCGGATGACGATGAAAAAACCGCCAAGGTTGTGGTGCCGGACTACCAGCTGTCCCTGGCCATCGGCAAGGAAGGCCAGAACGCAAGGCTGGCAGCCAGACTTACCGGATTTAAGATTGATATCAAGAGCGAGACCCAGGCCAGAGAATCCGGAGATCTGCTGGAGTATGAAAGCGATTACTACCAGGACGAGGACGAATATTACGACGAGGACGGCTACGGCGAAGAGGGTTACGATGAAGAAGGCGGCTATCAGGACGAGGAATATCCCCAGGATGAGGAGTATGCTTATTCTGAGGAGGATTTGACGGAGGACCGGCAGGAGTAAGACATGGCCCAGGTAAAAAAAATCCCCCAGAGAAAATGCGTGGGATGTCAGGAAATGAAAAATAAAAAAGAACTGCTTCGGCTGCTTCGCACGGAGGAAGGAACGGTAGTTCTGGACACGACCGGGCGTAAAAACGGCAGAGGAGCCTATCTTTGCTATTCGAAAGAGTGCTTTGAGAAGGCGGTGAAGTCAAAAAGCCTGGAACGGGCTTTGAAAACGCCTATCTCGGCACAGACGTATGCGGATCTGAAAAAGGAGATTGATGCGATTGAAGGGAAATAGGGTTTTGTCCCTGCTGGGTCTGTCAAAAAAGGCCGGCAGACTGGTCAGCGGGGAATTTTCCACCGAGACAGCCGTGAAAACGGGCAAGGCCTGCCTGGTGCTGGTTTCCCGGGAAGCCTCGGAGAATACAAAGAAAAAATTCCGGAATATGTGCGATTACTACCAGGTTCCCATAGCCGTATACGGCGGCAAGGAGGAACTGGGGGGAAGCATCGGCCAGGAGTACCGGGCTTCTCTGGCGGTAACGGATCCGGGATTGGCCGGGGCAATCAGAAAGCAACTTGAAAATGAGGATGAGCGGAGGTCTTGAGTATGGGTAAAATGAGAGTGCATGAACTGGCGAAAGAGCTGGGAAAAGAAAATAAAGATATTCTGGAAGCGCTGGAGGGCCTGGGCGTTCAGGTTTCCAGCCATATGAGCACCGTGGACGAAGAGGTGTGCGAAAAAATCAAAAAGAAATTTGAAAAGAAAGACGGGGCAAAAGAAGAGGGAAAACCGAAAAAGAAGAATATTATTCAGGTATTCCGCCCGCAGAACAGCAAGACCGGCATGGTCCGGCCGGGACAGCGGCCGGGAACGGCAAGACCCGGCGGTCCCAGACCCCAGGGAGGAGCCAAGGCTCCCGCAAAGGGAGGGGCGCCTGCCGGCCACAGTCCCGCAAGGAAACCGGAAGGTGCTGTGAAGCCCCAGGAAAAACCGGCTGCTTTGGCACAGCCTCAGCAGGAGCCGGTGAAGGTGCAGAAAAACGAGGAGGCCGCAAAGGTCCAGACCCGGCCGCAGACAGCTTCCTCCCATCCCCAGGGACAGGGACAAAACAGGCCTTCCCAGGCCGGAACCGGCGCAAGGCCCCAGGGCCAGGGCAGACCCCAGGGAGCAGCTCCCAGAGGAAACGCTCAGAATCAGGAGAGAGGACAGGGCAGACCCCAGGGTGAGAGAGGCCGTTTTTCAGGCGCGAGAGATACAAGAGACGGAGGCAGGAACGCCGGAGGAAGAGGCGAGGGCCGTCCCCAGGGCGGCAGAGGGGACAGACCCCAGGGCGAGAGAGGCTTCCAGGGAAGAGGACAGGGCAGCAGAATGCCCGGCATTCCCAAGCCTGCCATGGACGCAAAGCCCATGGAAAAAGAAGGCCGGGTAAAGAATGAACGGGGCAGCCGGAACGACCGGCGCAATGAGAAGCCGGAGAGAGGCGACAGACTGGACCGCATGGAGAGAAACAGCGGCAAGGGCGGCCAGAAGAATCTTGGCAAAAACAAAAACCAGAATAAGAATGCCAAGCCGGCTGCGGCTCCCAAGCCTGTGGAGAAGCAGGAAGATGTCATCAAGACGCTGGTACTCCCCGAGACCATGACCATCAAGGAGCTGGCTGACCGCATGAAAGTGCAGCCGGCGGCTATCGTGAAAAAACTGTTCCTGCAGGGAACCATGGTAACGGTCAACCAGGAGGTTGATTTTGATACAGCGGAAGAGATCGCGCTGGAATATAACTTTATCTGCGAAAAGGAAGAAAAGGTAGACGTGCTGGAGGAGCTTCTGAAAGATGTGGAAGATCCGGAGGATACCCTGGTTCCCCGTCCGCCTGTGGTGTGCGTGATGGGTCACGTAGACCATGGAAAGACGTCTCTGCTGGACGCCATCCGGAATACCCATGTGATCGACCGGGAGGCCGGCGGCATTACCCAGCATATCGGCGCTTCCGTAGTGACCTGCAACGGACAGAAGATCACCTTCCTGGATACCCCGGGCCACGAAGCCTTTACGGCTATGCGGATGCGGGGCGCCAACTCCACGGATATCGCCATTCTGGTGGTGGCGGCGGATGACGGCGTGATGCCCCAGACGGTGGAGGCCATCAACCACGCGAAGGCGGCCGGAATTGAAATTATTGTCGCGGTAAACAAAATTGATAAGCCCAGCGCCAATGTGGAACGGGTAAAGCAGGAAATGACCGAGTACGGCCTGATCCCCGAGGACTGGGGCGGAAGCACGATCTTTGTTCCGGTTTCCGCTCATACCCATGAAGGCATCGACAATCTGCTGGAGATGATTCTGCTTACAGCCGAAGTGCTGGAGCTGAAAGCAAACCCGGCAAGAAGAGCCAGAGGTCTGGTGATTGAGGCCCAGCTGGATAAGGGCAGAGGACCGGTGGCCACGGTGCTGGTACAGAAAGGAACGCTCCATGTGGGCGATCCCATCTGCGCGGGAGCCTGTCACGGCAAAGTGAGAGCCATGATGGATGACAAGGGACGCAGAGTGAAGGAAGCAGGGCCCTCCATGCCTGTGGAGATCCTGGGCTTCTCAGATGTGCCCGGCGCAGGCGAGATCTTTATCTCTCCCGAGACAGAAAAAGAGGCCAGAAGCTTTTCCGAGACCTTTATCAGCGAAGGCAGAGAGAAACTTCTGGAGGATACGAAGATCCGGATGTCCCTGGACGATCTGTTTACCCAGATTCAGGCGGGCAATCTGAAAGAGCTGAACCTGATTGTAAAAGCGGATGTGCAGGGTTCCGTGGAGGCGGTGAAGCAGAGCCTTCTCAAGCTTTCCAATGAAGAAGTGGTTGTAAAAGTGATCCATGCCGGCGTTGGCGCGATCAACGAATCCGACGTGATTCTGGCCTCCGCCTCCAGCGCGATTATCATAGGCTTTAACGTCCGTCCGGATGCCATGGCGAAATCCACCGCGGAGCGTGAGGGCGTGGATGTACGTCTCTACCGGGTGATCTACGACGCCATAGCGGATATTGAGGCGGCCATGAAGGGTATGCTGGATCCCGTCTTTGAGGAGAAGGTGATCGGCCATGCGGAGGTGCGCCAGATCTTCAAGGCCTCCGGCGTGGGAACCATTGCCGGTTCCTATGTGCTGGACGGTGTGTTCCAGAGAGGCTGCTCCGCCCGGATCTACAGGGATGACGCCAAGATTTTCGAGGGATCGCTGGCTTCCCTGAGACGTTTCAAGGATGATGTGAAGGAAGTAAAGGCCGGCTATGAGTGCGGATTTGTCTTTGAGAAATTCAACGATATCAAAGAGGGCGACCAGGTAGAGGCCTATGTGATGGTGGAAGTACCGAGATAGGGGCTGATTGTTTATATGAGAAAAAACAGCATTAAGAATACCAGAGTCAATGGGGAAGTGATGAAGGAACTGTCCATGATTATCCATAACGGAATCAAGGATCCCCGGATTCACCCCATGACATCGGTGACGGCAGTGGAGGTGGCGCCTGACCTGAAGACATGCAAGGCGTACATCAGCGTCCTGGGGGATGAGGAAGCCCAGAAAAATACGCTGGCCGGTCTTCGCAGCGCGGAAGGGTATATCCGCAGAGAGCTGGCCAGAACGGTAAATCTGCGCAATACCCCCCAGATCCGGTTTATTCTGGATCAGTCCATTGCCTATGGAGTCAGCATGTCGAAACTGATCGACGATGTGGTAAAGGATTTGGATGACGAAGAAAGGGAAGATGTGCATGATTAATTTGACAGAGGAGCTCCAGGGCGCGAAACAGGTGGCCATCGCCGGACATGTGCGTCCGGATGGCGACTGCGTGGGAGCCTGCATCGGACTGAGCCTGTATCTGCGGGAATATTTTCCCCAGCTTCAGGTTACCGTGTACCTGGGAGACTTTCAGGATTCCTTCCGCTTCCTGAAGGGAACGGATCAGGTTACCGACGACTGTACCGGGAGCCGGGAATACGATGTGTTTTTCGCTCTGGACTGCGGCGATACCAAGAGGCTGGGAGACGCTGTCAGATATTTTGACACGGCGAAAAAAACAGTCTGCATTGATCACCACGTAAGCAACGGTTCCTTTGCGGATGTCAATTATGTGGAGCCGGAAGCCAGTTCCACCTGCGAGCTGGTCTGCCAGATTCTGGAAGAAGATAAAATTACAAAAGAGATGGCGGAAGCGCTGTATATGGGGATGGCCCATGATACGGGACTGTTCACCTATTCCTGCACCTCCAGCCGTACCATGCGGACAGCCGGTATGCTGATGGATAAGGGAATTGACTTTACGGACATTGTGGACCGCACGTATGTCCAGAAAACCTATCTGCAGAATCAGATACTGGGAAGAGCGCTCCTGGAGAGCATCACCATGCTGGACGGGAAGATTATTTTCAGCGCCATCCGGCAGAAGGATATGGCCTTCTACGGAGTGGAGCCCAAGGACCTGGATGGTATCGTACAGCAGCTGCGCAGCACCAGGGGAGTGGAGGGGGCTATTTTCCTCTACCAGACCGGACCCCAGGAATTTAAAGTGAGTATGCGGTCCAACGGAAAGATCGATGTGAGCGTAATCGCCTGCTATTTCGGCGGCGGCGGCCATAAAAAGGCGGCGGGCTGCACCATGCAGGGAACCGTTTACGATGTCATCAACAACGTAGTAAAGCATATGGATAAACAGCTGAGGCAGGAGGAACCGTGATCTCCGGAGTGATAAACGTTTATAAAGAAAAGGGATATACAAGCCATGATGTGGTGGCCAGACTGAGAGGGATTCTGAAGCAGAAAAAAATCGGCCATACGGGGACGCTGGATCCGGAGGCCGAGGGAGTTCTTCCCGTCTGCCTGGGATCCGGCACAAAACTGTGCGATATGCTGACCGACACGGGGAAAACCTATGAGGCGGTTCTGCTGCTGGGCCAGTCCACAGACACTCAGGACACCACAGGAACCGTACTGCGGACCTGTCCCGTCAATGCGGATGAAAAACAGGTCAGAGAGTGCCTGGCTGGTTTTGTGGGCCCCTACCTGCAGGTGCCCCCCATGTATTCCGCGCTGAAGGTAAACGGAAAAAAGCTGTATGAGCTGGCAAGGGCCGGGATAGAGGTGGAGCGAAAGCCAAGACCGGTACAGATTTACGGAATTGAAATCCGCAGGGTGAATCTTCCGGAGGTGTTTTTCTCGGTGGACTGTTCCAAGGGAACCTACATCCGCACTTTATGCAGCGACGCGGGAGACCGGCTGGGATGCGGCGGCTGCATGAAAAGCCTGAAGCGGACCAGAACCGGCATATTTGAGGAAAAAGACAGCCTTAAGCTGGATGAGATAGAAGCACTCTGCCGGGAGGGACGGATCCGGGAGGCTGTGCGCCCGGTGGATACACTGTTCCCGGATGCGGCAGCCCTTTGCGTGCGCCCGGAATTTGAGAAGCTGCTGCTCAACGGCAATCCTTTAAGGCCCCGGCAGTTCCTGGAGGAGCCAGGGCCCGGGGATGCCGGAGCTGTGAGAGTCTATACGGCTGACCATATATTCCGGGGGCTTTACCGGTGGGACGGAGACAGAAAGGTTTTCGTGCCGGAAAAAATGTTTTTGGAGACATGAGATGGAGGTTTTTCAGGGAACAACAGATTTTTATACAGACGGACCCGCTGCGGTTACCCTCGGGAAGTTTGACGGCGTGCACCTGGGACATCAGAAGCTGATCCGCCGCATCAGACAGATGGAGCGGGACGGGATGCGAAGCGTGGTGTTCGCGCTGAACGCCAGGACCGGGCCGATGCTTCTTACCATGGATGAACAGAAGGACGCCGCGGAGCGGATGGGGGTTTCCTGTCTGATCCAGTGCCCCTTTGTACCTGCGATTTCCGGCATGTCGCCGGAACATTTCGCGGAGCAGATCCTGGTAAAGCGCCTCCATGCCGGATACATTGCCGTAGGACGGGATTTCCGGTTCGGCTACCGGCGTGAGGGGGACGCTTCCATGCTGAAAGAACTGGGGAAGCAGCACGGCTTCCGGGTGGAAGTGGTGGAAAAGGAAAAGTACGGCGACCGGGATATCAGCAGTACCTTTGTAAGAGAAGCGGTGGGACAGGGCAAAATGGAACTGGCGGCTAAGCTGCTGGGCCGTCCGTTTTCGGTAAAAGGCGTGGTCATGCACGGCCGCCGGATCGGAAGAACCCTGGGGATGCCTACCGTAAATCTGATTCCGCCGGAGGAAAAGATTCTTCCCCCCAACGGGGTATATGCTTCCAGAACCGTGATAGAGGGACAGGTTTACCAGGGTGTTACCAATATCGGCTACAAGCCCACGGTGGGAGAAAACTTCCGGGGAGTGGAAACCTATCTCTTTGATGTGGATGAGGATCTGTACGGAAAGGAAATTGTTACGCAGCTGTGCCGTTTTCAGCGGCCGGAACAGAAATTTCCCTCTCTGGAGCTGCTGAAGGAGCAGATGCACCGGGATATTTCCTCGGGAAAGGAGTATTTTCTTGGATAAGAGTTTGTGGACAGCCAGTCTGCTGCTGGTCATTGCGGGACTTCTGTCTTTAGCCGGCGGGGTTGCCGGGAAAATCTATCAGAATTATAAAGAAGCGGGAAAAGGCAGGGTGACGGCCCGGGTGGTGGATCTGGTTCTGAAAGAGACAGAGAACGCGGATCCGGGCTTTGCCTATAAAAACTGCTATTATCCGGTGTTTGAATATTACGCCGGCGGGCAGCTGTATAAGATCACCCATCCGAAAGGTTCTTATCCCAGCGCTTTTCGCATCAACCAGAATGTCCGGCTGACCTATGAGAAAAATGATCCGTCCCGGTACGAGATAGACAGGAATTATTTCCGGGAAATGCTGCCTGCCGCTCTCTATGGAGCCGGCGTAGCGTTCCTGTGCGCAGCTTTTTTTCTCTTTGTGCTGTTTGCCCGGCGTTGACGCTTGACGAATTTACAGGGTTATGCTATAGTTGGTGAGTATGAAATTAGCCGGTACTCAGGAATTTGGAGGACTCCGACCGTTCCTTGGTGCCAGGCGGTGAAAAAACAGGAGGAAAAACTATGATTTCAAAGGAAAAGAAACAGGCAATTATCGCAGAGTATGCCAGAAAACCCGGCGACACCGGTTCACCCGAGGTTCAGATCGCGGTTCTGACCGCCAGAATCCAGGAGCTGACAGAGCATCTGCAGAATAACCCCAAGGATCATCATTCAAGAAGAGGTCTTCTGAAAATGGTAGGTCAGAGAAGAGGACTGCTGGCTTATTTAAAGAAAACTGATATTGAGGGATACCGTGCTTTGATTGCAAAACTTGGAATCAGAAAATAATTCAGATGGAAAGGGCGGGATATTTCCGCCCTTTTTTATCGCGAACAAGGAAAAGCAACCCGTCAACCGGCGAAATCGGATGCGCCGAGACCACTGAAAAGCTGATTTTCCTGAAAGTAAGTTTTTCAGTTGTTTCGGAAGAAGATTTCGTCTTTTATACGAAAAGGAGAAAGAATATGTATAAGACATTTTCAATGGAACTGGCCGGCAGAACCCTCAGCGTAGATGTGGGCAGGGTCGCGGCCCAGGCAAACGGCGCCGCTTTCATGCACTATGGCGATACCACCGTGCTTTCCACGGCTACGGCGTCCGACAAACCCAGGGACGGAATCGATTTCTTCCCCCTGAGCGTGGAATTTGAAGAAAAGATGTACTCTGTGGGAAAAATCCCCGGAGGCTTTAACAAGAGAGAGGGCAAGGCTTCTGAGAACGCGGTTTTGACGGCCCGTGTGATTGACCGTCCCATGCGTCCCCTGTTCCCCAAGGATTACAGAAATGACGTGACCCTGGACAACCTGGTGCTGTCCGTGGATCCTCAGTGCCGTCCGGAGCTGGTGGCCATGCTGGGATCCTCCATCGCCACCTGTATTTCCGATATTCCCTTTGACGGTCCCTGCGCCATGACCCAGATCGGTCTGGTAAACGGCGAGTTTGTGGTGAACCCCTCCCAGGAGCAGTGGAAAAACGGAGATCTGCAGCTGACTGTGGCCTCCACCAGCCAGAAGGTGATTATGATCGAGGCCGGCGCCAACGAAATTCCGGAGGCAAAGATGATTGAGGCTATCTACATGGCCCATGACATCAACCAGACCATTATTCAGTTTATCAATCAGATTGTGGCTGAGGTGGGCAAGGAAAAGCATACCTATGAAAGCTGCGCCATCCCGGAGGAGATGTTTGAGGGGATCCGCAAGATCGTGCCGCCCCAGGAGATGGAGGAAGCCGTATTTACAGATGTAAAGCAGGTGAGAGAGGAAAATATCCGCCAGATCACCGCGAAACTGGAGGAAGCCTTTGCGGAGAAGGAAGACTGGCTGGCTGTGCTGGATGAAGCGGTATACCAGTACCAGAAAAAGACAGTCCGCAAGATGATCCTGAAGGATCACAAGCGTCCCGACGGCCGGGCCATCAATCAGATTCGTCCGCTGGCTGCGGAGGTTGACCTGATTCCCAGAGTGCACGGCTCCGCCATGTTCACCAGAGGACAGACCCAGATCTGCACGGTGACCACCCTGGCGCCCCTTTCCGATATGCAGCGTATCGACGGGCTGGATGAAAACGAAGTAAGCAAGCGCTATATGCACCATTATAACTTCCCCTCCTACTCTGTGGGTGAGACAAAGCCCTCCAGAGGACCGGGAAGACGTGAGATCGGTCATGGCGCTCTGGCAGAGAAGGCACTGGTTCCGGTTCTTCCCTCTGAGGAAGAATTCCCCTATGCCATCCGTACCGTATCGGAGACCTTTGAGTCCAACGGCTCTACCTCTCAGGCCAGTATCTGCGCGTCCACCATGTCCCTGATGGCGGCAGGCGTTCCCATCAAGAAGCAGGTGGCAGGCATTTCCTGCGGACTGGTAACCGGTGAGACAGATGACGACTATCTGGTTCTTACGGATATTCAGGGCCTGGAAGACTTCTTCGGAGACATGGACTTCAAGGTGGCCGGAACCCATGACGGCATTACCGCCATTCAGATGGATATCAAGATTCATGGACTGACCCGTCCCATCGTGGAGGAGGCCATCGCCAGAACCAAGGAAGCCAGAGAGTATATTCTGAATGAGATTATGACGCCCTGTATCGCCCAGCCCAGACCTGAGGTGTCCAAGTACGCGCCCAAGATCATCCAGATCCAGATTGATCCCATGAAGATCGGCGATGTGGTGGGCCAGAGAGGAAAGACCATCAACACCATCATCGAGCGCACCGGCGTGAAGATTGACATTGAGGACGACGGTTCCGTTTCCGTATGCGGCACAGACAAGGCCATGATGGACAAGGCGGTGGATATGATCCGCATTATTACCACAGACTTTACCGAGGGCATGGTTCTCTCCGGTGAAGTGGTAAGCATCAAGGACTTCGGCGCCTTCATTGAGTTCGCTCCCGGCAAGGAGGGAATGGTTCACATTTCCAAGATTGCCAAGGAGAGAATCAACCATGTGGAGGATGTGCTGACCCTGGGAGACAAAGTAAAAGTTGTCTGCCTGGGTAAGGACAAGATGGGCAGACTGAGCTTCAGCATCAAGGATGTGAAGCCCGGCATGAAGGAGACTTTCGCAAGCGCAGAGTAAAACGCAGAATTTGAACCCGGCATCAGCCGGAATGAATAGGAGAGGATGCTGCTCTATTATGAATTTCATGATTTGGCAGCGTCCTCTTTTTTGAAACAGGAGAGAAGAGCATGTATCAGTACAGAATGGCCGTCTGCGAGGATGATGAAACGGTGCGGGAGGGAATCTGCGGGTTCTGTGACAGAATCCTGACAGAAGAGCAGATCCCCCACCAGATCGCCGCTTTTTCCAGCGCCGAGGAGCTGGAAGCCTGCCTGGCAGAAAACAGGGGCAGCGATGAGCCGGCTTTTCACCTTCTGATTCTGGATATTCTGATGGGTGAAAAAACCGGTATGGAGCTGGCGATGGAACTTCGGGAAGAGGATGATGCAACCGGCATTATTTTCATTACCGGCTGCGAAGAATATATGGGAATGGGATACGATGTGCAGGCCATTCAGTTCCTGGTCAAACCTCTGAACTGGGAAAAACTGAAAAAAGCCCTTCTGAATGACTGGAGAAAAAAAGGCAGGCAGGATCTGCTGCTTATCAAAAAAGGCCGGCAGAGCCTGCAGCTGCCCCTGAGCGAGATCCTTTACGCGGAAGCGGACGGGAACCACGGCATCCGGATTATCCTGAAAGAAGGGGAGGAAGGCTTCCCGGTGAGCCTGTCTGAACTGGAGGAGATGGCTTCGGGCGGACCGCTGATCCGGTGCCATAACAGCTACCTGGTCAATATGAACCAGGTACGGAGACTGGACCGGCAGAATTTCATCCTGCAGAACGGAAAGAAAATCCCTATCAGCCGGAAATATCTGAAAGTATGCCAGGAAAAGCTGGTATCCAGTATCAATCGCTGAGAAGCAGAGCTGTCTCTGCCAGAAACACATCTTCCTCCGGAGTGTCAAAATGAACGACACTCTGGTATTTTTCCGCGATCTTCATCATCTGCCGGCAGCCAAAGCCGTGGGAAATGGCGTCCCCTTTGGTTGTCTGCAGATTTCCGTTTTTATCTCTTTTCAGTTTCCCGTCAAATGTATTTTGGCACCGGAGGGCAAGATAATCCCCGCTTATTTTTATGCGGACAGATACAGCGCGCTCCCGGGGCGGCGCGACACGGGCTGCTCCCTCCAGGGCGTTATCCAGCATATTCATCAGCAGGGAGCACAGGTCTGTCTCCGGGATGGGAAGGCTGTCCGGAATGTGGACAGAGGCCCGGAAGGAGATGTCTGCCTGTTTGGCCCTGGCGGCGGCGTCCTGCAGGATAGTATTCACCGTCAGATTGCCGGTGAACCGGGCTGTCTGCGCTTCCTGCTCCCGGAGTATGTCTGCCAGCAGATCCTGCATGGCAGAGTAGTCCCGGTTCTGACACAGGCAGTCAAGAGCCGTAAGCTGATGGCGGATCTCGTGATAGATTTTTGCCCTCTCCGCCATTCTGTTTTTCAGAAGCTGGTAGCTTTCCGCCATGCTTTTATTTTTCAGCAGCAGACTCTGCGTCTGAACCTGCTGTTCCGTAAAGGAGCGCAGTACGCCGAAGGCGGAGATGATGGCGGACGTCAGGGCGAGCCAGAGCGTAATCCAGTAAAACAGGCTGCTGAATATGCCTGCCTGCAGCTGGGAAAGCAGACCGGCGGCGTATCGGACAAGAGCGCCGCCTGCCGCTGCGGATACCAGGCAGGCAGCCAGGAGAGCGGACGCGCTCCAGGCAGCCGCAATTCCCAGGTATTTCCAGAAACGGCGTCTGTGGTTTGCCGCCAGATAGAGGAGAAGAAAGACGATGATAAGAACGTCCGTCTCCCGCCGGGCAAGGATATGGTACAGCTTTTCAGGCAGAAAAAAGTATCCCTGGGCCTGGATAAGCTGACTGAGGATCAGGCTGAAAATGGCAAAAAGCAGCGGAATCAGGCTGAAGTCGGGACGCTTTCCCGCAATGCCTAAAAGGAAAATACCAAATATCAGCACCAGGGCCAGAGCGGCCGCTCCGACAGGAAAGGCCGCCCGGTTGGCCAGGGCAGTCGTTTCAGCGGCCGCCAGATTTTTCGGCATAATGCGGACAAGAGGGGGGAACAGGGCTCTGGTTCCGTCCAGAATCTCACAGGTCAGAGTCAGCTCGCCGGTGTATCCGGACGGAAGGGGGATAACAGCCTGGGACATGTAACCGGAACTTTCCGGGTCATCCGCCCGGGACTGCCAGATCACTTCATTGTCTAAAGCCAGGGTGACGGACAGGCCTGTGGTTTCAAAAACCAGATCTCCCGCCTCCTGCATGTCCGGCAGCGTGCCGGTAAATCGGTAGGTGCCGGACAGGTCGGTGGAATTGCTGCTCACATCAGAGGAAAAGGGTTCTTCCGATCCGTCCGGCAGGATGCAAACGGAAGAATCCCAGGTGATGTAGGACATGGCGCTGTCCCCTGTACAAAAAGATGGAGGAACCAGATGATGGCAATGGCAAATAAAAGAAAGAGCGCCGGGCAGATCCAGCGTACAAATCGTTTCATGGAGCATTTCCCCTTTAATCGGTTTTTTTCATCATATCCAACCCGCCTCTTTTTGACA
Organism: Candidatus Merdiplasma excrementigallinarum; assembly: GCA_018713435.1. Classification (GTDB taxonomy): domain Bacteria; phylum Bacillota; class Clostridia; order Lachnospirales; family Lachnospiraceae; genus Merdiplasma; species Merdiplasma excrementigallinarum. The sequence continues at coordinate 46,242 of DVOS01000056.1, forward strand.
AGTCTGTTTTGTCTTTCCTGGCTGATAAGACCGGATGAAATCCCAAACTTTGCCTAACTGACCATTATAATGCCTAATTAACACAACACAGCCCGGAAAAAGTATG
>DVOS01000057.1 GCA_018713435.1 Candidatus Merdiplasma excrementigallinarum
ATAAAATTTTTCAGGAAATCCGGACCGCCGAACGCATCCCCGTAGCCTGCGTTTGGCAGTTCCATCAATTTGATATGCCGGGCAGCAAGATCCTTTAGCCATTGAGCCAATGTATCTGACAGAATAACCTCATCCGTGCCGTCCCACCAGAAAAGGCGATCGTCATCTGTCAAGCAGTAGTTTCCTTTCCCCTTCAGTTTTTCCGGCGTGTCCTCGAATGTAAACCAGTCATCCTGCTTGAGGTATTCGAAAGTTCTGATTTTGGGGAATGGCTCTTTTCTCCATTTCTCCCTTTGTTCCTGCAGTTCTCTGGAATCATACTGCTTTATCTGTTCGTCGTGATATATTTTATCCTTCCAGTCCAGCCATAATTCCCAGAACGGCTGCCCTTCTATTTCTGTTGCAAGATAAACAAATACTCGTGCCGGAAGGAACAAGGAAAAAGACGCCAGTTCCTTTAAACTCCCTTCTGCCGTATTTCTCCTTTCTTCCCTGCCCCTCTGGAGGAACCGGAAAAGATTTTCCAAAAAATCTCCTCCGCAGGTTTCCCAGAACCGTGTCAATGCTCTTTTGCAGCGCCGCACATCGTCCGGGTAAGAAGACGGCTCAACCGGGTCTGTCTCCAGGGTTGCGGTCCCATTAAAAATGTAAAGGAGATCTGTCAATTCAGTCCCTCCTGCTGTTTTCAACAGCTTACTGGGAATTAAATCCCTTAACTGGGACATACAGGTTCACATGTTCAATCTGCATCATCCCGCCATAATTTAAAATTTTCATGATTTGTTCTGCGAAGCGACTTTTTTCTGTTTCCTTGATAGCCATTTCCCCTGTATAACATGCAAATGTCCCCCTATTTTCTTTCCTCCCTTAAAATCCGAATATCCGGTTCCTCTGTTTTTTGTTAACCATTTTTCCGCCCTTCGTTTCTTCTTCAGAAAACGCCGTGTTATATCTACAATATGATACCATATATATTCTGTTGATCGTCTACTCTATTTTCATTATTATTGCAGAAACTGATCATGTAAAAAGGCAGACATGATTCTATTGAATCACATCTGCCTCTTTAGACTGTCTGAAAAGCCGCAGCCTAAAAATATAGCATCCTCAAACACTCTAAACTGTATCCATCCGTAACTCCGCCTTCCAGCTATAGTCTTTTAATTTCTTCCAAAATCGGTTCCAGCGCTCCGAAATCCACAAAATCTGCTTTTTTCCCATACGTTTCCATAAGAGCCCGGTCCTCTTCGCTCCATTTTTCCGCAGGCCTGCCCTGCAGGCTGCGGTGAAGCAGAGCCATCATGGTCCGATGGGGCAGGGAGAGCTGCTGATAGTCAATCGCTCCCCTAAGATGGAATATGCTGGCTCTTTCATATGCTTCTTTGGGAAGCTGTCTCTGAAGAGCGCCCCGGATATGATACCGGTTCTCTGAAATACCGGGATCCGCCAGCCCTACCGTGGCTATGAGAAGCTTCTGCCCGGTGCCGGGAACAGTGCTTCCCAGCGTTTTTTTCAGTCCCAGCACGCCCCCTGCGTACAGTCCTCCCAGATAAACGATCACTTTTTTATCCTGCAGAGAAGGCGCCTGCGTATAACTGACTGCCGGAATCCCGGTTTCCCGGGACAGTTCTTCCCCGTAGCGGCGGGTGCTTCCGTATCTGCTTCCGTAAAGAATGATCCCTTCCATATATGTATTCCTTTCCAAAATTAAAAAAGGCAAAACCGGGGTATCGCCTCTGCTCTGCCTGTTTTTCTTTTGATTTTATACTTTATATTCTTCCGGTTCTATCCTGTCGGAGTCAATTTCACGCAAAATCCAGGTAAAGCCGTCTCCCGCATTATCCGTTTAACCGTTCCAGTTCCCGGATCACTTCTGTCTCCACCGGCAGTCGGTGCCAGCGGCTGTACGCCTTTTTCAGACGTTCCGCCACTTCCCGCCGTTTTTCCGGCCGCAGATACGGAAATAATGGCTTTGCCTGTCCGATCATGGCCCGCTTCATCAGGTCTGTGGTAGAATCCGATTTGGGCGGCCGGGGCTCAGACATAATATCCACGGCAAGAGCCGCGGCATCCGCCGCTTCCTCCCGGGAAGCGTACTCTGCAGCCAGCAAAAGCATCTCCAGCTGTCCTTTTACATCCGCCAGAAACTTTTCGCAGAGGGTCTCCCGGTCGGTTGTGACGTGGCTTCCCCCCACCCAGTGGGCAATACTGCTGCCCATCTTTGTGGAACGGGAGCGCTTTCCATCCTTTGACTTTGACCCAAGCGCTTTTACCGAATCGGTAAATTCCCTGTATATGTCTTCCAGCTGTTTTGCCATGCCGCATAAGGCAAGCTCTTCCGGCTTTTGTTCTCCCATGCCTCTTCTTTGCTCCTCTCCGCCTGTTCCTTCTACTCTGTCAGGTTTCTGCCTTCCATAGCGTAACTGTCCACCACGCCGCAGATCACCAGATCCACAATGGCAAAATCATCGTTCAGCAGCATATTTCCCGCTCCGCCGTCTGTATTTACCAGCACAGTATCCCCGATCCCCGCATCCGCGCAGTCGAAAGCAATCATACGGGGGCCCTGGGGGACGCCGCTTTCCGGGTCAAAATATTCTACCAGCATCAGCTTGTAGCCATAATATCCCCTCTCTTTTACTGTGGAAACCACATTGCCTACTACTCTCGCCAGCCGCATCCTCCGTCACCTCCTGTCTGCTGTTACAGTTCTTCGTGGTAAGTATCAATAAATCCCACAATCGCCACATCCACCGGAATCCGTTTTACCCTGAAAATGCGGGCGGCCTCCTTGGAACCGATCATGTAGACAAAATCCCCCATTCCTGCCTGGCGGGTCTGGTCTGCCGCAACGATAAGTCCGGCTTCCTTTCCATTCTCCATTTTGCGCACCACCAGCAGAGGAATTCCCTCCAGAGCCGAATCCTTTACCGTAGCCACCACAGATCCGGCTACCACACCGGTGTACATGGTTTACTCCTCTTCTTTGCGGTCCAGGGTGGGCAAAATATACTCTACATCCGCATGGGGACGGGGAATCACATGAACTCCGTAGAGTTCCCCTACCCGTTTTGCAGCTGCAGCGCCTGCGTCCACTGCGGACTTTACAGCGCCCACATCGCCCCGCACCATCACAGTCACCAGTCCGGAACCAATCTGCACTTTGCCGATCAGGCTTACATTAGCCGCCTTTACCATGGCATCCGCTGCCTCAATAGAACCGATCAGTCCACGTGTTTCAATCATTCCCAATGCTTCTTTCATGTTTTGAATCCTCCATTATTTTTCTTTTTCATATATTAAAACTTGCATAACTGCCTATCCGATAGCCCGCAGCATATCCGGGTGAGGGGAGGGAATCACAGCGCTTTTGGCCATCAGTCCCTTTGTCTCCTCCAGCGCTTCCGCCGCCTGGATGGAGGACTGTACAGCCGCTACTTCTCCAGTCAGCAGGATAAAGGATTTTCCTCCCAGTCCCCGGCCAAGCCGCACCTCCAAAAGCGTTACCTCCGCCGCCTTCGCCGCCGCGTCCGCTCCATGGACAGCGGCGCACAGAGAATAGGTTTCCATAATGCCCAGGGCATTCAGGTGTTCCACCATGGTACAGGCGGAAATGGCAGGCGCTACCTGCGGATCCACATTGGGGATCACCAGACTGTCGATCAGCAGGCTTCCCGCCGCTTCTCTGCCCGCCTCCACAGACGCCTGGACAGCCGCCACTTCCCCGGATACCACAATGTAGTATTTCCCGGCGCAGATGCAGCCGGCACTGATAAGTTCTACCTCCGCCGCCTTCAGCATGGCGTCGCAGGCCAGCATTCCCGTGGGAATGCTCATAATTTCATTCATTCCAATGGCTCCCATGGCTTCACCTCCTTATCTCTATGTAGTCTTCGGTCACCGCCGTCACGGTACCGTCTATGGAAGCATGAATGTTGGCTCCCAATCCATCCGGCCGGGCAATCAATTCTTCTCTGCGCACCCGGTCTCCCGGTGATACCAGAGGAATGTCCGGCGCGCCGATGTGCATTTTCAGCGGGATGCGCACCTCATCGCTGTCCACATATCCGCCCAGAGGCGCCTCCCTGTCAAAACGTTTCAGATCCAGCCGCCACAGCAGGCGCTCTGTGGGAATCCGTTTATTGGCCATGCCGCCATCCGGCGGATATTTTACCTCTTTCACCGGTTTTATGCCTGCGGCAGCCAGACTGTTTTTCATCTGCTGCATGGCCATCGAGGGCTTCAGGCCAAAGCTGCAGGCAAAGTAAGTACAAATCCCGCAGTCACAGCAGGAAAAAATTCCATTTACGTCCCCCAGCAGTTCCCGGCTGCCGGAGGCAAAAGCTCTCATAGCCCTGTGAGGCTGTACATTCAGGCCCATGGCATTCCTGGGGCACATCTGGGTACACAGCGAGCACTGGGAGCACACCGCTCTGGCGATCATGGCATCCCTGGAAGAAGCTTTCTTTTTGGCCAGCAGCATATGGTCCTTCGGGATTGCCAGCAGCCCTCCTGTTGTCTTTGTCACCGGCTGCTTAAGATCCTCCGTTACTTTTCCCATAAGGGGGCCGCCCACAATATATACGCAGTCCCCCACAGAACCGCCGGCAGCATCCAGCAGTCTGGCAAGGGGCGTTCCCACCGGACAGGTCACCGTCACCGGCGCGGTCACGCTGCCGGATACTGTCACCATCTTATCCGTCACCGGATGGCCCTCCACAGCCCGGGCTATGTTCAGCACCGTACTGACATTGCAGACCACGCAGCCCACGTCCAGAGGAATCCCTCCCGTGGGAACAGTCCGTCCGGTTACGCTAAACACCAGGTTCTGCTCGTCTCCGGCCGGATAAAAAGACTCCGAGAGGTAAAGCTCTACTTTTGTTCCTTTTACCGCCTTCTCCAGAGCCGATACAGCCGCTTCATAATGTTTCTTCAGGGCAATCACAGCCCGGGACGCTCCCAGCGCGTCCCGGATGCTGCGGACGGTCCGTACAATTTCATCCCCGTACTGTTCCATCACATGCCGGTCTGTGCGAAGCAGCGGTTCACACTCAATACCGTTAATGATTAAAATTTCTGCTTTGCAGTTTAATTTTCGGTCGGTTGGAAATCCGGCGCCGCCTGCACCCACAACGCCGGCATCCCGAATCTGTTCGATCAGTCTCATAGGCTTTAAATAATCCGGAAGCCGTCAGCCAGGACGCATCGGCGGGCTCTGGTAAAACTCCGGGCCGAGGTAAGTCCCTCGCCTGTGGGTGTGGCGATGGTCAGCGTAGCGTATCCTTCTCCCTGGAATCCCACCCCGGCGGTAGAGGGGGCGTTTTTCACAAAGATAGTGGTGTTCAAAGCTCTGGCCGCTTTTGTCATGCTCAGATAATTGGTGGAATGCATCAGAGCGGAATGCCAGCATCCATGCTCTGCCTCCACTGCCCATTCTATGGCCTGATCCACATGTTCGCACCGCACGCACCCCAGCACCGGCATCAGCATCTCTACCGTTACAAAGGGATGATTTTTGCATACCTCCGCTATCACCAGCCTGGGTTTTCCCGAATAGGACACCCCTGCCGCATCCATGATATAAGTGGCGTCATGGCCCACAAATTTCCGGTTAATCACATATTTTCCGTCTTTTTGCAGCAGAACGGTGCGGACTATCTTCTTGGCGTCCTCCTCATTGACCAGCCACGCGCCGTTTTTCTGCATCTCGGCAAGGAGCCTGTCAAAGACCGTGTTTACGCAGAAACATTCCTTTTCTGCCACGCAGAGCACGTTGTTGTCAAAGGAGGCCCCGTCCACAATATCTTTTCCGGCCTTCGGAATATCCGCTGTCTCATCCACAATCACCGGCGGATTCCCCGGCCCCGCGGCGATACATTTCTTTCCTGTCTTCATCGCCACACTTACCACGGCTTCTCCGCCTGTCACACTCAGCAGCTTTACCTTCGGATGGTTCATAATAACCGCGCTGGTATCCAGGCTGGGGTTTGCCGGACAGCAGATCAGCCCCATGGGGCCTCCTGCCGCCGCAATCGCCTCATTTAAAATCCGCATGGCTTCCTGGGAACATTTTACCGCTGCCGGATGGGGATTAAATACCACCGCGTTTCCGGCGGCGATCATGCTGATCGAATTGTTGATCACCGTTCCCGGCGGGTTGGTAGAGGGCGTGATGGAACCGATTACCCCAAAAGGCGCCTGTTCCACCAGCGTCATTCCCTTATCGCCTGTAAATACCCGGGGTACAATATCTTCCGTACCCGGTGTCTTATTTGCCACCAGCAGAATTTTCGCGATTTTATCCGGCACATTTCCGTATCCGGTCTCCTCATGGGCCATCTGGGCCAGTTTCTTCGCATTGTCCCTGGCTGCCTGACGCATGGCAGCGATCAGGCTTTCCCTCTGCTCCATGGTCATGGCCACCAGCTTTTTCTGCGCTTTTTGGGCTGCCTCAATACAGTCCTCCGCCCGCTCAAACATCCAGCCGTTTCCCCCGGCCTGATTCTCCGCCGGGCAGTTTTTGTTCAGCTGTGCCAGCGTCATCTGGACAATCTGTTCAATCTGCTCTTTTGAAAGCATCAGTCTATCACCTTCTTACTGTCTTTTTCTTTGCTGAATATCCGTCTGTTATGCAGGTCAATATAATCAATAATGGCAATAATGGCTGTATCCGACGGTTTATTTTCTGTTACCTCTGTCTGTCTCGAGGAAGAACCGGAGACAATCATCACCACCTCGCCCTCACCTGCTCCTACCGCGTCAAAAGCTACCAGTATATTGCCTTTTTCCTCGAATGTCTCCAGATCAATCGGCTTTACCAGCATCATTTTCAGCCCGGTCAGTTTCTCAGATTTGGTGGTACTGACCACCGTTCCCACTACCCGCGCGATCTGCATGTCTCTCCTCCTTCTGTCCGGACGATCCGAATGCCGCTGGCCGCCGCCCGCTCTCTGGCCGCTTCCGTGACCAGAGCCCGGCTGCTTCCAAACACCGTTTCCCGGTTGTCCCGGTACGCGTCATTAATATCCCGCTCTGTAATCAGATCCAGCACGGTTTCTCCCGGGTTCGGCAGGGCCTCCGGCCGTTTCTTTTTTCCCGGGGTCCGCTCAATCCGAATGCCCAGCTCACCGGCCCGGTCCCTGGCCAGAGGCGTAATCAGCGCCTCTTTTTCACAAAACAGTTTCTTTCTGCGGCCCAGGAACGCCTCGTTCACTTCCCTCTCCGTTACCAGCTCCCATACCGGCTCTTCTTCCCGCTCCTCTGCCGTACAGGAACCTTCATTCCCTGTTTCTTCGGCCTGCTTCGGCTTTTCTGCCCGGGACGGGGCAGCGCCGGACACGCCCGGCCCGTCAGGCAGCACTTCCAGCAGCTGCTCGTTGGACAGGCAGCATCCGTTGGCCTCATCTGTGTCTATATGAAATTCCAGTTCATGTTTTTCCCCGGTCCTGCATACCACATCATTTAAAATACAGGGCCTTGGTCCGTCTACTTTCAGACTGATAATCTGTCCGTCATGGATTCCGTAGGCCATAGCCTGCTCCCTGCTCAGGTGCAGATGGCGCCGGGCCACTATTACGCCGTGATCCAGGTCGATCTGCCCCCGGGGGCCAATCACCCTGATTCCCGGCGTCCCGGCCGTATCTCCCGACATTCGTACCGGGCAGTTTCGGATACCCAGCGCGAAGGAATCGGTCAGGGAAATTTCCACCTGGGTTTCAGCTCTTACCGGTCCGATAATTCTGACCTTCTCAATTCTTCCTCTCGGGCCTTCCAGAATCAGCTGTTCTTTTGTAGCGAACTGTCCCGGCTGCACCAGCTTTTTCAAAGGCGTCAGTTCATAGCCGGGTCCGAACAGAATCTCCAGATCTCTGGCACACAGATGCAGATGCCGGGCCGAGATAGCCGCCGGCACATACCGGATACCGGAGCGGGCCAGTTGGGTCAGCACAATACGCCGCACTTTTTTTTCATCAGCTGCCAAACACCTTCCACCCTCTTCCTATGCATTTTTCTTATATTCCCCGTGAGGCAAGCACCCGGCGGACAATCTCTGTGATCATCTGCACTTCCTCTTCCTCACTCATACTGCTATCTGCCTGACTGCCGGAAGATGCGCAGGAATTCCTGCATTTTGCTTCCCCGTTTGCGTTTTTCCCACAGGACGCGCAGGCCTCCGTTCCTTCCTGTCCGCAGTCTCTGCACTGGGGCCGTCCTCCGGTGGTAATGCCGTCCCTGGTTCTCCGCTCGATCAGTCTGTCCACCTGATCGCAGGTCAGCTCCTGCACCTGCCCGATCAGTCCGTGGGTATACATACTCACCAGTGCATAATATTCAATAGATTCCATGCGCATCCAGGCTGTCATGGCATCCCCTGCCCATGCAAGGGCGCCATGGTTGGCCAGCAGGCAGCCATTATGGGTTTTCACAAAAGGCGCAACGGAATCCGGTACCTCTTCTGTTCCCGGCATGGCATAAGGCGCCAGCGGAATTTCCCCGATGCCCATTACGGATTCTGTGAGAATCGCCCGGTTCAGCGGCAGCCCGGCAATGGCGTAGGATGTGGCTGCAGGCGGATGGGCATGAACCACTGCCTTTATGGCCGGGTTTTCTTTATATACACGCAGGTGCATTTTCATCTCGCTGGATGGCTTGCAGGTGCCCCGGATCACATTTCCGTTCGTGTCCATAAGCACCAGCATCTCGTCTGTCATAAAGCCTTTGGACACTCCGGTAGGCGTGCACCACAGCGTATGGTCGCTGACCTTGCAGCTGATATTTCCGTCGTTGGATGCCACAAAATTTTTCGCGTACATCCGTCGTCCGATTTCAAGGATCAGCTGCTTTGCCTCAAAATCAGACGGATAATCCTGGTTTAATCTATAATCCATTCTTTTACACCTTTCCCGCGGCGCTTTCTTTTGGCATTTTTATACAACTGGAGCCGCATTTATTCACAAGGTATCATTTATTTTTCTTCCCAGATGTGTTATACTGTGCACAGAAGGCTGAATATTATGAAAGGAGAGCTATTCGTATGCTAGCCATTGCAAGAAAACAGGCGATTCGGGAACAGCTGCAGGAATATAAGAGCGTGCGGATCACAGAACTTGCCGCCGCGCTCAACGTCACAAAGGAAACGATCCGACGGGACCTGCGGGATATGGAACAGGCGGGAGAGCTTATCCGAACACATGGAGGCGCCTACATTCTGGACGGCGTTCAGAATGACATTGATATTACCACCCGGCAGGTTCTGAAAATGCCTGAAAAAGAAATTATCGCTCAAAAATGCGACAGTCTGATTCAATCCGGTGATTACATCTTTCTGGATTGGTCCACTACCGCCTGGACAATCGCCCGGACAATCGCTCACCGCAGGCTCACAGTGCTGACTCCCTCACTGAAAATTGCCAACATTCTCTCAACTTCTGATACCGTCCGCCTCTTTGTGGTAGGAGGCGAATATTCCGCTTCCTCTCAGAGCTTCACCGGCAACAGTGCCGCCCGGAATATGGAACAGTATTTTGTAGACAAGGCCATTATCTCCTGCCGCAGCGTCAACATGGAATTCGGCATTACAGATACCAATGACAATGACGCCACTCTTCATCGCCTGGCGCTGGAACACGCTCAGGAGAAATATCTGGCCATCGATTATTCAAAGCTGGACAAAACTTCTTTTTCCCGGGTTGCTCCTGTCTCTGACCTGAACGGCATTATCATGGATCGAAGCTTCTCTCTCCCCTGGATCAAATTTCTGGGAAGTAATCAGGTACATATTTATTAATGGGATGAGGCTTCCGTCCTTTTACGGCAGCCTCATCTTTTTTATTTCCGGAAGGGTCAGATACCCGCTTGCTTACAGCGGCGTATTTGACTTTTTATCTACGTATTTCTCTACCGGCTTAATCCCCATCTTTTCAAAGGATTCTTTAAAGGGAGCGGTGGCGATGCCTTTCTCGGTGATAATTCCGGTCACCAGACTGTGATCCGTCACATCAAAGGCCGGATTTACCACCCCCACCCCTTCGGGAGCCATACGTTTTTCATACCACATCTCCGTAACTTCTTCCGGTTTGCGCTGTTCAATATGAATTTCCTCTCCGGACTCCATCGTCATATCAATAGTGGAGGACGGCGCGCATACATAGAACGGAATTCCATAATGCTTTGCAATAATCGCCACGCCGCTGGTTCCGATCTTGTTGGCAAAGTCCCCGTTGGCGGCCACCCGGTCGCATCCCACAAAAATAATCCCGATTTTTCCTGATTTCATGGTATAGGAAGCCATGTTGTCGCACTGCACGTAAGTATCTACGCCCGCCGCCTGCATCTCATAGGCGCTCAGCCGGGCGCCCTGCAGAAGAGGCCTGGTCTCATCGCAGTACACATGCAGATCCTTCTTGGGATCCCACCCCTGCTCCAGAGCGATATACACCGGCGCGAGGGCCGTTCCGTATTTCGCAGTGGCCAGGGTGCCTGCATTGCAGTGGGTCATAATGCCCACGCCCTTCCCCAGTTTTTCCAGCAGTTCAAAGCCATAGGCTCCTATATTCCGGCTGATCTGAATATCCTCCTCCCGGATCGCGTCCGCTTCCTGCATCAGCCGTTCCTTCATCCAGGCGACACCCTTTCCCTCCTTTTCGGAGAGCAGCACGCTGTGCATCCGGTTCAGGGCCCAGCTCAGATTCACCGCCGTGGGCCGGGAAGAATTAATATATTCCATATTTTTCGTGCACTGTGACACAAATTCATCCATATTTTCCGTATCAGCCTGATCTGCCAGAATATAGTAGGCGTACCCGCCTGTCACGCCGATAGCGGGAGCTCCCCTTACTCTCAGCTTGTAGATTGCTTCCCAGATATCTTCCGCTTTATCCAGCGACAGATACTTTGTTTCATTGGGAAGCAGCGTCTGATCAAGAATAATAATGGACTTTTTGTCTTCTGACAGTACTACCGTGTCCAGATTCAGAGCATTTTCCATAGTGTTTTCCTCTCTTTGTTCACTGTTATTTTCCGTCTACGGTTCTGATGGCATCCTGCAGTGTATTCAGGAAGCATTTGCCGCATTTCTTCTCATCCCGGTTCATAATAAAGTCAATAGCCGCGGTAATGCAGATCTTCTCCGCTCTTGCCCTGGCCGTTTCATCCGCAATCGTGGTGATGTCCTTTACGTTTGCCATCCCCACAATCCGGCGGATCAGTTCCAGGCCGGCAACCGCTGAAGTATCCGCAAGAATCGTGCTCATATAGTATTCTTTGTAACCAGGTGTTTTGCACATGGTATCTGTCACATGCTCGTCATAATATTTTTCCATCTTGTCCATGGTCAGATTTACCACATCCACAATTACGCTCTGGGTCCAGCTGCAGAACTCTTCCGCTCCTGCCACATCCCCGTTGCACCACGCGAAAATAATGTTGGCTACCACGTTTCCGATGTCATATCCCATAGGACCATAGAAGCAGAATTCCGGGTCAAACACCATGGTGGATTCCTCATTGATAAAAATAGATCCGGTATGAAGGTCACCGTGGATGAGGGACTGGGCTCTGGTCATGAAATCCATTTTCAGTTTGGCCACTTCCAGATGAAGAGCCTGGTCATCATACAGCTTCTCCTTTACAAACTGGGCAATCGGCGGAAATACGTGGTTTCTTCCCAGCTCATCATTGTAAGGTTCCGTATAAACCAGGGCCTCTGTAATATCACACAGTCCCGGGGAAATAAACTTCCTCTGCAGTTCCTTCTTCTTCTGATGATCCATCACCACGTCTGTGGTTCCCATCAGCACCTGTGCCATAAATGTGGAAATCTGCTCCGCGAATTTGGGATAAATTTTATGCTCCAGCATGGCAGTTCTCATCAGTTCATGGTCTGACAGATCCTGCATACAGCAGGCGCACATCACGGTATCATAGTCATAAATTTCCGGCACATAGCCAGGCGCCAGTTTTCCCTGCAGAATCAGAATTTCCGACTCGATCCGGTTCCGGTCTGTGTCCAGATGCATATCTTTGGAAATCCGAAGCTCAGAGCCTGCCTGTTTGATAATGACGCTGTTTCCTTTTTCATCCTTCACCTTAAACACATAATTCAGGTTCCCGTCTCCGATTTCCCTGCAGGTCATTGTCGCCGCATCCCAGTTTTTCTGGGGAACCTTTACCTTGGCGTACTCGATGGCGTCCGCTTCTTTCATAAGAAAATAAGTGTCAAAATTTGCCATAATAATCCCTCCTAATATCATTCTGGTTTTTGCAATATGTTACAATTCTCACTGTCATTCTAACCGGATTTCCCGTCAATGTCAATAAAAAAACTAACAAAATACCACAAAATCAAAAATAATCAAAAAAACGCAAGAGAGGCACTGCCAAACGCGCAGCACCCCTCTTTAAGTTCCGTCTCGTCTTCACGGAACCGGTTGTTTTAATCCTCTTTGCTGGTAATGTATGCAGCAATCAAAGCCAGGCAGAGTACCGCGCCCTTAACCGCAGGCAGAATATAGTATACAACGCCGCACATGGTCATGCCGTTTTCCAGCACGGCAATCAGCAAAGCACCGATAGCCGTTCCAAGAGCATTGTATTTTTCTCGTCCGCCCACGCTTCGGCCGATAAATACGGCTGCCAGAGAACTCATCAGATAACTGTCAGACCCGTTGATCTGAGCAGCCGAGTTTCTGGAACACACCACGATACCGCCCACAGCGATAAACAGAGCCGCAAACATACCTGCCATAAAGCGCATTTTCTTCACGTCGATTCCGGAAAGTCTTGCCGCCATCTTGTTGCCGCCCATAGCATACAGATAGCGCCCGTATTTGGTCCGTTCCAGAAGGATAAAGCAGAGCACTACGCACAGCAGCATGATGATAATAATATAAGGCGATTTTCCGATGTTCTGAGATGCCTCTGTCCAGCCGGAGCGCAGAGGAGAACTGTCCCCGCCCTTCAGCGCGGTTGCCCAGCCGGGCGTGCTCATGCCTGCGGATACGGCGCTGCCGCCTGTAAACGCAAGTCCCAGTCCCTGATGCACAAACTGCAGCGCGCAGGTGGCCAGCATATCCGGCACCTTGCATACCAGAATCAGGAACATGTTCAGCAGATACATCACCATAGCGAATACAATGGTAATCACGATAGAAAGCCACAGAGGCATGGCAAACCAGAGGAAGCAGGACGCAAACACATAGGCACAGAATGATCCCAGCGTACCGGCCGCCATATCAAAACCGTCCGGCGCCATGGACACGGTTGCCGCCAGGGCAAAAATCGTCATGGTAGACATGGCCCGGAAAATATTAATCAGGTTCGCCACGGAAAAGAAGGCGCTGCCGCGCAGAATGGTAAAGATGATGACCGAAACGATCAGAACGATGACCGCAGCCCAGTCCACAAACAGCTTTCCCGCCTTCCTTAAAGAAGTAGAATTTTGCATTTGTTTATTCCTCCCTGTCATATGGATTTTTCAAATTTGGAAATCATGCCTGGCTGCCCACCTGGCTGGCGCCGGTGGCATAGTGCATAATTTCCGTCTCGTTCGTCTTGGCTGTTTCCAGCTCGGCCATCACTTTGCCGTCAAACATGACATACATCCGGTCTGTGATAGACAGCAGCTCCGAATTTTCGCAGGTGGCATAGATTACACAGTTTCCGGCCTTGGCAATCTCATTGATCAAATGGAAAATTTCCTGTTTCGCGCCCACATCCACACCCTTGGTCGGTTCGTCAAATATGTATACGTCGCAGTCCGCTGCCAGCCATTTTCCCACCGCAACCTTCTGCTGATTTCCTCCGGAAAGATAGGCCACCTTCTGCCGGATGGAAGGAGTCTTGATGCTCAGGCTCTCCACAAACTTCTGGGCGTTTTTGTCTGCCGATCTTGTATTTACAAAAATCAGATTGCAGAAACGGCTCAGGGAAGCGGCTGCCAGATTAAAGGAAACGGTCTCGCCCACCAGCACGCCTTCTTTACGCCGTTCTTCCGGAACCAGCGCAATCCGGTTTTTCACCGCATCGGCAGGTTTTTTAATTACGAGTTCTTTCCCGTTTAGCGTAATCTTTCCCGAAGACTTTTTATAAGCCCCGAATATGGTCTTGCACAGTTCCGTCTTGCCGCCTCCTACCAGGCCCGCAAGCCCTACAATCTCTCCCCGGCGCACATAAAGGCTTACATCCTTCACCCTGCCTTCCCGTTCGGTAAGGTGCTCCACCACAAAACTTTTCTCCCCGATCTCACACACTTCCTTGGGGAAGTTCTCCTCAAAGGAGCGGCCCAGCATCTTATCCACAATCTCTTTGGATGTAGTCTGAGGCGTAATGGGAGTGGTATCTACAATCTGCCCGCCCCGCATAACCGTATAGCTGTCGCAGATACGCAGCACTTCATGAATGCGGTGCGTAATGAATATAATAGCCATGTTCTGGGTATCCCGCAGATGATTCACCACACGGAACAGCTCTTCCGTTTCTGTATCGGAAAGGGGCGCCGTAGGTTCGTCTAAAATCAGAAAATTACAGGTATTCTGAATCGCTCTGGCGATCAGCACCATCTGCTTCTGGGCCAGAGACAGGGAACTGCAGATCCGTTTCACATCAATATCCACATTCAGCTGTTTCAGCACCTCTTTCGCCTCATTTCGCAGCTTTCCGTAGTTCATGAACAGCTTTCCCTTCATATTCATAACCGTATCATTAAACATTACATTCTCAGCCACGGTAAGATTGGGGATCAGCGCGGTATCCACCTCCTGATACACGATCTGGATACCCAGCTTTTTAGCTGCCACAGGCGTCCGTATCTCCACAGGCTGTCCATTATACAGTACATCGCCGGTATATCCGGGATTTGCTCCCGAAAGGACTTTCATCAGGGTGGATTTTCCTGCGCCGTTAGCTCCCATCACCGCGTGAATCATTCCGGTCTGAATCTCAAAGTCCACATTTGAAAGCGCTTTGACTCCGGGAAATTCAATGGAAACATTTTTTGTCCCCAGCGTAATCTTTTCTTTCTCCATAGTTTCCTCTTTTCTTCCTTCCTCCTCCGAAGCCTCCGGCAATTTACCTGAAAGGGCCTCATACCTGAAAGGAAGGGCGTTAAAGCCTCAACTCCAACGCCCTCTCTTTATTATTTCGTTTTACGAAATCAGATTTCTGATGTCAGTGGATTAGTGTCCCAGCAGTTCAACCATCCAGTCGCAGGTGGGCATCCAGGAAACGTCGGAGTAGCTCTCATCAGCAACCTCTTCCAGGTTCTCGATGGTGATGCCTTCCTGTGAAGTTACCTGCTCCTGTGTTACGATAGTGGAAGGAATCTCCAGCCAGTCGCCGATTTCCTCATAGTAACAGGAAGCTGCTGCAATATCTTCATACTGATCGGCCAGTTCAAGAGCAAGGATACGGCATGCGAATTCGCCGTTGGAAGTCCAGTTTGTGGTAGCGCAGGCTTTCCACTGAGAACCTTCCTCCTGCATGAACTGAATATCTTCATTACAGATATCAACAGATACCATGGGGATGTCGCGTCCGCCTTCGCTCAGCGCCTGGTATACGCCCTGGGCATAAGCATCGTAGCAGCACCAGATACCGTCGATCTCATCGTCAGAATACTTCGCCAGTGTAGCGGTTGTCACATCACGCATGGATGAAGTAGCGTTCTGGTCATCCGTAGGAGCGATACGCTCAACTGTCACAATGGAACCATCCTCTTCATAAGGAGCATATCCGGTCTGACGGCGGTCAAAGGGGCTGTTATATCCGGTACCCTGCTGCACCTGAAGGATGTTCAGAGGCTCGCCGGCTTCAACTTTTTCCGCGTTCTCCGGCAGGGACATCAGATACTCTACCAGATCTGCCGCAAATCCCGCATCCTGCTGGAAGAACTGGGTCACGCCCTCAATCTTGGCTGTTTCACCGTTCTGATCCTTAAACGGGGTATCAAATGTAACAATCTTCAGATCCGGGTACTGCGCCAGAATGTCGCTCAGGAAGCTCCAGGCGTATTCCTGTCCGCCGTGGGAAACCATCAGTCCGTCATATCCCGCGGCCGCGCATGTGGCGATCCGGTTCTGCCACTCCTCCGCATTGTCATTGCAGAAGAAAGTGTCTGCGGTCATGCCCAGTTTTTCAGCTGTCGCTGTAAAGGAGTCGGACCACATATTAAAGATGGTGGCCGGGCTCATGAACATGATGTAGGCAACCTTTTTGCCTGCTACCGGGGATTCTACTGTAGCCTCAGCAGCCGCTTCCGTCGTCTCTTCTGCCGTGACAGCCATAGATCCCAGGCTCAGTGTCATCACAGCCGCCAGTGTCATTGCCAGTATCTTTCTCAGTTTCATACCAAAACCTCCTTATATATTTTTGCTAAATTTCATTAGCTTTTATGGAAATAATCTAACATATTTTCCATATTTTGTAAACATATTTTTTTGTTTTTTTGACTTTATTTCTTTTTACGAGAATTTTACGCAATTATTTTTTTGCATTTTCAACATTTCAGCAAATGTCCTCTGCATTTTTTGCATTTTTGACTATTTTCCACATATATAGTCCGCCATGCCCTGTATCTTGTAACAGCCGGCCACTGCGCCCTGATCTGCCACTCCTTTGCACTTCTGGGCGTGAACTGCCGCTTTTCCAAATACAGGCACCATATCTTTTGTCGCTTCCACCCCTGCCTGTGCAGCCTTCAGGGCGGCGCTGATCACCTGTTCAAGAGATGCCTGCCCGTCTGCCGCTTCTTTTGCGGCCCGGGCCGCCGGCAATATGGAATCATAAATGGTTCTCTGTCCTTCCTGGCATTTTCCTCTTTTCTGAATACCGGCCGCGAAACCGTTCAGATAGTCCGCCAGGGCATTGCCATCCATCTGCTGTTTTCCCTTCAGCGCTTTTCCGCCCTCCATCACTCCTGTGGACATAAGGAAACCCATGGTAGACGGAACCAGAGAGGACATTTTCATGCCGGCCTTCATCATCATTTTTCCGATATCGCCGTCCGCCGCCGGCGCCTCCTGCCGCATCAGGTCCGGCAGAGCCGCGTATCCTTTGCTCATGGTCAGCCCCAGGTCTCCGTCTCCCAGCATGGCGTCCATCTCACACAATTCTTCTTTTTTCTGGACAAACAGACGCCCCACGGCATCAAACAGATCCGGTATCTGTTCAAATAAAATCACTTCCATATCATTCATCCCCCATTTTTATTTCTGGCAGATAAAAGGAGTGCATACCGGATAATCCAGATACCCCTTCATCTCATCGTTCATTTTGCAGACAGATATGGAAGCTCCCGCCATCTCCATGGAGGTAGCGTACTCTCCCACAATCATCTTATAAATGGAAATGCCTTTTCCCTTCAGTATTTCCGTCACATCGTTGGATAGAATGTAAAGCTCTTCCTGGGACGTGGCTCCCAGCCCGTTAATCAGCAAAGCCACCTCTTCTCCCGGCGCCACAGGCATATCTTTCAGAATCGTATCCAGGGATTCTTCCGCAATCTCCCGGGACGTTTTCAGCGGACCGTTCCATACGCCCGGCTCGCCGTGAATGCCCATTCCCATAGCCATCTCATCCTCCTTCAGTTCAAAGTTGGGATGTCCCACTTCAGGAATTACACAGGGAGTCAGAGCGAAGCCCACTGTACGGGTATTGTCTTTAGCCAGCTGCGCCGCTGCCAGAACTTCATCCAGGCTGCCGCCCTGATCCGCTCTGGCGCCTGCCGCCTTGTACATAAAATAGATACCGGCAACGCCCCGGCGGGTGGCGGGATCCGGGTGAGAGTTTACATCATCCGCCCCCACAATGCTTTTGCACTCGATATCGTCCATCTCGCACAGGTCTGTGGCCATATCAAAGGTCATAATATCTCCTGTATAATTTCCGTAAAGATACAGGATTCCGGCCCCTGCTTCCACCTCTTTGGAGATCTCATAAATCTGCTCCGGCGACGGGGACTGAAATACGCCTCCCACACCGCAGCCGTCGATAAGGCCGTCTCCTACATAGCCCAGAAACAGAGGCAGATGCCCTGTGCCGCCGCCTGTGATAATCGCTACTTTACCCGGCTTCTTTTCTTTTCTGCAGTAGCAGCGCAGATCTCCCGCCGCGTATTTCACCTGATCGCCGTGGGCGGCATAGATGCCCTTAAGCATCTCATCCACATAGTTTTCCGGTGCATTCATAATTTTCTTCATGGTACATTCCTCCTAAATATATATTTTTATTTAATCCCATTTCAGAGCAGACCGAAAATCATCCTTTCCCGTCTGCCATCCCGGCCGCCCGCTTCCCGGGCAGATAGACCGACAGCAGCAGCGCAGCCACCCAGAGCAGCATAACGGCGTCATTGGGCGTACTTCCCAGGTACAGGGTGGCATCAATATAGAAAAAGCAGACTGCCGTTTCCAGCTCCAGGAGAAGTGTCAGAAGCTTTAAAAGCGTCCCTTCTGATTTCTTCATCCCGTTTCTCACTTTTACCGGCAGCCTCCACATCTCCAGGGGAAGGAACCGGCAGGCCAGCCTGAAACCCAGCGTCAGGATCCAGCAGATCAGCGGGAAAACCAGAAAAAGAAGGCTGGCATCCCCCCACAGGCCTTCCTGCCCCGCCTGTCCATACCGGTTCTTAACCGCCCATATTCCAAAAGCTGTCATAGCGGTCTGCAGCAGAAGGGATACGGCGGATACTATTCTGTTTGTCTTAGTAGCCGGTATCCGATGCAGCTCCCCTTTCTTTTGGGGCGCATGAAACAGCTTTTTCTTCCTTCGCGTCTTATTTGACATATCATTGCCTCTTTTTTGGTATTTTTACTTCTTTTTTGTGTATTTATCACAACTTACGCCACTAGTCTACCATGATACCGAAAAAAATACAACAAAAAATAACATTGTAATCTCTTGATTTTTCTTTTTTTGTGTAGTACAGTCAAAACAGGAATTATATGAAAGGAGAGGATACGAAAGATGTTAAAAGGGATTCCTCCCGTACTCTCGCCAGAACTTTTGAAAGTACTGGCCGAGATGGGACACGGTGATACGATTGTGATCGGAGATGCCAATTTTGCGGCGGCTTCTATGGCCAAGGACAGCATTCTGATACGCTGCGACGGCGTGCGGGCCACAGAAATCATGGACGCGATTCTTACCCTGATGCCCCTTGATGACTTTGTGGACGACCCGGTTCTGCTGATGGACAAAGATGCCCGGCACGCAGACCTGGAATGCCCTGTATGGGACGAGTTTAAAGCCATTGTAGCCCGGCACGACGAGAGAGGCGCTGCCGCCTGTGCCATGATTCCCCGGGGTAAATTCTATACCATGGCCAAGGCCGCCTATGCGGTGGTGGCGACTACGGAAACTGCGTTCTACGCCTGCGCCATTCTGCAGAAAGGGGCTGTCGCGCCGGCAGATCCGATACGTTAATTTATGGCAAAACGAGGGTGCTGCTTCATCATGAATTTCATGATTGCAGCGCCCTCGTTTTTATGAAATATAAGAGACAGTCCCAAATAAATGTGCTATACTGGCAGAAACAGGGAGGGAAATTTTATGGAAAACAAAATACGGAAAAAAATATGGATTGTCCTGATCGCTTTTTTGCTGCTGGCACAGCCTTCAGCGGCATCGCTTCCTTTTATGAGAGGAGCAGCCATCACAGCAGAAGCAGCCTCCAGGAAGGTTTCTCTGAGCAAAAAGAAGCTTTCCATGGCCATAGCGGGGAAAACCACGGTCCAGCTGCGCAATATTAACAGCAAAAAGAAGATTACCTGGAGCAGCAGCAACAAGAAAATCGTTTCTGTAAAAAAACAGGCCGGCGGCAAAGCGGTTGTGACGGCAAACAAAGCCGGCAAGGCAGTGATCACCGCAAAATACGCCGGGAAAAAATATCAGATCCAGGTGACGGTTAAAAGCCCGGCCTTAAGCAAAAAATCCTTAACCGTAAAAGCGGGCAAAAAGATATCGATTGAACTGAAAAATACGGCTGCCTCTAAAAAGGTAACCTGGAAGTCCTCCAAATCATCCGTTGCCTCCGTAAAAGCCGGAAGCAAAGGGAAGGCTACCATTACCGCCCGGAAAAAGGGCACCGTGAAAATCACAGCCCTTTACAGGGGGAAGAAATATATATGCACCGTAAAGGTCAGCGCGCCCGCTCCAAAGTTAAGCGCATCATCCAAAACGCTGTACAAGGGAAAGAGCTTTACGCTGGAATTAAAAAATGCCCCCTCTTCTGTCAAGTGGGCCACCAGCAATAAGAAAATCGCCGCGATAAAAAAGATTTCAAAAAACAAGTATAAAGTAACGGCAAAAAAAGCGGGAACGGCAAAAATCACGGTAAAGGCAGGCGGAAAAACCTATACCTGCAAAATAACCGTAAAGAACAAAGCGGGCAGCCAGAATACAGCGGCAAATTCCGGAACAGCCAATAACCAGTCGGGCAGCCGGAAATATACCTATGATCTGGTGGTACTGAACCGGTATAAGCTTTACACCGGCGTTCCCATCGTTGTATATGTAAAGACCAATGATCCGACTTTCAGCGCCGCTGACATTCAGCTGGAAAAAGGGAAGAAAACGAATGTTATGGCATCTTATGCCGATGTTCGCTATGTGGGAAACTATGAGCCCAATGTGCTTTACTCGGAGTACAAGGTTTCCGGCGGCTATCTGGTAACCTTTGAGACAGAACAGGCGGGCGATAATACCATGCTCATCTACGGCGGAGACTCCTGGATCCCGCAGGTGGTGGCAAAGGAAAAAATTACCGTCTATAACTTTAAACAGGCTGAACAGACATGGCTGAAAAAAGTTCTGGCCCAGGAAACCAACAGTTCCATGACGGCGGATGAGAAAATGACCGCCCTGGCAGCTTATGTCCGGAAGAACTTTAAATACACGCCCAGCTACAACGGGTCTGTGGTGGATCTTGTGTCGAAAAAGGGCGCTTACTTTGAAAACTACATTGCGGACTGTATAACAGCCACCAACATTATGTGCAATTTTGCAGACCTGCTGGGGCTTAAAAATGAAGCCACCTACGCAGGGTATCTGAATCATTATTACACCACTGCCTGGATCAGCGGAAAAGCGTATACCTACGACGCCTCCCCTCTTTCAGGGACCGGAGCGCTCTCCAGGATTGATTACGTCATATAGAGAAACACAGAGGCTCTTAGTGTCTCATCCTCCATCCGGGATGATATTTATTCTTCAGCTTCCCTTTCACCAGCTTTCCCCAGCCCAGGGGGTATCCCCCTGCGCAGACCAGAAGCCAGCCGGAAGAAAGGGAAGCTTCTTTTTCGCCCACTTCGATGGTCTCTCCCCGCAGATACCGGAAAATCCTCTCATCCTCCGCGGGCAGATCGCACCGGGCAGCGCAGGCATCGGCCTGAAGCGCCATAGCCAGAGACTGGCCGGGCTCAAACCGTCCTTTTTTCAGTTCTCCCAGATACAGGCCTCTGCGCAGAAACGGAATGCCGGGAACCGCAGGCATCTGCTCCGGCTCCCAGTATACCTGTCCGGCATGTACGTCCAGCCGGCCGGCCTGTGTTTTTTCTTTCCCTGCCTCTGTCAGCAGCGCGTCAAAGAAATCGTCCAGAAGCGCCTTCTCTTCCCGGTTCGGCGCTTTTCCTCCGGTTTGCGCCGGAAAGCCTTTCTCCTGCAGACCGGCATTCTGCCCCTGCTTTTCCAGCAGAGCCAGAAAATGCCCCTCTCCCTCCAGCCTGTGGGGCCAGAGCCGCACGCAGTCCTCCATTCCCTCAAGCCCGGGGCCAAAGTTTTCCCGGCCCGGCCCTCTGGGAATTTTTAGAAGCGCCATTTCCGGACGCTGCTCTAAAAGGAATCGGATCACTTCCTCGTTTTCTTCCGGCGCAAAAGTGCAGGTGGAATAAAGCATCCTTCCGCCGGGGCGAAGCATATCCGCCGCCCGCAGGATCAGTTCCCGCTGCAGGGCGGCGCACTCCGCCGGCTTATCGGGGTACCAGGCCCGGATGGTATCGGCATCCTTTCGGAACATCCCCTCCCCGGAACAGGGAGCGTCCAGCAGGATCCGGTCAAAGTATTCCGGGAACCGTTCCTGGAGCCTGGCCGGGATGCCGTTGGCAACCAGGGCGTTTGGCACGCCGAACACCTCCAGGTTTTTCAGAAGGGCCTTACACCGGGACGCGCTGATGTCATTTGCCACCAGGATCCCCTGTCCCTGAAGCTTCGCTCCCAGGGCTGTAGCCTTTCCTCCCGGCGCGGCGCAAAGATCCAGCACCCGATCTCCCGGCTTTACATCCAGCACGCTGGCAGGGGTCATGGCGCTGGGCTCCTGCAGGTAGTAAAGCCCGGCATAGTAAAAGGGATGTCTGGCCGGAGCATCCTGCTCCTCATAAAAATAGCCCCCGGGAATCCAGGGTATTTCTGTCAGATGAAAGGGCGCGATCCTTTCAAATTCCCGGGGTGAAATTTTCAGCGTGTTGACCCGCAGCCCGTATTTGCGAGGCTGCTCATAGCTTTTCTCAAAAGCAGCGTATTCCGTTCCCAGAATACGCTGCATTCTCTCTGTAAATATAACAGGCAGTTTCATATAGTCTCTCACTTTTCCAAATCAGGCTTTTAGTCCCAGGAAAGCCGGTGCAGGTCTCCCTCCCGCCTCATACCCGGGAAATCATTCTGCCGCAGCGCCTCATACAGCATGATGGCCACAGAATTACTCAGATTCAGGGACCGAGTCTCTCCCACCATGGGAATGCGCACAGCCGTTTCCTGATACTGTACCAGAATCTCCTCCGGTATCCCGGCGCTCTCCTTGCCGAACATCAGGTAGCAGTCCGGCTCATAGCAAACCTGGGTATAGGTTTTACGGGCCTTGGTGGTGGCCATATAAATCCTGGCTCCCGGATTCCGGTTCAAAAAATCCTGAAAATCCGCATATCGAGTCACATCCAGATCGCCCCAGTAGTCCATGCCGGACCGGCGGATCGCTTTCTCCGTCAGATGAAAGCCCAGCGGTTCGATCAGGTGAAGCCTGGTCCCTGTGGCCACGCAGGTTCTTCCGATATTTCCCGTATTGGCGGGTATCTCCGGCTCCAGCAGCACCACGTTTAATCCTGCCATCGCTTATCTCCTCAGTCTTCCCACAAAATCCCCCAGCCGGTCCAGGGCGCGCTTAAGCGCTTCCAGAGAATAGGCGTAGGAAATCCGGACATAGCCCTCCCCGCAGGCTCCGAAGGCATCTCCAGGCACAACGGCCACCCGCTCTTCCTCCAGCAGACGGGAAGCGAACTCCTCGCTGGTCATGCCGAACTCCTTGATGCAGGGGAACACGTAGAAAGCGCCGAAAGGCTCAAAGCAGGGCAGGCCCATCTCCTTAAAGGCGTGCATCAGATACCGTCTGCGCTGGTTGTAGGCTTCCCGCATCTTTGCCACTTCCCCGTCGCAGTCCCGCAGAGCGGTCACCGCCGCATACTGGCTGTTGGTGGGCGCGCACATGATGGCAAACTGATGGATTTTGGTCATCTCATGGATAATCTCGGCAGGTCCGCAGCAATAGCCCAATCTCCAGCCGGTCATAGCATGGGATTTGGAAAAACCGCTGATGAGAATGGTTCTCTCCTTCATGCCGGGAAGGCTGGCAATGCTCACATGATTTTCCCCTGTAAAGGTCAGTTCCGCATAAATCTCATCGCTGACTACAAAAATATCTTTTTCCCGCACCACCTGGGCGATCTCCTCCAGGTCTTTTCGCTCCATCACAGCGCCTGTGGGATTGTTGGGGAAGGGAAGCACCAGAATCTTGGTCTTGTCCGTAATGGCATCCAGCAGCTCCTGCTTTGTCAGCCGGAACTGATTTTCTTCCTTCAGGTTGATAATCACGGGAACACCGTCCGCCAGCTCAGCGCAGGGTACATAGGACACGTAGCAGGGCTCCGGAATCAGCACCTCGTCTCCCGGGTTCAGCATAGCCCTGAAGGCCAGGTCGATGGCCTCGCTGCCTCCCACCGTCACCAGCGTTTCATGGATCGGGTCATACTCCAGTTCAAACCGGCGTTTCAGATATTTGCAGATCTCTTCCCGCAGCTCCTTTAATCCCGCGTTGGAGGTATAGAAGGTCTTTCCCCTCTCCAGCGTGTAAATTCCCTCGTCCCGGACAGCCCAGGGCGTATCAAAATCCGGTTCTCCCACGCCCAGGGAAACCACGTCGTCCATCTCACTTACTATATCAAAAAATTTTCTTATGCCTGAGGGCCGGATGACCCTGGCTTTTTCTGCAATCGGATTTCTCAAAGCGTCACCAGCATCCTTTCATCTTCCGTTTTTTTGGTAAAAATAATTCCGTCGTCCTTGTATTTCTTCAGGATAAAATGGGTAGCGGTACTGATCACCGTATCCAGGGTGGAAAGCTTGTCAGATACAAAGCTGGCCACTTCCTTCAGGGTTTTCCCTTCCAGGATCACTAACAGGTCGTAAGCCCCTGAAATCAGATAGACGGACTGTACTTCCGGATAGTTGTAGATCCGCTCCGCAATGTTGTCAAATCCCTGTCCTCTCTGAGGCGTCACCCGCACTTCAATCAGGGCTGTGGTTTTGTCTACAGAGGTCTTGTCCCAGTCGATGAGGGTGTGGTAGCCGCAGATAATGTGCTCTTCTTCCATCTTCTGCACCTCATTGGCAATCACCTCTTCGCTGGACCCCAGCAGGATCGCCAGCTCCTTTAAATCTATCTTACTGTTCTTTTCCAGAAACGTTAAAATCTGTTCTCTCATATTCATAATATCCTCCTTTTTTGCTTTTATAGCTGCCTGCGTGCTTCTCTTTCCCCTGCCAGCCGCCACAGTTCATCCTGGGCCGGCCGGTCCAGATAGCGGATCTCCTCTCCGTTTCGGATGATTCTCCGGCGCTCTTTCGTAAACCGCCCGATCACGGCCGCTTCCACGGAAAGGCTCTCCAGCTTCTCTGCCAGTTCCGCTCCTCTTTCCGTACCCAGAAGAAGCGCTCCCTGGCCGAACAGCTGATAGGGGTTCAGGTCAAAATATTCACAGATCTCTATGGTCTCCTGGCGGATGGGAATTTTTTTCAGATCCACTTCAAGGCCTGCGCCCGCACGCTCCGCCATCTCCCAGAGAGCGGCGAATACGCCGCCTTGAGAAACATCGTGCATGACTGACACCCCGAAGTGGTTTCGCGCTCGGGCAGCCTCCAGAATCCTGTCAGGATTTCCCATCTCCACGGCAGCCTCCAGGAGCGCTTCTGGGTACCGTTCCAGCAGCTCATCCCGCATATCGGAGGCCAGAACCGCGGTTCCCGCCGCCCCGGTCCAGCCGGCCATCACCAGCTCCATGCCCCGGGAAAGGCTTTCCCGTTTTGGGACAGCCCCCTTCTCTCCCGGCTCCGGCACACCCAGTCCGGTCAGCGTTATCACGGTTCTGGAGACGGCCCGGCTCACTTCCGTATGGCCACCCTCCGCTTTTATTTCGTACCGGCGGCACAGCTTTGCAGCCTGCTCCATCTGTTTTTTCAGTTTCTCTTCTTCCTGGCCTTCCGGCAGCAGGAAATCCAGAAACAGGTGTCTGCACCGGGCTCCCGCCGTGTACAGGTTCAGCAGTACCTGGGAGAAAAGCATCTCCATCGTCCGGTCAAAAGGGCCTCCCACTGTTCCCGTTACAGTAGAACAGGCCATTTTCGCCGGAAAACTTTCAGACCCCGGCGCAAAAACAGCGCAGTCTTCCCCGAAGACCGCGCTATCTCCCGCTGCGCCCGCCTGCCGCAGGGGGCGCAGTATAGATCTGTTTAATACTGTATCTGAAATTTTGCCGATTTTCATGCTGCTACCTCTTGGCATTTTCCGCCGCCTACTGGACTATCACCAATTCCTGCCCCGTTGTGTCCGCCGCGCCTGTACCGTCCCCTCCGGCAGCTGTCCCATCGCCCGCAGGCGCCTCGGTAACCGGCGCGTCGGTGGCCGGCGTGTCCGTGGCCGGCGTATCGGTAGCAGGCGTCTCCGTGGCAGGATTCGTGTAGGCGGAAGCGGAAGCGATCACAGCCTGCACCTGGCTCAGATCATTGGTGGCAATAGCCGAATACATGGCCTGAGTCAGCGCGCTGCTGCTGGAAGCCACACCCACGTCATAGATGGTTCCCACCGCCTGATACGTACTGCTGTTTACCTGGGTTGTCTCCACCAGGACGCCGTCCTCATAAACATTCTTCCAGAGCTCCGCCGTGTAGCCGGTATGGGGCGACTGGGTCTGGTTCAGATATCCCACGCTCTGCTCCGGGTTGGCGTACATCTGTATGCCTGTGGGCTCAATGGTGCTGGTGGTCTCGCTGACAAATTCAATGGAACGGTTGGCCGGTCTGGTTTCATGTCCGTATATGGTAAAGGACAGAGTTCCCCCGTAGGCGTATCCCACAATATAGATGGGGGCATCCGTGGTATTCACAAAAGCCAGATCCATCACGCCCTCCGCGATCGCCGCGTCCTTGGACAGATCCACATAATTAACCACCATGGTATGGTTGGACCGGGCCGTCACCTCCAGCTCCGCTTTCAGCACCGCGTTGTACAGAGTTGTAGATACCTGGCAGATACCGCCGCCGTAGGAATCCACCACCCGGTTTTCCTCATAGGAGGGAGCCGGCTCATAACCGTTTTCCGCCGTAAAAGGAGCTACCGCCGCCGTCACGGAGAAGGATTCTCCCGGGAAAATCAGGGAACCGCTGATCTTGGAGCAGCCGTTTTCCACATTGACGGCTCTGGCATAGGAGGAGGCGGAATAATCCGTTGTGGCGGTGCCCAGCACATCCTTCACCAGGCTTAACTCCTCCGCCGTCACGTCAGGAGCCACCCGATCCACCACCAGATCAATGGAAAGCTCTCCGCCGTTCCAGTTTTCCACCGCTTCCCGCACGGCGTCCACAGAAGCGTCCACCTGAAGGGTAATGCCGTCTGTTCCCCCTTCTACCCCCGGCGTTCCGTCATCCTGGGTATAAATTGTGCCGTTCACCGGCTCCGTATTGTAAATGCTGCAGCCTTCCACAAAGCTGCGGCAGACTTTATCATCTGTGGTAAAGGTAATCCGGTATTCTTTATTCTGGTGTTCCAGGTCCTTCTGATCCTTGTACCGCTGCACAATGTTTCCCGTTGTCCCCAGATTTTCCACTTCATCCAGAATCTGCCGGTTTTCCCATTCCAGCCCCAGCTGATTGAGCGTGGCTGTAACCCGGTTGTCCCCGATGGTCAGGGTCACCATTGTCTCGCCCATCTGGGCGGCTTTTTCTTCCACAGCCGCTGAGGCCTGCTCAATGGTCATACCGCTTACATCGATTCCTTCAATCAGCACTCCGTTGCTGATCACGGCGTCTTTCTGGGCCGCGCCGGCCCATCCGCTCATTCCCAGCAGGAATATCCCTGCCAGAAAACCGGCGGCGCCGTATTTGATTCTACTGTATTTTTTCATCTGTCTCTCCGTCCGCAGCCGCCTTTGCGGCAGCTGTCCGTCTTTCACTTCCCGTTTTTAAAAAAGCGCTCCCAGTATGGTCGTCACGACCATGGCCAGCACCATCAGAATCACAATCGCCGCGGCGATTATCCGGTTTCTCTTTGAATTGTGAAAGTTCATCATCTTTCTTCACCTCTTTTGATCTAAACACTTCCCTGTAACCCGGGCATCTTTTTATCTTCAGATCCCGCATCTTCCTATTTTAAAGTATTTTGAGAAATCCTACAAGCCTATTTTCCAATATTTCACGAATTTAACATATTCCGTCTCCGGTCAGGCCGGATTTTCTTCTATTCTGCTCATTCGGGCATTTCCCGTAATGGGATCTCTGTGCCGGTAATCAAACAAAAACCAGGCTTGGGGCGCTCCGTCCCCGTCCAGGAAGGGTTCCAGATGGGTCATGTGCATGACCTGCTTCCAGTCATACTGGCCGTAATCCGGAAGATAACGGTTCCGCCTGTCCTGGCTGCGGTAAAATCCGGCTATCACGGATTTCCAGGCCGTCAGATCCGGCGCCCATTCCGGCCTGGTTTTCGCGTTTTCCCGCAGGTACCAGTCCTGCAGCAGCAGCTGGTCTCCCACCGCGGCCGGCAGTTTCTCTTCCTTTCGGATAAAATCCCGCAGCATGTTCAGCCGCTGCATTCTGGAGAGGGACACATCAAACGCCCCCTTCTCCCTGCAGGCTTCCGCCAGCCCGTCATACAGATCAAAGGGATTGGCAAACTGCTTTTCCAGCGCGGCCACCGTGACGGAAAACTGTCCGCTGTTGTAATAGACCTCCAGCATCTCCTCCACTCCCTTCAGGCGAAGAAGGTCAGCGAAGGACATCCATCCGGTGTACAGCACCTCATAGGGAGGCCTGTGCCGGCGGACCATTTCCAGGCTGTCCGCTTCCCGCTCGATTCCCGATCCTTTCAGCACCTTCAGAAAGCCCAGCTGCAGCTCGTGAGGCCCCAGGGCGTAAACCTGCCGGAACGACTCTCTGAAACTGTCGAAATCCTCCCAGGGCAGGCCTGCGATCAGGTCCAGATGCAGGTGCTGCCTGCCCGCTGCTTTCAGCTTCCGGCAGGCCCGGGCGATTTTTTCAAAATCCGCTTTCCGGTTCACCGCTGCCAGCGTCCGGGGATTGACGGACTGCACGCCGATCTCCAGCTGTACCAGTCCCGGCCGCATCTGTCCCAGAAGTTCCAGTTCATCCTCCCGCAGCAGATCTCCCTCAATCTCAAAATGGAAGTTGGTCACCCCGTTGTCATGCTCCCGGATGTAGCTCCAGACCGCCATGGCATGGCTGTGGCTGCAGTTAAAGGTTCTGTCCACAAATTTCACCTGGGGAACCTTATGATCCAGGAAAAACTGCAGCTCCTTCAGCACCAGCGGAATGCTCCGCAGGCGCACGCTCCGATCAAGGGAGGAGAGACAGTAGCTGCAGGCAAAAGGGCACCCTCTGCTGCTCTCGTAATAGATAATCCGGTGGGCAAAATCTTCCGTATCCTGATAGGGAAAGGGAATTTCATCCAGGGGCAGCAGGGCCGGCCATTCCGGCCTGCCCTGCCCTATGCTTCCGTCCTTTTTCCGAAACAGGATTCCTCCGATCTCTTCCGGTTCTCCCTTATTTTCCAGATAGTATTCCAGCAGGGAGAGGAAGCTCTTCTCTCCCTCCCCCCGCATGATGCCGGTAATCTCCGGATATGTTTTCAGCAGTTCTTCTCCGTTATAGGAAACCTCCGGCCCTCCCAGCCAGATTTTCGTCTCCGGCAGCACCAGCGCGATATCCCGCGCCAGGGACAGCACCGTCTCCACATTCCAGATATAACAGGAAAAAGCCAGAATATCCGGCTTTTTCTCGTAAATCCTCTGCAATATATAATCCTGCTGCTGATTGATGGTAAATTCCGCCGTCTCAATCCGGTCCCGATAGGGAGCCGCGTAGGCCCGCAGGCTGTAAACGGCCAGGTTAGAATGAATATATTTTGCGTTAATGGCTGTCAGCAGGACTCTCATAATACCATTTTCGCCGCTCCGTATATCCCCGCGTCATTGCCCAGGGTAGCCAGGGCAAAGGCCGCCTGCCGGCAGGTGGGGAAAGCGTACTCCTGATAATATTTTTCGATAAAGGTAAGCAGGATGGGGCCGGCCTTTGACACGCCGCCGCCGATTACGAACACTTCCGGGTCCGTAACGCAGGCGTACACAGCCAGCGCTTTTCCCAGGTATCTGCCGAACCGTTCCGCTATGCGGATGGAAAGCTCGTCCCCCTCTTTCACGGAATCAAACACTGCCTTGGCAGACAGGGGTCTGTTTTTCAGAAGCGTATCCCTCTTCCAGGCAGCCAGTTCTTCCTTTGCCAGCCGCACAATCCCCGTGGCGGAAGCCACCTGCTCCAGGCAGCCGCAGTTGCCGCAGTTGCAGGGATCCTTTATGGAATCGTCCACATGGGCATGTCCGATCTCTCCCGCCGCTCCGTGGGAGCCGGCTATGATTTTATCATTTACAATGATGCCTCCCCCCACGCCGGTGCCCAGGGTCACCAGAATCATGTTGTGGTAGCCTACGCCGCCGCCCTTCCACAGTTCTCCCAGGGCCGCCACGTTGGCGTCATTCCCGGCTTTTACCTTCAGCCCTGTCATGGCTTCCATCTCTTTTACAATATGAACCCGGCCCCAGTGAAGGTTCACCGCCACCGGCACTTCCCCTTCCTCGCTCACAGGTCCGGGCACTCCGATGCCCACGCCCTCGATCTGGGAGGGATCCAGATGTTTTTCTTTTACCTTTTCATTGATGGAGGCCGCCACATCCGGCAGAATGTTCTTTCCGTTCTCCTCTGTCCGGGTGGGAATCTCCCACTTTTCCACTGCCTCTCCCTCTGTGGTAAATAAACCGCATTTTACAGTGGTTCCCCCTACGTCAATGCCAAAACAGTATTTCCCCATTCTGTCAGTCCTCCTCTTTTTTGTTCATGTTCTTCATCAGACTGTTCTGCACCCGGTTGTACAGCTCTCTGGCCGCGTTATAGCCCATCTTCTTCTGTCTGTGGTTTACGGCCGCGGATTCCACAATCACTGCCAGGTTCCGGCCCGGACGGATGGGAAGGGAGTGGCAGACCACCTTGTTCCCGAGGAATTCCGTATACTCCTCCTCCAGTCCCAGACGATCGTACTCTTTATCCCGGTCCCACTCCTCCAGCTTGATGACCAGGTCAATATTTCCCGTTTCCTTTACGCTCTGCACGCCGAACAGGTTCTTTACATCAATGATGCCGATGCCCCGCAGTTCGATAAAATGGCGGGTAATATCGGGGGCGGTTCCCACCAGCGTGTCATCGCTGACCTTGCGGATCTCCACCACGTCATCCGTGATCAGCCGGTGTCCTCTCTTAATCAGTTCCAGGGCCGCCTCGCTCTTTCCGATGCCGCTCTCTCCCATAATCAGGATACCCTCGCCGTACACATCCACCAGAACGCCGTGGATGGAGATACAGGGCGCCAGCTCCACGTTCAGCCAGCGGATCACCTCCGCCATAAAGGCTGATGTGGCTTTCTTGGTGATAAAGATCGGCACATCATACTTTCGTGCCAGTTCCACCATGTCCGGATCCGGTTTGGTCATGGTGGTATAGATCAGGCAGGGAATCTGGTAGGACAGCATCTTTTCATATACCGGAATCTTCTCTTCCCGGGAAAGATGCTCCAGATAGGTATACTCCACATACCCGATTACCTGTACGCGCTCCGCGTCAAAATGATCAAAATATCCGGTAAGCTGCAGAGCCGGACGGTTTACCTCGTTGGTAATGATCTTCTTTTTGGAAATGTCCATATCCGGCAGCAGATTCTCCAGCTGCATTTTGTCCGCCAGCTTTGATAACGCTACGCTATTGCTCATACCCCTTCTCCTTTTTAACTGTTTAAAATACTACGTTTATAGTACCATCCTTTTTATGGTTTGTCCACCGAGGATGCGCTCCCGTGGAAAAATTCCCAGACTGCTCTGGCGCTGGCCGCGTTCATGGACGGAGCCCTGGACAGTTCCTCCTCTGAGGCGTCCCGGACTGCCTCCAGGGACTGGAACGTCCTCATCAGAGACTTTCTTCTGGCCGGTCCAATTCCTTCTATATCATCCAGAATAGAGTGAACCTGCTCTTTTCCCCGCAGGCTTCTGTGATATTCAATGGCAAACCGGTGGGCCTCATCCTGTATCCGGGTAATCAGCTTAAAGCCCTCCGACCTGGTATCAATGGGCACTTCCACATTCTGATAATACAGTCCTCTGGTCCGGTGAAAATCGTCCTTTACCATACCGCAGACAGGAATCTGAAGCCCCAGCTTTTCCATCACTCCCAGGGCCACGTTAACCTGCCCTCTGCCGCCGTCCATCATGATCAGATCCGGGAAAGCGGAGAAACTCCCCAGCTCCTGATCCATCTGCTTCTCTTTCAGTTCCTGCTGTTCCCGGATGCCGTGGGAAAACCGGCGGGTCAGCACCTCCTCCAGGCTGGCGTAATCGTCCGGTCCCTGTACGGATTTAATTCTGAATTTCCGGTAATCGCTGCGCTTTGGCTTCCCCCGCTCAAACACCACCATGGAGCCTACCGACTCGAAGCCGCTGGTGTTGGAAATATCGTAGGCCTCCACCCGGCTGATGCGGGGAAGATCCAGCCATCCGGCAATCTCCTTCATGGCGCCGATGGTACGGCCCTCCTCTCTCTTGAGCCGCTCCCGGTCCTGCCCCAGCACAATGGCTGCGTTCTGCCTGGCCAGTTCCACCAGCTTTTCCTTTGTTCCTTTTTTCGGCACGCGGATATAGACCCGCTGCCCCCGTTTTCCCGAAAGCCACTGCTCCAGCAGTTCATGCTCCTCCACTTCCACTTCCAGCATCAGCTCTCTGGGGATAAAAGGCGTACCCGAATAAAACTGTTTGATAAAACTGTTCAGAATGGTGGCTTTTTTGTCGTACAGGCCGATCTTCAGGCAGAAATGGTCCCGGCCGATGAGACGGCCGCCCCGGATAAAGAACACCTGTACCACCGCGTCGGTTCCGTCCGCCGCCACAGCCAGCACATCCTTATCCTCTCCGTCTCCGCTGGTGATCTTCTGTTTCTGGGCCACCTGCTTCACGCTGTTCCACAGGTCCCTCCAGGCTGCCGCGTCCTCAAATTCCATGCGCTCCGAGGCTTCTTCCATTCTTTTTTTCAGCATATCCAGCACCGGCCCGTAGCTGCCGTTCAAAAAGTCCAGCGCCTGATTGACGCTCTCCCGGTATTCTTCTTTGCTGATATATCCCTGACAGGGAGCATCGCACTGTTTAATATGATAGTTCAGGCAGGGCCTGTCAGTTCCGATCTCCTTAGGCAGACTCCGGCTGCAGCTTCGGATCCTGTAAAGCTTCCGGATCAGATCAATGGTATCTTTTACAGCGCCGGCGCTGGAATAGGGGCCGAAATACCTGGATTTATCCTTTTTCATGGTCCTGGAAAACAGGACCCGGGGATATTCCTCCCCCACCGTCACTTTAATAAACGGATAGGTCTTGTCATCCTTCAGCATGGTATTGTACTTGGGCCGGTGTTCCTTGATCAGATTGCACTCCAGCACAAGAGCTTCCAGTTCCGAATCCGTTACGATATACTCAAACCGGCGGATCCTGGTCACCATCTGCTCAATCTTGGGGCCCTTGTTCCGGCTGCTCTGAAAGTACTGGCGCACCCGGTTGCGCAGGCTCACCGCTTTTCCCACATAGATAATGGCGTCGCTGGCATCGTGCATCAAATACACGCCGGGTCTGGCCGGCAGCTTTTTCAGTTCTTCCTCAATCTGAAAATTTGAATCTGTACTCATAGTTTCCCCCGACAAAACAAAGGTTTTTCTGTGAAAAAAGAAGGGAATGCTGCTCCATCATGAATTTCATGATTTTGCGACACCCCCTCCCGGTTTGTCTTTCTTATCGGAATTCTCCGCTTACAGCTCAGTAAATCCTGCGCAGATATCCCTTCTCGTACCGCTCCTCTTCGCCCTGGAACAGGTGCTGGCAAAAAACCTGCACGGCCACGCTCATCAGAACGCCCAGCGATACATCCACCACGGAATGCTGTTTCAGGAACATGGTGGACAGGATAATCAGCAGAGTCAGGATTCCGGCTCCTGCCGGCACCGCCTTCTTCTTTCTCAGTTCACTGTTCCCGCAGATGGCATAAAACATGGCCAGCGAGTTGAACACATGAATGCTGGGAAGAATATTGGTGGGCGTATCCGTCTGGTACAGGATCTGCACCATGCGGGTGAAAACATTGTCCCGGGCAAATACCGTGGGCCGCAGAGTCTGCATATTGGGATAAATGCAGCTCACAACCAGGAAAATCGTCATGCCGATGGCCAGCACGGACACCAGCTGATAATACTCCCTCCGGTTCCTGCACTTGATGATAAACCAGCACAGTCCCACCGCTATGTAGAAAAACCAGAGCAGGTAGGGAATGATAAAATATTCGCAGAACGGAATCTTATCATCCAGCCAGCTGTGTATCACATGGTAATGTCTGTGCTCCGCATGCTCCAGAATATAAAATCCCAGCAGATAAAACAGCATATAGGATATAATCCAGAGACTGTGTTTGTATTTCAGCGCAAATTCTTTTATTGTTTTCATGAATCCTCCCCTGCTCATCTCAACAATATCAAACTGCTTCTTTCTACGTTTTTTTCTTCCAGACGTTAATTTTATCACGTTTCCCCTTAATTTCAATCAGCATTCTTCCGAAATTTCCGTCGGCTGCGGCATTTTTTTAATCTGATTGCATAGAGGGATCGCCCTGCGGCTCCTGTGCCCGGTCCGGCTCCTCGTCTGCTGCCGCTTCCGCTTCCGGTTCCGCTCCGGCTTCTGTCTTTTCCTTCACTCTTCCCTCATTTTCATTTTCTTCTTCCCGGGTTCCCTCTACCCGATGGAAGATATCCATAAATTCCTTTCCTGTGATGGTTTCCCGCTCGATCAGGAA
Organism: Candidatus Merdiplasma excrementigallinarum; assembly: GCA_018713435.1. Lineage (GTDB taxonomy): Bacteria > Bacillota > Clostridia > Lachnospirales > Lachnospiraceae > Merdiplasma > Merdiplasma excrementigallinarum. The sequence continues at coordinate 34,468 of DVOS01000057.1, forward strand.
CTTGGCGATCTGGTCAAGGGTATTTCTGTGCTCGGACAGCAGCCGCTTGGCCTCCTCATAGGACTCCTTCAGCACCCGCATCACTTCCTGATCCACCTCAGCCGCCGTCACGTCACTGCAGTTGAGTACGGTTCTGCCGTTGTCCAGATACTGGTTGGCCGGGCTCTCCAGTCCCATAAGGCCGAATTTCTCCGACATGCCGTACTGGGTGATCATAGCCCTGGCAATCCGGGTCGCCTTTTCAATATCATTGGCCGCTCCCGTGGTGACGGTGTCAAACACCAGCTCCTCCGCGGCCCGGCCGGCCACAAATTCCACCAGCATGGCCCGGATCTCTTTTTCGGTGTTCAGAAACTTCTCTTCCTCCGGTACGTTCATCACATAGCCCAAGGCTCCCATGGTCCGGGGCACAATGGTAATCTTCTGCACCGGCTCCGAATCCTTCTGCAGAGCGCTCACCAGAGCGTGGCCCACCTCATGGTAGGACACGATGCGGCGTTCCTCGGCGCTGAGCACCCGGTCCTTTTTCTCCTTACCCACCAGCACAATCTCCACAGACTCAAACAGGTCTGCCTGGGAAACCACGCTTCTTCCCTTTTTCACAGCCAGAATGGCCGCTTCGTTGATCATGTTGGCCAGGTCGGATCCCACTGCTCCGGAGGTGGCCAGGGCGATGGCTTCCAGATCCACGGTCTCGTCCATGCGCACATTTTTCGCATGAACCTTCAGCACGTCGATCCTTCCCTTCAGATCCGGCTTATCCACAATCACCCGCCGGTCGAAACGGCCGGGACGAAGCAGCGCCTGGTCCAGCACTTCCGGCCGGTTGGTGGCGGCCAGAATCAGCAGTCCCTTGGAGGTGTCAAAGCCGTCCATCTCCGCCAGCAGCTGGTTCAGGGTCTGTTCCCGCTCATCGTTTCCTCCGCCGTAACGGCTGTCACGGCTTTTTCCGATGGCGTCGATCTCATCAATAAAAATAATGCAGGGAGCGTTTTTCTTGGCTTCCTCAAAAAGGTCCCGCACCCGGGAAGCGCCTACGCCCACAAACATCTCCACAAAATCTGAGCCTGACAGGGAAAAGAAGGGGCATTTGGCCTCCCCCGCCACCGCCTTTGCCAGAAGGGTTTTTCCCGTTCCGGGAGGTCCTACCAGCAGGGCTCCTTTGGGCAGCTTGGCGCCGATCTTTGTGTACTTGGCCGGGTTCTCCAGGAAATCCACTACTTCCTGCAGGGACTCCTTCGCCTCGTCCTGTCCCGCCACATCCGCGAAGGTGACGCCGGTCTCCTTCTGCACGTATACCTTGGCTTTGCTCTTGCCCACGCCCATCACGCCTCCGCCGGAGGACATTCTGCGCATCACCACGCCCAGCAGGATCCAGATCAGGATCAGGGGAGCAAAGGACAGCACCACATTCAGAATCAGGTTCGTGGTGGTATCGGGTATCTCCTGGTAAAACTCCACGCCTGCCTCTTCCAGACGGCTCACCAGCTCCGGGTCATCAAAATGTCCGGAGTATCCGGTATAATAGGAAATCTCCACGCCGCTGTCGGAGAAGGGCTGAATCTTGGGGATGATGGTCAGGGTGTTTTCCCCGAAAACAACCTGATCCACCAGGCCTTCATCCACCATCTCCAGGAAATCATTGTAGGTAATCTCCTTGGAGGTGGTATCCTGCATCATATTGTTAAACAGGCTCATGATCACCAGCGTGACCAGGGTAACAACCAGAAAAATCATAATCGTGGAATGATTCTTCTGGCCATTCGGGCCGCCGCTGCCGTTATTGCCGTTTCTGCCGGGCCCGCTGTTATTTTGATTATTCTCCATTTTTTCCTCCTCATGTCTGCGCGGATTCCCCGCGCTAAAATGCCCCTCTTGCGCTTTCCCGCCGGCAGACCGCCGCCCGGTTCGTCACTGCGGGCATCTTCTTTTCATTATAAATATACGTTTTCCATAAATCAATACTTCAAAAAAAAATAAATTCTAAATGTTTTCTTAAATTCCGAAAAAAAAGGATGGATTTTTCCTCCCCCCAGGGGTATAATGTTTTTTTTAGTTCAGCGCATCGGCGAAATAGGAAAACAGCCCTGTGCACTCGTGCACAGAGGGCTGTTGAACTATTTTGGAGGGGGCGGAACGCCCCCGGAGCCGCAAACAGGAGCTGCGCCAGCAGCGGACGCCTTCGTCAGAAGGCGGTTTGCGGCCCGATGCGCGTCAGAAGCGCAGAAAGGGCTGCGCCAGCAGCCCGATGCGCAAAAAGTTTGAAAAGGAGGAGTGTTCTATGGCAGTAAAGTACGTTTTTGTAACCGGAGGCGTGGTATCCGGTCTTGGCAAAGGCATCACAGCCGCCTCTTTAGGCCGGCTTCTGAAGGCCAGAGGCTACCGGGTTACCATGCAGAAATTTGACCCCTACATCAATATTGATCCAGGTACTATGAATCCCATTCAGCACGGCGAAGTATTTGTCACGGATGACGGAGCGGAGACAGATCTGGATCTGGGACATTATGAACGTTTTATTGATGAGAGTCTGACCAAAAACTCCAATGTAACCACCGGAAAAATCTACTGGTCTGTGCTTCACAAGGAGCGCCGGGGCGATTACGGCGGCGGCACGGTACAGGTGATCCCTCATATCACCAATGAGATCAAGGGCCGCTTTCACCGGGACTACTCCTCTGACGATACCAGCATCGCCATTATTGAGGTAGGCGGCACAGTGGGCGATATAGAAAGCCAGCCCTTCCTGGAGGCCATTCGCCAGTTTCAGCACGAAGTGGGGCATGAAAATGCCATTCTGATTCATGTTACGCTGATCCCCTATCTGAAGGCTTCCGGCGAAATGAAAACCAAACCCACCCAGGCCAGCGTAAAAGAGCTGCAGGGCATGGGCATTTGGCCGGATATCATTGTCTGCCGGTCTGAATATCCCCTGGGACAGCAGCTGAAGGATAAAATTGCCCTTTTCTGCAATGTGCCAAGCAGCCATGTTCTCCAGAATCTGGATGTGGAGTACCTGTACGAGGCGCCTCTGGCTATGGAGCAGGAGCGTCTGGCCCAGGTAGCCTGCGAATGCCTCCATCTGGACTGCCCCCAGCCGGATCTGTCAGACTGGACCGCCATGGTGGACGCCCTGCGCCATCCCACCCGGGATGTAACCGTGGCTCTGGTGGGAAAATACACCCAGCTCCACGATGCCTATATCAGCGTAGTGGAGGCCTTAAAGCACGGCGGCATTGCGCAAAGATCCACGGTGTCCATCCGCTGGATTGATTCAGAGACGGTCACGGAAGAAAATGTGCATGAAATGCTGGCAGGCGCAGACGGCATTCTGGTTCCCGGAGGCTTCGGAGACCGGGGCATCGAAGGGATGATTTCGGCCATCCGCTATGCCAGAGAGCATCAAATTCCTTTCCTGGGCCTGTGCCTGGGCATGCAGCTGTCCATCGTGGAATATGCCCGCCATGTGCTGGGATACGCGGACGCCCACAGCATTGAGCTGGATCCCGGAACCACCCATCCGGTCATTTCCCTCATGCCGGATCAGAACGGCGTGGAAGACATCGGCGGCACCCTGCGCCTTGGCTCTTATCCCTGCGTGCTCCAGGAAGGTTCCAGAGCCTGGCAGCTCTACGGCAGGGACCGGATTGAAGAACGGCACCGGCACCGCTACGAGGTGAACAACGATTTCCGGAAGGCCCTCACCGATCACGGCATGGTTCTCTCCGGCCTGTCTCCCGACGGCCGGATTGTGGAAATGATCGAGCTTCCAAACCATCCCTTCTTCATCGGCACCCAGGCCCACCCGGAGCTGAAGTCCCGGCCCAACCGTCCCCATCCTCTGTTCAGGGGATTTGTGGAGGCGGCTCTGGAACAGCAGGACAAAAATTCCAGTTTAAACTGAAATACCCTATAACAGCGGATGCAGCAAAATCATCAAATCTGATCATTTTGCTGCATCCGCTTCATTTCTGCATACTCTATTCCTGACAATTACAACCCCAGTCTGTCAACCTGCCATGCCCCACCAGATCGGATACTAAAATGCAAGCTATCTTTCAACAACTTTCTGTTTGACCTGCAGCCTGTTCATAAGCGGGCAGAAGAAGTTTTTCCCATCTTGCTTGGATATAATTCTGATAAAATGTGCGCTGCAGATTGGAGAGATAGGGAACATCTTCCAAAAAATCCCGGATCATATCCATTCGGATTCCTGGCACAATTCGCAATAATGCCTTACTGCAGTCCTCATACTGTCCTTCCATAAGGAAATCATAGTAATGGATTTTTCTTCCCTGCTCCTTGACGGCGGATGTAGGAAATTGGAAAATCCGTGCATTCATCTCATTCTCATCTCGCAGGACTCGTTCCATAACAGCCTCATCTGCCTGGGGCAGCAGACAGCTCCCACAGTCAAAGACCGGCGCAATCTCTGCGTTTTGGGAAAACGGATCATATAAAAATCCCCAGTTTCCATTATGCCTGTCAAAATTGCCTAAAAAAGCATCCACCACAAATACATTCCAAAAATGATCTTTCAGCATGACAGGATTGACAAACTGCTGTTTTTCTATGCTCTCCATAATATCAGACAATTCTGTGCCTGTGCCTCCATGATCTGAATCCAAAATTGTGTTTTTAATGGAGCAAAAATCATACAGAATTTTCCCGTCTGCTGTAAAATCTTTACAGGCACAGACTACCTTGGTTTTTCCTGTCACCTGAAACGTACCGAGCAGTGTTTCCTGTGCCCGGATACCGAGCATACGGAAAATACTGCTTGCGATATGCTCGCTGAAACAACTGTTTGTATAAGACAAATCTGTTGGCTTATTTTCCGCAGAGGGTGGAAATTTAAGCATATAAACTGCGCCTGCATATTCTACAGCAATCTTTTTTCCATTGGCTCCATTATAGGCTTTACCTAAAATGCGCCTGCATTTTGTAAAGTCAATGCGCTCCATCTGTATTTCCACCTCCCCATAAATATTTTTGTCTGAGATAATCAGCGTGTTCCGGCGTGATTGCGCCATCACTGATTTCCGCCATGTTGATACTGCCATACAGTTCTCCCCACAGACAATCTATCAGAGAAGAACCGTTTTTCAATCCTTCCTTAAAAGCGTCCAGATCACTCTGGAGGTATTCCGGCAGTCCATACTCATAAGATTTCTCCCGAAGTTCCTCTCCGGAAGACTTCGACTTAAATGCGTCCTCCACCAATGTTTCCATGGATACGCCAAGCGCTTTGGCCAGTTTGTAAATGGTTTCCACAGAACATTTTCCAATGCTGGTTTTCCCATTGCATAATTCACTGAGCGTAGCGTGTGGAACGCCGCTCAAGACGGAAAGCCGATATTTCGTCAGTCCCTTTTCCTGTAGTAACTTATTGATTTCCATTATCATCACCCACCCTCATTATATCGGTATGGCGAAATGAAATCAAGGTCTGCCTCCGACTTCCTTCAGACCCCACCTCACGATGACGCCCTTGTCATTGGCTGCACCCTTCCCACTGCCGTGCGCATCAGGAAGCCTTTTCAAACTGACTGTTGTACAGATCCGCATAGAATCCGCCTTCTGCCAGAAGCTGTTCATGAGTTCCCTGCTCAATAATATCCCCGTCCTTCAGCACCAGAATCAGATCCGCGTTTTTAATGGTAGACAGCCTGTGGGCGATCACAAAGCTGGTGCGGTGCTGTGTCAGCTGGTCCATGGCTTTCTGGGTGATCAGCTCTGTCCGGGTATCCACCGAGGAAGTGGCTTCATCCAGGATCAGCATGGGGTTGTTCTGCACCATGGCCCTGGCAATGGTAAGCAGCTGCTTCTGGCCGGCGGAAACCGCCACGCTGCTGTCAAGAACCGTGTCAAAGCCCTGGGGCAGCGTCTCAATGAAGTGGTAGATGCCGCAGGCCCGGCAGGCCTTCTCCAGCTCTTCATCTGTGACGCCCGTCCGGTTGTAGACCAGGTTTTCCCGGACCGTCCCTTCAAACAGCCAGGTATCCTGCAGTACCATGCTGAAAAGATTGTGCACGCTCTCCCGGGTCATGTCCGATGTGGGGATGCCGTCAATCCGGATACAGCCCCTGTTGATCTCAAAAAACCGCATCAGCAGGTTGACCATCGTAGTTTTGCCCGCTCCCGTGGGGCCCACAATCGCCACCTTCTGCCCCGGCTGAATATGGGCGGAAAAATCCCGGATAATGATTTTATCCGGGGTATCCGGATAGCTGAAGCGGACGTGCTCAAATTCCACCTCTCCCCTGATGTTCTCCGGGGCGCTGTTCTTTCCGGTTTCATCCGGCATTTCCTCCTCATGGAGGAAATCAAAGATATGGTCCCCGGCAGCCGCCGCCGTCTGCATCTGGGTCATACCCTGGGCCAGGGTGCTCAAAGGCGAAGTAAACAGCCGTACATACATAATAAAGGCTACAATCACGCCAAAGGAAATAGCTCCGTTCATAGCCAGGGCGGAGCCCAGAACGCACACCGCCACATACCCCAGGTTTCCCACGATATTCATAAGAGGCTGCATAATGCCGGACAGGAACTGGCTGCGCCACTCCGTCTGATACAGGGCGGCATTCATCTCCCGGAACGATTTTTTAATCTTCCGGTCAGCCCTGGAGAGCCGGACCACGTCATGGCCCGAATACATCTCTTCAATATAGCCGTTCAGCGTACTTAAGTTCTGCTGCCGGGCAATAAAGTATTTCTGGGAATGAAGCATGACTCCTCCCATGATCAGAAAGCCCAGAACGGTCACCGCCACTGCCGCCAGCGCCATGCGCCATTCTGTCACAAACATCATCACCAGACAGCCCGCGAACTGCACCGACGCGCTGATCATGGAGGGCATACTGTTGGCCAGCGCCTGCTGCAGCGTACTCACGTCATTGGTTACACGGCTGAGGATATCGCCGTAGGAGACCCGGCTGAAATAGCTCATAGGCACCCGGTTTATCTTCCGGGAGAGATCCTGCCTCATAGCAAAAGACAGCTTCAGCGTCACCGTGGCCATGATAAAATGCTCCACATAGGTAAACACCGCACTGAAGCCGTATACCGCCAGCAGCAGGGCGCCCACCCGGCCGATGGCTCCCATATCAATCCGGCCTGTCAGTCCGTCTGAAATCAAATCCGTAATCCTGCTTAAAAGATCCGGGCCGATAATGGTCAGCACGGCGCCGCAGGCGGCAAAAAGCAGGGCTGCCGCTGTGGGAAGCTTCATACTGTCGGAATAGGAAAATATTTCTCTCAGGACCCCCAGGATCCCTCTTTTGCTCTTTTCCGGTACCCGGGGACCTCTCTGTATCAATCTGCTCATCTTCTGCCGCCCTCCTTTACGCGCCCAGTTCCTCAGCGGAAAGCTGGGATCTGGCTATCTCCTGATAAACCGGACAGGTTTTCATCAGCTCCTGGTGGGTTCCCATTCCCACCATGCGCCCCTCGTCCAGCACAATAATCTTATCCGCGTCCCGGATCGTACCGATCCGCTGCGCTACAATCAGTCTCGTGGTATCTTTCAGCTCCCTGGAAAGTCCTGCCCGCAGTCTGGCGTCTGTCCGGTAATCCAGGGCGGAAAACGAATCGTCAAAAATCAGTATTTCCGCTTTTCTGGCCAGCGCTCTGGCAATGGAGACCCTCTGTTTCTGACCGCCGGACAGGTTGGTGCCGCCCTCTGCCACCGGCGCGTGAATCCCTTTGGGCAGCTTGTTCACAAACTCACCGGCCTGGGCCAGCTCCAGGGCCTGCCGCACCTCTCCATCGGTGTCTCCTCCCCTGCTTTCGCCAAACAGCACGTTTTCCCGGATATCTCCGGAGAACAGAACCGCTCTCTGCGTCACATAGCCGATGCGGTTATACAGTCCGTCAAAGCTGTATTGCTTTACATTGACTCCGTCCACCAGCACTTCGCCCCGGGTTGCGTCATAGAACCGGGCTGCCAGCCCTGCCAGCGTACTTTTTCCGCTTCCGGTAGCCCCGATAAAAGCCACCGTCTCCCCCTGCTTCACCTGAAAGCTGATATCCTCCAGCACATCTTTGCCGGAGGAAGGATAGTGAAAGGAAACGTGGCGAAACTCCAGCGTTCCCCGCTCCGGGGCGTCCGTCCGGCAGCCTTCTTTCAGCTCTGCTTCGGTTTCCAGCACTTCATTAATACGCTGGGCGGACACCTGGGCTGCCGGCATCAGCATAATAATCATCACCAGCATCATAATCGTCATCACCACATAGGTGGCATAGGTTCCAAATACAACAATGTTGCTGAAAGAAGCCAGGCGGCCTGCCATGTCCGCGGCAGGCACATTTTTTACAATCGCGGCGCCTACCCAGTAAATCACCAGGGACAGGGCGTTCATGGCAAATGTAACGCCGGGCATCAGGAACGCGAAAGCCCGCTGGTTAAAGAGCTGGGTACGCATCAGTTCCAGGCTCCCCTTCTGGAATTTTTCATTCTGGTACTCTTCCGCGTTATAGGCGTGCACCACATTGATTCCGTTCAGGTTTTCCCGGGCCACCAGGTTGATATGGTCCGTCAGCTTCTGCACCCGTCTGAACCGGGGCACCACAACGCCGATAATCACCAGCATCATGGCCAGCAGAGCTGCCACAAAGCCTGCCGTGATGGCGGAAAGAGTCCAGCTTTTATTTACGATCTTGATAATCGCCCACACCGCCATAACCGGCGCTTTTATCATAATCTGCAGTCCCATGGACACCAGCATCTGCACCTGCGTAATGTCATTGGTGGTCCGGTTAATCAGGCTGGGAACCGAAAACGCCATCATTTCCTGCTGTCCGAAATCCGCGATCCGGTTAAACACTCTTTCCCGGATGGTATAACTGAAGCCGGAGGCAACCCTGGCCGTCAGATAGCCGCACAGGACGCTTAAAACGGCGCTTGCCAGGGTACAGCCCAGCATCTGCCCGCCGGTAAAAAGGATATCCCCCATAGTGCTTCCCGGGGTTTTAATCAGTACCGTCAGGCTGCTCATATAATCAGGCAGAGACAGATCAAAATAAATCTGTCCCAAAATAAAAATGGTACAGACAGCGGCCATTGTCCATTCCCGCCGCCCCATATTGCGCAGTAATTTCAGCATATTCAAGTCTCCTTACATCTGTTTTTCTGTTATTGCTGCCGGAATACTCCGAAAAAGACCATGTCCAGCAGTTCTCCCGCATTCTCCAGCATGGCGTGAAGATCATGGTCTGTTTCTTTTTCCAGATAGGTCTGCATGGCATTCTGAAAAAATCCCCCTATGCTTTCCAGATAGCAGGCTGCCTTCTCCGGTTTCAGGCCGGGGCGCAGAGGAATGCCGGAAAGCAGCTTTTCCATAAACTGCCGGTTCAGTTCCCTGAGAGGCGCGTGCAGCTGCCGTATCTGCTCGGTCAGGTGCCGGGGAGGACGGAGCATGGCGTTTTCAAATACCCGCTTCTGTCTGGGGTGAAGCTGGAAATAATCCTCCCGGATCATAAAATACTTTCGCAGCGCCTCCAGCGTATTTCCTTCCTCCTGACCAGACGCCGTCTCCTCAATGTACGCCTGCAGATCCCTGAATGTTCTGTCCACACAGAGCAGAAACAGGTCGTCCTTCCGGGAAAAATAATGGTACATCATTCCCTTGGAAATGCCGTGTCTGCCGCAGATCCCTTCCATATTCACACCGTCGTATCCGTAGGTGCCAAATTCCTGCAGCGCCGCCTGGTAAATCATTTCCCTGCTGCGCTCCTGTCTTTCTTTCTGGGTCATGCGCCTCTTCTCCTTTTATCCGCCCTCATTTATAGACGATTCCGTCTGCATTTCAGGAGTGTACCACTTTCAGACGAAATCGTCTATATTTATTTTGTGAAAAATTTATGAAATCGAATACGCGCTTCTGTGCCGTATCCCCGTGCCCGCAAAAAAGGTTCCGGAAAATCTCCCGGTATCAGCCGGACCATTCTCCAGAACCTTTTCTTGCTTCTAAGTCAAATACCCCTTGGTATGTATCTTGTATTTCGCCTGTATGACTTTGCTTCCCACATTGAACAATATGATTCATGAGCAGATAGGAAAGTCCGGCATGATAAAGCAGGCCGATTTCTTCTCTCATACTCAAAAAATGGAAAAACATCTCTGAAATTACATGAGGGTAGCGATCTGGGCAAACAATAAATTGGTTCCACCATTCAGAAGTTCTCTGTTCAAGAAATTGACTGATGATTTCCTCGATACTTTGATAATTTCGATAAAATGAATTGCGGCTGACGCCAGCTTCCCGTACTATATCAGTCACTGTGATTTCATGGTATGGTTTTCTTTTCATCAACCGAAAAAGAGATTGTGTGATACACTCACAAACAAATATATTGACCGGGTGAGTTCGTTCCATCTATTCACCTCCAAATTACTCACTGTAACAAGTGTACCAGATATGCTGTCAGAGTACAATATCTGCAAGCCGCACTGGTACAAAACACGGTAAATTGCTCCACAGTTGCAGAAGCAGAATATCCAGACGCCCAATACGCCTACCCGTCCAACATTCAAGGCAAAGAAAACCGCCTGTCCTACAGATCGACTGGCTCGGCCGTAGGGACAGGCGGTTTGAATTTCCTGATTGCTTACGCACTGCTGATTTTGTGTCATTCTTTATTCAAGGTTGTCATTATAGTTCCTTCAGACTTATCCACAAGTTCCGCAATAAAATACGGCTTCCGATTTATCCTCCACAATCACTGTCTTCCTATCCATCCCTGCTCTATCAGTCATAATAACTATTAAATCTACTTTCAAAATAATCTTTGGCACGATTAATCATTTCTACACACTCAAATGGGTACTTACTATTCCCGGTTTCTTGAGAGAGCATAATGTAATCCGCCTGCTCTTTAATAATCAAATATAAATCAGCGATTTCTGCCTTTGAACAAAATTTGGAGTTGGCAAATTGAGTAAATATACCTGTAGCGACACATGAAACTAAGCCTTCAGCATTACATTTTTTTACAATAATATTTTGCAAATCAGGAAGTTCATAAGGCGTAATACTTGACATTAGGTCTCCCCGAGCAACCATAATACCTTCCACCCACTTCATTATATCGTCTAAATTTTTTATACCATTTTTACTCTCGATTTTAGCCATTAACTTTATATTATTATTTCCCCATACCTCACTACATATATTTCTAACTTCTTCCATCTGATAGTCCTGTTCAACAAACGACACTGCAATCCATTCAGGAATTAAACCTAATTTGCACATTTTTTTCAAATAAAATATGTCCTCGTCCTCCAAGCTATCATAAACAATTCTACTATCTGGAAATAGCGATGAGCTCATTTTCTTTATTGTTGTCTCAGCTTGTATACATTCACATAGTATATAACCTGAGTTTATATTCTTAATTTCAAAAACAACTTGCCCATCCCTAAACGTTATCCTCTCACCTTTATTTAAGCTTGGAATAAATTGCGATAGATGAGGCAGCGGGATGCATTTATTATCATATGAACTTATTCTATCTTCAATTCTCACTTTATCACCGATTTGATATTTTATCTCCTTCATATCACCCACTCTCATCCTCGATGAAGGCAAATCCAAAATAACTTCTAGTTTTTTTCCAATTTTTTCCTACGCCAGCCTAACATTCATAAAGTAAGAACAAAAATCCCTTTGTCTCAAGCCCATATGTACTCTGTACATATCAACATTTTCACTTGCTAATTTTACAATATGTTTAACTTCACAAAGAGTAGGGCCTAATGTTGCCATTATTTTAGTGCTCATCAGTTTTCTCCTTTTTTATTATACCATCTCTTCCTAACTATTACATAAATCTGTCCTCTAATCCTCTAATTTATATATTTTGGTCTCCAATCTTTTTTTGCCTTTCCTATAGAACGAGGGTGCTGCTTCATCATGAAATTTATGATGAAGCAACACCCCCTTTCTACCATAGATGTGAGAGAATGTTACAAAAAAGAGTCCATATGCTTCCGGGGCATCCAGGTGTACACATGTCCGAGACAGATGTTCCGCGGCAGGCGGAATATTCCGTTTGCTGCGGACAGATGTCGATAGGACAAAGTGAACACCGGATGCCCCGGAAGCAATGAAATCTTTCAGTAGTAGCACCCGTTCTCCTGCTGCCACTGGCAGATGATATCCACATTCTCCAGTTCCAGCTCCGTAATATAGGTGTAGAGCATCTCCGTGGAGGATGTGCTGGGGCAGTAGGGCTTGGCAGCCTCATACCAGTCTTTTCCCTCAAATTTCTGATAGGCCTCCAGCGCCGAACCGCCTAAAGATGGGTCGAATACATAGCCGTATCTGGCCAGAATTTCATTGATAGCCAGCTGGGACTTATAATGCCGTTCCTCCACTGTATCGGCCTGCAGCACAGTCAGATCGCTATCTGTGATCAGCCTCTGGCTGCTGAAGGGGAAGATAAAGTCGGAGGCCGGGGCGCTGATGCCCCCGATCACCGTAACCGTCTCTTGGCCGGCCGCCGTACTTTCCTGGGAGCCGTCTCCCCCCACCGTATCCAGCGAACCGTCTCCCAGGCTCTCCCAGCCCGGGGAGGTTCCCTGCTGCACAGACTGCAGGATCTCCGGCGTCACCACCGCTTCCTGCTGGCCTGCCGCGTAGGAGGCAATGACATAGGGAGGAATATTGACGTGCATTCCGTCTGATTCCATCCAGAAGTCCATGGTCTCTGTACCGAAATTGCTGCGAATGCTCTCCTCGCTGATATTTTCCACCTGCCCGATGATCTCCTGCCGGTAGGCTTCCACCACCGCTTCTTCAGCCGTACTCTCATCACAGCCCAGCAGCTGCCCCATGGTCATCTGCTGTCCGGTAGTCAGATCAAAGGAAGTACCGAAGGGCATACTGTAGCCGTGAGCGCCGCCGGTATAGGTATAGGAAAACTGCTTCACGGAATATACCGTTCCCACCAGGTACACATTGTCCACCGTGGTTTCATAGGTAACGCTGTCCACCAGATCCGGCTGGTAATCCATGAGGGCTTCCCGGTCCTGGCTGGCGTAGGCAGCCTGCTCATCCCCGTCCGCAATGGCTTCGGTGTAAAAATAGGTGTTCACTGTCTGCAAAATCTCATCCGACACTCCGGAGACGGTCTCCAGCACCGGATATTCCACTGTCACCTGCGTATAGGGGTTATAAGAATCCACCCGCACTCCTGCCGGCAGCGTCACAGGGGGCTCTGTCTGAGCCGCCCCTGCCTCCATGCCGGCCAGAAGCATCAGCAGCAGGCCTGCGCTTATTCCCCGGATTTTCTTCTTCATAGGCCTTCTCCTTTTTTCGAAGCGATACCGTTTCTCCTCAGATCTCGATCAGCTCGTACTGGTCGCTGCCAAGACCGATCTTCACCGCGTGCTCCACTGCGGATTTCCAGTTGGTATCCGGTCCCACCGTGGTAAAGTGGTCATGATGGTCATGGTTGGCCGCGATCTGATCCCCCAGCTGGCTGTTGACAACCGGCGTCTGGGCGTTTACGGCATCCACGCAGGCCAGATCCAGGGCTACCGGATCAAAGGAGGCAAACATACCCACATTGGGAATGATAGCCGCGTCATTCTCCGCATGGCAGTCACACTGGGGGGAGACGTCCACCACCAGATTAATATGGAAGTTGGGCCTTCCGTCACAGACTGCCTTGGCGTACTCCGCAATCTTGCAGTTTAAAATATCATTGGACTCATCGGAAGCCGACAGAACCGCGTCTTTCGGACAGACGCCGATACATCTGCCGCAGCCTACGCACTTGTCATGGTCGATGGAAGCCTTATGGTCTGTGATGGAAGGAGCGCCATGGGCGCAGATCTTGATACATCTGCCGCAGCCGATGCACAGTTCCTGATCCACATGGGGTTTGCCCGCGCTGTGCATCTCCATCTTGCCGGCCCTGGAGCCTCCGCCCATTCCCAGATTTTTCAGGGCGCCGCCAAAGCCTGCGCACTCATGTCCCTTAAAGTGATTCAGGGAGATAACGATATCCGCATCCATCAGAGCCTGGCCGATTTTAGCCTCCTTTACGTATTCGCCCCCTTCCACGGGAACCAGCGCTTCATCCGTACCCTTAAGTCCGTCGGCAATGATCACATGGCAGCCGGTGGAGAAAGGTGAAAATCCGTTCTCATAGGCAGACTCCATATGATCCAGGGCATTCTTTCTGCCGCCCACATACAGGGTGTTGCAGTCCGTCAGGAAGGGCTTTCCTCCCAGCTCCTTCACCACATCCGCCACCACTTTGGCATAGTTGGGGCGAAGATAGGCCAGATTGCCGGGTTCTCCAAAGTGGATCTTGATGGCCACAAAGTGATTCTCAAAGTTAATCTGGTCAATGCCTGCCGTCTTAATCAGCCTTCTCAGCTTGTGAGGCAGGGTCTCCCCGTTTCTGGTGCGCATGTCAGTAAAGTAAACCTTTGATTTTTCCATGTCTCTTTCCTCCTTAATATACAAAGCAGGTATCCCGTCCTTAACCGGGGTACCCGCCTCAGGTCCGTTTATTTATTTCTCATGTTTGATCCGGATATACTGCTGGATCAGCTTTACGGCTCCGTCAATTCCCAGGTCGCTGGTGTCCACCGCCAGATTGTAGCTGTCTACGGCTCCCCACTTTTTCTCCGTCTGGAAATTGTAGAAACTGGCCCGCTTTTTATCCGCCTTTATCACCATATCCCTGGCCTTGGCCTCCGTGATATGCTCAAACTCGGCCACCCGCTTGACTCTGAAATCCAGGGGCGCATGGACGAACACCGACGTCAGATCTTTGCAGTCCCGCAGGATATAATCGGCCCCCCGGCCTACAATCACGCAGGATTCCCTCTCGCCCAGCCGGCGGATGGCATCGTACTGAGCCTGATAGATCTGCTGATTCAGCGTGGTCCCCACATAGTTCATGGAAGGATACACATCCATCACAATGGAGTACAGCAGGCTGCTGGTAGGCTTTTCATCATAGTTTTCCAGCACTTTCTCGCAGATGCCGCTCTCCTCTGCCACCAGCTTTAACAGTTCCTTGTCATAAATCTTAAGTCCCAGTTCTTTCGCCAGCTTCCGGCCCACCTGGTGGCCGCCGCTTCCGAACTGTCTGCCAATGGTAATGATCATATTTTCTGCCATCCCGATCCCCCCTTTTGCCGTCTTTCTGACAGCAGTTTTTTACGGTCTTATTATATCATTCCTGCCAGGGTTTTTCCATATTTTTTTGCAAAGTCCCCGGGGCCGTCCGGCACTTCTGATAGGCGATCCTCTCTCCCCCCTCCCGCAGGTCGATCAGGCCGCAGCGGACAAATCCGTTCTTTTCCAGCAGCCTCTGCATCACATAATTGTCCCTGTGGGTATCGATCCGAAGGTTCCGGCACTGTTCCCAGGACCAGTCCATGCAGGCCTGCCCCACGCCGGAGCAGGTGCCTGCAGACGCCACCCGGTGAAGAACCGCGTAAGGCCCTTCTTCCAGCCATGCTCCTTCCCGGATGCGGTCATAATTGGGCTCCGGCCGCCTGGCAAACATAAACACGCCGGCCAGCTCCTCCCCCGCCGGGGTCTGCCGGCACACCGCGTACAGTTCCCCCGCTTTCAGGTCTTTCTGCACAATCTCGGGCTGAGGATAACCGCCCTCCCACTGGCTGGGATTCCCGTGCTCTTTCTGGAACTGCCGGGCCTTCTCATAGATGGATAAAATGTTTTCCAGATCCTTCCCGGCTGCTTTTCTGATAGTAAAATTCATACTCTGCCCTTCTCCCTGCCCGTACAGGTTCTCTCCTGTCCCGGGCTTTTATTTCAGATGCTGGTAAGCCTCCACCTTTCCGGAGGCGAAGCTGGGCAGGCCGTAATACACATTCAGCGCCTGGTCCAGCAGGGGCAGCATGGCGGCGGCTCCGGTCGCCTCTCCCAGGTGCATCCCCGCATACAGCAGCGGCTCCAGCCCCAGATCATCCAGGGCCATCTTTCCTCCCGGCTCTGCGCTGCAGTGGGTCGCCACCATATACTCTTTTGCCAGCGGCTCCAGCCGGGCCGCGAAGCAGGCGGAAATTCCGGAGATGAATCCGTCTATCCACACCGGCATCCGGCAGGCGGCGGCTCCCAGAAAGCATCCCGTCATGCCGGCAATATCCAGCCCGCCTACTTTAGCCATTATATCAATGGGATCTTCCGGATCCGGCTGGTTTACCTCTATGGCCTGCCGGATGACCTGTATCTTTTTCCCCAGTCCCTGGCTGGAGAGCCCCGCCCCCCGGCCTGTCACCTCTTCCGGCTGTCTGTGAAACAGCACGGCGGCGCAGGCGGAACTGGTGGTTGTATTTCCTATTCCCATCTCCCCGGTAATAATCAGGTCGTATCCCTGCTCTCTCAGCTCCTCTGTGATCCGTATGCCCTCTTCAATGGCCCGGATACATTCCTCTCTGCTCATGGCAGGCTCGATGGCAATATCGCCCGTTCCGTGGCGGACAGCCCGGTTGCGGATCTTTTCATGGACGCCGTCCACATTCATTCCGATATTAACCGGAACCACATCCGCGTTCAGGATCCGGGACATGACGCACACGCTGCTGATCCCCTGTCCCATATTTTCCAGGACCTGGGCCGTCACTTCGCTTCCCGTCTGGCTGACGCCTTCTCTCACCACGCCGTTATCCGCGCCCATAATGACAATCGCCCGTTTCCGGCAGCAGGGATTCTCCGTTCCCTGAATCGCCGCCAGCTGGACCACCATCTCTTCCAGTTTTCCAAATCCCCGCAGAGGCTTGCACAGGGAATCCCAGTGCTCCCAGGCTCTCCTGCCGCTGCTTGGATCAACGGATCGGATCTTTTTTACTGTTTCCTCCAGTTTCATATCACACTTTCCCCCATCTTCCCGGGATGGCCTCCCGGATTTTTACCTTAATCAGCACACGCAGCAGCGCACGCCGGGACAGCAGCAGCTGCACAGGGCGTTTGCCAGACAGAGGTTCATACACATATCGCTTCCTCCTCCCAGAGGGCTCCCGTACATGTCCCCCATGCCTCTGTACCACTGGCCCCCGTTTTCCAGTCTGGATACCAGCTGCTGATACTGCACATTCCCCGGTTCCATCCGGGCCGCCGTGGCCGCATGCTCTTTGGCTGTCACATTATTTCCCTGGCCTGCATTGGCCAGAGCGCTGTAATAATACCATCTGGCCGACCGCTGCTTTATCTCGGAGAGCACATGAAGAGCCTCCGCGTAATGCTGGCTGTTAATATAATTGGCAGCCGCCTGCATCCGAATATCTTCTTCCGAAGTATAGCCCTGGCTGCCCTGACCGCTCTGGCCGAAACCGCCGAAGCCCCCGAAACCGCCAAACCCTCCGAAGCCGCCAAAGCCTCCGAAGTCCTCATAAGCGCCGCCCGGGCCGCTCTGGGTATACCCCTGCTCCTTCTCCTTCATAATCTGCTGATAGGCCTGCTGAATCTCCTTAAATTTTTCTTCAGCCTGGGCTTTGTTGGGGTTATTTACATTGGCGTCCGGGTGATATTTCCGGCTCAGTTTTCGATAGGCTTTTTTGATCTCCTCGTCGGAAGCATTCTCCGGCACGCCCAAAACCTCATATGGATTTCTCATAATTTTTCCTCAATCTATCTTCCGGCAGCCTGCCTCATTTTTCCGCAGAAGGCTGCTTCTTTTTTCTGCGCTGCTCCAGAATCACCGAATACCTGCACCACACGCCGGAGTACAGAATATTCCGCAGAATTTCAGCCCCCTGCAGAATGGGGAGCCGCTCAAATACTCTGGAGCACTGACTCATCATATCCACCAGAATGGATTCCACCATCTTTTCAAACGCTTCCGGGTGCTCCTGTCTCATACCAAGGAAGATATTGTAGTTTCCGTGTTTCCGGTCTTTTTCCATATCTTCAAAGGCATCCATCAGATAAACAAATTTCCCCAGGTAAAAACCCAGGGAACGCAGATCCGCCTGCCATTCATCTTCCCGGCAGACGAACATCTCCCCCAGAAACTTTCCGGTCAGCCCCGCCACATAGTCAAGGTCCCGGCTGTTCTGTCTCTCAGCCCGGGCCAGCAGATCGACGCACTCGTCCAGGGTTCTGGCCTGTCTGGGATATTTGATTTTCAGCTTCTGATAATCGGACCGCAGAGAAGCCGCCAGCGCCCGCCTGGGCCTGCTCCGCTCATCTCTCCAGTCATCCACCGCTTTCTGATAGGAAAGCAGCACCGTCATATCCGCCGCATACTCGGTAAATCCATTGTGAATCAGCTCATGGCGCTGAAAAGGATGGGTTACGCAGCGGCGGCGGTTCTTTACCTGTCCGGGCTCGTACAGCCCTGTCAGCAGTACCGCCAGGAAAGTCATATCATAGTTTAGCAGCATCTGGCCGATCCGTCCATACCGCCTGTGCAGATCATGACATAAACCGCAGTAATAACTGCGGTATGTCTCATAATCCTTTACTTTTAATTCCTGCCTGTTAATACATACATATCCAAACATACGCAATCTCAGCTCTTTTTTATAAATTCCGTGCCGCATTTGGGGCAGGTGATGCAGATCTTTCCCTTGCCCCTGGGAATACGGATCTTCTGTTTGCAGTTGGGACATTTATAAATGTGATGGGTTTTCAGATCCCGGGCCCTGTTTTTTTCTTTCCGGAAAAACCCGAAAAGACGTCCCTTCAGCTGGAGATATTTCGCGTTCTCCGCGTACCGCTTCTGAATGTTTTTGGAAAACATGCGGAAGTACACATAAACCAGCAGCAGTATCACTGCTCCGTTGATGATTCCGATCCGGAGAAACAGGTTCAGCACCATCAGCGCCACCGCCGTCCCCAGAAGAAATTTGGAATACTCGTCTGTCCCATACCTGCCGGCCATAAATCGGATCAATTTGTCTCTCATAAAATCAGGAAGCCACCTTTCATGTATTCTACATGAAAATCATGGTAAACCCAAAACTTTTCTGTGTCAATAATGGTAGCACAGAGTTCACACAAATTTTAGATATAGGGAAACCACAGCGCCGCCTGAAAGCTGTCATCCTCCAGGCTGATCTGAAACCTTCCCCCCATCAGTTCCGTCAGGCTTTTCGCGATGGACAGCCCCAGTCCGGTTCCCTCCGTGCTCCGGCTCAGATCGCCCCTCACAAACCGTTCCTGCAGTTCATCCGCGCTCATCTGCAGCTTCTGCCGGCAGACATTCCGAAAAAGGATCTCCACCCCTTCCTGTCCCCGCTTCATCTCCAGCCTGGCTTTGGTCCCCGGCATGGCATACTTGGCCATGTTGCCAAAAAGGTTCTCAAACACCCGCCACAGCTGCCGGCCGTCCGCCCGGATCACCACCGGCTCCTTCTCCATGGATATCTCCATCTCAAGCCGGCTCTCCTCCAGACGCTCCGAGCACTCCCCGTAGGCCTGCCGCAGCATCTGCCCCAGGTTCAGCTCCGTCATATGAAGCTCTATATTTCCAGAACTGATCTTGCTGGCCTCGATCAGATCTTCCGTCAGCTGCTTCAGCCGCTGGGACTTCTGGTCCAGCACCCGGATATACTCTCTGGCCCGCTCATTCTGCAGCTCCTCCCGCTTCAGCAAATCCACATAATTGATAATAGAGGTGAGGGGAGTTTTGATATCATGGGACACGTTGGTGATCAGTTCCGCTTTCAGCCGTTCGTTCTTCACCATGGAATCCACCGCTTTCTGCAGTCCCTCTCCCATCTCGTTCACCGCCAGGGACATCTCCAGGCTCTCCCCGGTCATGGCCTTTGTATCAATCCTGTAATCCAGCTTTCCCTGGGAAATCTGATACAGGCCTTCCCGCACGTTCTGCTTTCCCACCTCGTCCCGCATCAGATACAGCAGCACGGCCATATCCAGAACCAGGGCCATCACTGCGCCGGGCAGCCCGAAAAAGCCCACAAAGAAAATGTTCAGCGCGAAAAAAGCCACATAGCCGATCACCAGACGCTGGGAATTTTTTCTGGCGCTGTATGCCTGCCTGCAGCCCAGCAGCACCGCGTAGCACACGCTGTTGCTCCACAGGGTCCCTGCCTTATGCCGGCGCACAAAGCTGAGAAATCCGAACAGGATCACGCCGTATTCCGTCACTGCCGTGAGAAGAAGCTGTCCCCGGAAGGAAAGCAGACGGAACAGATACCCGGCCGCCACCTCCGTAACCAGCAGATACCAGCTCACCCCCACAATCAGGCAGAGGCCGGCGGCAATCTCCGTAGGGATCCGATCGAATCCGGACAGCAGGGCGGCGCCTCCTTTCTCCTGCCGTCCCGCCGCGGCCGTCAGGAGTGCCAGCAGCAGCACCAGCAGGATCCCGCTGCCGGCCGCGCCGACTATGCTGACCAGCAGCACCGGCTCCCGCTGCTCATAGGCCAGATAGGCCTCCTGTATCTCATCCCCGATGGGGTAGCTTACATTTACCGCCAGCAGCACCCGCTCGCCGGAGCCGAGAAAGTTTGTGTCAATAAACCACCGGGAAGCTTCCTCGTTCATCACATACTCGCTGTTGGCCGCCATGATGTTGAATTTCCGCTCTCCCACATAGAGGAATTCCAGTTCCTCGTCATTCTGCACCATCCGCTGGGCGGCGGAGTAGCTTTTCACCCCCATATTGGTATAGCGCTGCCGGGTGCTGGTGTTTTCCACATAGTACTGCACATTGCTGGGCGCTTCATTATTATACAGGCCCTGGGGATCCTCCTGAGCCGTAAGGTACGCCTGGTAGCGGGAGGCAACATCCCGGCTTGTCTCGCAAAGGTACTGATAATATTCCAGAAGGGCGGTTCCCGGGTTCGCGCTCAGTTCCGAATAATCCGCCAGCCGGCTGCCGGATATGGGAAGCACTGTCTCCAGCGTCTGAGCCTCGCTTTTAAGTTCTTCTCCCGCCGCCTGCTCCGTCATGCCGGAGTTCAAAAGGTCTTCGATCCGGTTTCGCAGGGCGTTCTCCCCGTTTTCATGGAAAGTCAGCAGGTCCCGGATATAGTAGGCCGTATTCAGGTTCAGATTGGTCTCATCCTGGGTGCCGCTGGCATACTGACGGATGTCCACTTCCTTCAGCTCCTCATACTGCCCGTCCCGCTCAAACAGTTCTTTGTTTTCCTGGTAAGCAATCTTGGACCGCACGGTTCTCTCCGTCAGACTCAGAAAAAGCTTCGTCTCCTCAAAGCTCTTTCCCATTTCGCTGATGCTGAAGCTTCCCTCCGTCCAGTAAAACACGTTGGTCAGGCAGACCACCAGCACGCAGACCAGAAGTCCCTGCAGGATCACATTGGCGCTTTTAACGCCCATTCTGTACCAAAACCGTTTCATACAGCCTCCCGGTTTAATCTATACTCTCAATCTTGTAGCCGATTCCCCACATCACCTTCAGATACCTGGGATTCTTGGGATCAATCTCAATCTTCTCCCGGATATGGCGGATATGTACGGTAACGGTATTATCCGCGCAGAAGGCTTCTTCTTTCCAGATCCTCTCGTAAATCTCGTCAATGGAAAATACCTTTCCCTTGTTCATAATCAGCAGCAGCAGAATATTGTACTCGATTCGGGTCAGCTTCACCGGCTCCCCATCCACCGTCACTTCCTTGCGCTCGTCGTTCACCACCAGGCCGCCGGTGTGGTAGACATGCTCTTCCTCTTTCGCCTCCTGCATGGTGCCCAGGGTGGTGTAGCGCCGAAGCTGGGATTTCACCCTGGCTACCAGTTCCAGGGGATTGAAGGGCTTCGTCACATAATCGTCCGCCCCGATATTCAGCCCCAGAATCTTATCGCTGTCCTGGGATTTGGCGGAAAGAATAATGATGGGAATGCTGCTCTCCTCCCGGATCTTCAGAGTAGCATGGATGCCGTCCATGCCGGGCATCATCAGATCCAGTATCAGCAGATGGATGGTTTCCTCCTTCATGATCTGCAGCGCCTGTTTCCCGTCATAGGCCTTAAACACATGATACCCTTCCTGCATCAGATAAATTTCCACCGCGTCCACAATTTCTTTTTCATCGTCGCAAACCAGTATATTATACATATTCCCCTCCTGTTACGCTTTCCCTCATTTTGCAAATTGCTCCTGCCGGACCGCAGGAATTCCTTCTTCCAGTCTAGCAGGAGCAAATGAAAAAAGCCTCCATGAAACCATTAAATTTTCCTTAAATTATTTGGTCTCAATCACATGCATCATATTGGTCATATTTCCCTTACCCTTTACCATATTGGTGGTGGGATCGCCGGCGGTAAATACTACCATATCCCCGGGCTTTACCAGTTTTTCCCGTTTTACCACATACATGGCATGGGAAATGATATTCTCTGTGGAATCCTCCTGGTACCCCTGCAGCGGCACTACGCCCCAGTCAATCTGCAGCTTTCTCTGAGCCCTCTCATTGGGAGTCACCGCGTAGATGGGCACGCTGGGCCGGAAATTGGACACCAGGCGGGCCGTCTGTCCCGACATGGTGGGCGTCACAATACATTTTGCCTTCAGGTTGAAGGCAGTCTGCACGGCGGCAACGCCAACGGCGCTGGATACATTCGCCTCTCCCTCCAGGGACTTGAAATCCGGCACCTCATACGTCTGTTTGCTCTCCGTATACTCCGCGATTTTCACCATGGTCTGCAGCGCCTCGATGGGATGTCTGCCGGCAGCCGTCTCTCCGGACAGCATGATGGCTCCTGTTCCCTCATTGATGGCGTTGGCCACATCCGTTACCTCCGCTCTTGTAGGCCTGGGGTTGCGGATCATGGAATCCAGCATCTGAGTGGCCACAATCACCGGCTTATACTGGGCGTTGCACTTTTTGATAATCATCTTCTGATAGTAGGGAACCTCGTGGGCCGGAATCTCCACGCCCATATCGCCCCTGGCAATCATGATGCCGTCTGATACCCGGATAATTTCATCAATATTCTTGATGCCCTCCGCATTCTCAATTTTGGAAATCACATCAATATGTTCCGCGTTATGCTCCCGCAGAATCTCCTCGATCTCCAGCACGGCGCTGGCATCCCGCACAAAGGAAGCGGCAATAAAATCAATGCCCTGCTCAATGCCGAAGATAATGTCATCCCGGTCTTTTTCCGTGATAGCCGGCAGCTTCACATCCACATTGGGGAGGTTGATGCCTTTGCGCTCGCCCAGTTCCCCGCCGTTGTCCACCTGACAGACCACATCCGTATCCGTCAGGCTCTTTACCGTCATCTCAATCAGGCCGTCATCAATGAGAACCCGGTCTCCCGGCTTCAGATCCCTGGGAAGATCCTGATAGGTTTGGTAGCAGATATGGCTGTTTCCCTCCATCTGTCTGGTGGTGAGCACAAACTCCTGTCCCTCCTCCAGCATAACCTTTTTTCCGCCCTCCAGTCTGCCGGTCCGGATCTCCGGTCCTTTCGTATCCAGCAGAATCGCGATGGGTTTCTTCAGCTCAGACCGAACCTGCTTGAGCAGATCCATTCTCTTTTTCTGTTCTTCATGATCCCCATGTGAAAAATTGAAACGGGCCACATCCATCCCATTCTCCACCAGTTTTCTCATAATCTGCGGATTATCAGAATTGGGACCCATCGTGCAGATAATTTTTGTTCTCTTCATATTTATGTTCTCCTTCCATCCCGTATCAGCCCTGAATTACCCGGGTCGCCCACACCGCGTCTGAACCGATGCCGGTAATGACAATACCGGTTTTGGTAGACTGGGCGTGGATTACCTGTCCGTCTCCGATATACATGGAAACGTGGTACACATAGCCGTTTTTCGCATAAAAGATCAGGTCTCCCGGTTCCGCCGAGGATACAGGGATCTGCATCCCGTATCCCGCCTGGGCTTCCGCCACCCGGGGAATATAATATCCGAAATTCGCGTAAATACTCTGGGTAAATCCGGAACAGTCGCAGCCGTTTGTCAGGCTGGTTCCGCCCCACACATAGGGATTTCCCAGGAACTGGAAAGCAAAATTTACAATCTCGCTTCTCACCATGGCCGTCTGGTCCGCCTGGCGCACAGAAGTCAGGGTATAATAGCAGGCCGCATTGTCCTCCGGCTCCACCAGCACTTCTGCCAGGGTCATGTTGTTCTCCCCGGCGCTCTCCACTGCCCCGGACGCTCCCGCTCCCGTCAGCAGGCTGGAGGCCCGGACATAGCCTCTGGCGTTTCCGGAC
Organism: Candidatus Merdiplasma excrementigallinarum; assembly: GCA_018713435.1. GTDB lineage: Bacteria > Bacillota > Clostridia > Lachnospirales > Lachnospiraceae > Merdiplasma > Merdiplasma excrementigallinarum. Next base: position 58,623 of record DVOS01000057.1, read on the forward strand.
TCCACATACACCCATTCCTTGCCCTCATCAGCCAGGATATAGCACAGTCCTCCCTCCGGAAGAGATCCCACCGCTCTGGCGGAATCCTGTCTGGACTCCCGGATGCTCAGATCCTCTTTTGCCACCGCATATACTTTGGCTGCCATCACCTCATACACGGTGGTATGGGTGTGGGTATAGGCGCTGTTCTCCGTTCTGGCCAGGGTCAGCCTAGCTGTGGGCAGGTTTGCCTCTCCCTTTACCTTCACCAGCCGTTCTGCCGTATCGCCTGTGGCCAGTTCCTCCTGGGGGATATAGCCCCTTACATTGGCGGATTCCACATACACCCAGCCATTGCCCTCATCCTCCAGAATGTAGCAGAGGCCGTAGTAATCCATGACTCCCACCTGCCGGGAATCCCGGGATGTTTCCTCGTACACGGAAGCGCCTTCCGGGTTTTTCACTACGCCGTATACTTTTTCCACCTGCACAAAGCGAAACTCCAGCGCAATATCCGGAGGCGTCACAATATTCTGACGGGCAATCAGCTCTTCATTGGAAATCCCCCGGTCCGTCTCGCTCTCTTCCTCTTCCGTTTCTTCCTCAATCAGTTCCTCTGTCTCGGTTTCGGTTTCTGTTTCTGTCTCCGTTTCCGTCTCGGTCTCCGCTTCCGTCAGGCCGCTTTCGCTCTCTGTAACAGTCTCTGACCCGCTCTCCCCCTCTGTAACCGTCTCGGAAGGAACCGTCTCGGACTCTCCCCCGGGCGTCTCAGAGGGAACGGTCTCAGATCCCCCTTCTGTCTCCGTGGAGGGAACCGTCTCGGAGGGCGTCGTCTCAGAAGGCGGTGTTGTCTCAGAGGGCGGCGTTGTCTCAGAAGGCGGTGTCGTCTCCGGCGCAGGAGTCGTCGGCTCCGTAGGCGGATTCGTCACAGGTTCCGTGGGGGGATTTGTGGGCGGCTCCGTGGGGGCCTCTGTAGGCGGATTTGTGGGCGGTTCCGTAGGCGGCTCTGCAGGCTTCGTTTCCGCTGTAGTACTAGCCTGCGTCTCTGTCTTCGGCTGCTCCTTTTTTCCCTCCTCTGCCTGTACAGCTGCTCCAAAACCGCTGCTCAGCATCATCACACATAATCCCATCGCTACCAGCTGTTTCTTTTTCATGTATCTGTCCTCTCGCTGCTAAACTGTATAATTCTGCGTTTTATACGCTATTTTTCCAGAATATCCAATTCATTATACAACAATTTGCCCTCCGCATCAATCACCTTACCGGAATTTTGCGCAATTTTCATATATCCTTTATTTTTTTCGCTTTTTAACAAGAAAAAATTGCACTTCCCCGTGCCATTCGCTATAATAGGTGAGGGTATCGTAAAGTACCCTTTTTCCATTAAATATAAGGGAATGCTGCAAAAAGAGTACATTTGCAGCATTCCCCCCCCCATATTTGAGAAAGGACATCTGTATACCAATGAATATTCCTGAAACACCCCAAAAGGAGCCCCAGCAGCGCCTTTCCGGCATCCTGGCGCATCCCACCTCCTTCCCCTCTCCTTACGGTATCGGAGATCTGGGACAGGGGGCCTATGATTTTATTGATTTTCTGGAAGCCACAGGGCAGCATCTATGGCAGGTTCTTCCCCTGGGACCCACCGGTTTCGGTGATTCCCCCTATCAGGGTTTTTCCGCCTTTGCCGGACAGCCTCTGATCATCAGTCCGGAAAAGCTGCTGGAAATGAAGCTGCTTACAGAAAAGGATCTGGAGGATATGCCTGAGTGGGATCCCCGGAAAGTAGACTACGGTCCCGTGATTGAATTTAAAACCGGCCTGCTCCGCCTGGCTTTCCACGCTTTCCACCATACCCCCGACAAGACTCTGCTGGAGGAGTTTGAGCATTTCTGCGATGAGGAGAGCGGCTGGCTGGACGATTACAGTCTGTTTATGGCGGGAAAGGACGCCCATGAGGGCAAAAGCTGGCTGGAATGGGAGGACGATCTTATGTTCCCCACTTCCTCTGTAAGAAAAGAATGGAAAGAACAGCTGGGAGAAGAGATTCTCTATTACCAGTTTGTACAGTTTATTTTCCAGAAACAGTGGCAGGAGCTGCGGGAGTACGCCCATGAGCATGAAGTGGAAATCATCGGAGACATTCCTATCTTCGTCTCCCTGGACAGCTGCGATGTGTGGGCCAACAAAAAGCTGTTTCAGCTGGACACCAAGGGCTATCCTACCTGTGTGGCCGGGGTTCCCCCCGATTATTTTTCCGCCACCGGACAGCTGTGGGGCAATCCCCTCTATGACTGGGATTACCACAAATCCACCGGATACCGCTGGTGGATTGAGCGGATCCGCCGTCAGCTGACCATGGTGGATTATCTGCGGATCGACCATTTCCGGGGCTTCGAGGCTTACTGGGCCGTGCCGGCCGGCGAAGAGACAGCTGTCAACGGCACCTGGATCAAAGGGCCCTGCGAAGATCTGTTTCTGGCCATCCAGAAGGCGCTGGGAAAAGATATCCCCATTTTCGCAGAGGATCTGGGAGTGATTACGCCTGAGGTGGAGCAGCTGCGGGATATGTTTGAATTTCCCGGCATGAAGGTGCTTCAGTTCGGGTTCGGAGATATGGACGACCGGAACTATGTGCCCCACTTCTACACCACCACCAACTGCATCTGCTATACCGGTACCCATGACAACGATACCACCATGGGCTGGTATGAAGAGCAGCCGGAAATGATTAAGGACCGGATCCGCCGTTACGGAAATACCGACGGAAACCGGGTAAGCCTGGACTTTATCCGGTTCTGCATGGGGTCCATCGCCCGCTACGCCATCTTCCCCATCCAGGATCTGCTGGTGCTGGGCAGCGAGGCCAGGATGAATACCCCCGGCGTTGCCGCCGGCAACTGGAGTTTCCGCTTTGAAAAGGAAGATCTGACGGAAGAGCGGAAAAAATGGCTGGCCGCTACCACCCAGCTGTATAACCGGTAAGAGGAGGTTCTGTCATGATTCGACTGATTTTGGCTCTGCTGTCCGTAACCATTTTTCTGATCCTGGGCATCCCTGTGCTGGGCATTCTGTGGCTGGTGAAAAAATGGAAGCCTATGGCCGCGGATCTGTGCGCCCTGCGGATGGTACAGTGGATTTTGAAAGTGATGCTGTTTTTCTGCGGTGTAAAGGAAACGGTGATCGGTGAGGACCGGATCCCACGGGACCAGGCTGTCCTCTATATCCTCAATCACCGGAGCTACTTTGATATTATTACAACCTATGCCCGGGTTCCCCGCCGCACCGGCTACATTGCCAAGAAAGAACTGCGCAAAATCCCTCTGGTGCCCCTGTGGATGAAACGGCTTTACTGCCTGTTTCTGGATCGGGACGACATCAAGCAGGGACTGCAGACGGTACTGACGGCTATCCAGCAGATCAACTCCGGCATTTCCATGGCTGTGTTCCCGGAAGGCACCAGAGGAAAAGGCGAGACGGAAGCGGATATGCTCCCCTTCCATCAGGGTACTTTCAAAATCGCCCAGAAAACCGGCTGTCCCATTGTCCCGGTGTGCATCAGCAATTCCTCTGCTATATTCGAGGATCATTTCCCCCGGGTAAAGGCCGTCCATGTGGTGATCGAGTACTGCGAGCCTGTTTATGTGAACCTGCTCTCCCCGGATGAGAAAAAGCATCTGGCGGAATACGTGCAGGAGATTATGCGCGAGAAGCTGGTGAAAAACAGAGAACTGGTATAAAAAAACTTCCGGGCATCCGGTGCGCAGGGGGCAATACCCCTTAGCCCTGTACCGGTTCTGGCGGGAATGACACATAGGGAGAGGATCGGCTCCAGGCCCTCCTCTCCCGTTTTATGTGTCCGCAAAGCTTTATTTCACCGTTACCGTCCCGTCTTCTGCCACAGTGACCGTCATATCATCCTTTACATAAGAGAGAAATTCTTCCCCCAGCGAATCAATCACGGGCATACTCACATCCTCCAGCCATACATCCGCCAGTATGGCGCCCGCCGCCGCCAGGGAATCAATAGGCTCGGAAAAGAGCATACAGGCAGGCTGACGGTGCATGGAGCAGGCACAGTAGAGCACCAGGCCGCCGGTGGTGGAGCCGATGGTACAGGGAAGGCAGAGGGCCTTGCCCGCCATCTGTTTGCCGTAGAGATCCGGATTATTCTGATCTCCGCAGGTAGCCTTTTTATCTCCGAACTGGAGCGCTTTCTGGAAAGAGGCCAGCGTATTCAGGCCCCCGTGGCTTACCAGTGCCGGGGCGGTAACCGTTCCAGGAGAAACGACTCTTCCTTTAAATGTTTTCATTTTCTTACACCTCCCGTAATCAGCGCAAGAATCTGCGCGTCTGTATAATATCTGGCGCTGGTATAGGTGCGCAGCTTGTTGCTGGAGGTAATCACCGGCATACTGCCGCAGAGAGGATTGTTCATATACATCAGCGGACAGATATAAGAAAGAATGATCCCCGTGTCCTTCATCCGGGCTCCGTACTCGGTCTTTTCAAACTCTTTGATCACAGCGGGAGCCGCGGTAAATACAGTGGGAATGACCACCTTGTTCTGCCCTGTTTTTTCCAGTCCTTTCTCCACCCGTTTTGTCCAGGTGATCAGCTGGTTGAGGCTCATATGGGGGCATCCCATAAAGCACAGCTTCGGTTTTGCGTTTTTCTTTTTCCAGATCACGGGATAGCTTTTATAAATCCGCTCCAGTTCCCCGTCGTCAATCACATAGGTCTTTGCGCCTTCTTTAATCAGATCCCGGCCCTGCTGCACTGCCTCAGGCGTAATCCCCTCCACATGGTACAGGCCCACCGCACCGTTGGAGGCTGTGGCAGCGCCGAAATCCTTCAGGTAGGTTTTCGCGTCCTCATCCAGGGTTTTCAGCCACTGGTCCAGTCCCACAATGTAGGGCACATCCTCCATGACCTTCATGCCGATGGCAGAGCCCAGCAGCTGGGCTTCCGGCTTTTTGGAGGTTTTAATCTCCACAATCCAGTCTGCCCTCCGGCCTTCATCTGTCAGCAGGCCGAACCGGGGCACATAGCCCAGCACAGATCCCATCAGGTCAATAATGCCCGAATTGCGGTTGCAGCGGGCTCCCAGCACCGAGTTGGCGTAAACCACCGCGGAAGATTCGGACCAGGAAAGAACCTCTCCCTGTTTTGGCACATTGCCCACCTCATCCATGTAGCAGGTGCAGGTAAAGGCATCCGGATCCATCAGTCCCAGTTTCCTAAGCTGTTCTTCATACTGCTCCTGGCTGGTGTACATGAAATGGCGGAACACAATGTTCTGCAGAAACGAACTGGGCACATTGGGATCCAGGGGCCTGGGGTCAGCGGAAAATTTCTGTTTTGAAAACGCGGATTCCCGAATCAGCTGGTCAAGCAGATCATACACCGGCGTCAGCGCCTTCAGTCCGAAGGAGGTTACCAGATGATTATAACGGCTGGTAACCGGCACCATGGCGTCCGCTCCGAACAGTTCCCCGTAGCGCATCATCGTGTAAAGTACTTTTTTCTGGGTCTCCCCCTTTTTGCCGTCCAGGACGGCCTGTAATTCCTCATTTAACTGCATGTTCATTCCTCCCATCAAAATCCGAACTAAATCGCCATAGCGGTTTCATAGGCCCGCCAGATTACGGAACGAAGATTTCCCACCTGCCGGCAGTCCCCCACCAGATGGATATGCCTTCCCGGTTTTGTCAGGGGCGCCGGTATATAGCCGGCGGAGCTGATGACAGAGTCGCAGGGGATTTCCGTTTCCTTCCCCGTCTTATCCCTGCAGACAATGCTTCCTTCCTTTACTTCCTTCAGTGTGGTTTCCAGATAAACCGGAACTTCATGGAGAGCAAACCATTCCCGCAGATAGGAGCTGTTGGCCAGGCATACGCCCTTCTGGCTGATCAGGTCATCCTTCATCTCCACAATCACAGGCTGCTTTCCCTGCAGAGCCAGTTCGTAGGCGATCTCACATCCGGTCAGTCCGCCTCCCACCACAGCGACTTTCTCACCCACCGGAGTGCCGGTCAGGTACTGGCAGGCCTCGATCATCCTTTCATAACCGGGCACCTGTTTTAAAAACCGGGGAGCGGCTCCCGTGGCAACCACAATCTCCTGCCCCTGGAAACGGCTCAGGTCCCGGATCTCCGTGTTCAGATGGACTTCTATGCCCAGCTGCTCCATCTGCCGGCGGTACCAGGCCAGCAGATCCCGCAGTTTTCCTTTATAGGATTCGGCGCTGGCGGCAATGAAGGTGCCTCCCAGCTCCCCGCTCTTTTCGTAAATCACCGGTTCATGGCCCCGCAGTTTCAAAACCCTGGCCGTTTCCATGCCGCCGATACCCCCTCCGATGACAGCCACCTTCCTGGGAGAGCCGGTCTTTTTGATATAGTGCTTTCCGGTCTGCATGGTCTCCGCATTGACAGCGCAGCGGGCCAGATGCAGGCTGTCCAGAAGATCCTGATCGTTAGGTACCCCCTTATAATGGCACATGTTAAAGCACCCGTTATGGCACAGGATACAGGGTCTGATGTCTTCAGGCCGATCCTCCATAAGCTTGGTGACCCAGGCCCGGTCCGCCAGGAAGGGCCTGGCAAATCCGGCTCCGTCCAGCCGCCCGGCCGCGATGGAGGCAGCCGCCGTCTCCGGGTTCAGCCGGCCGGCGCAGACAACGGGAATATCCACAAACTGTTTAATATGCTCCACATCCTCCAGGTTGCAGTTTTCCGGCATATAGATAGGGGGATGGGCCCAGTACCAGGCATCATAGGTTCCGTTGTCGCAGTTGAGCATATCGTATCCCGCATCCTGCAGGTATCTGGCCGCCTTCTCAGACTCTGCCATATCCCGGCCTGCCTCGGTATACGCCTCACCCGGCAGCGCCCCCTGCCGGAAGCCTTTTGTCTTGGAAATCACGCTGTAGCGCAGGGACACCGGGAAATCTTTCCCGCAGACCTTTTTAATCGCCTTTACAATCTGGACCGCAAACCGGTACCGGTTTTCCATGGAGCCGCCGTACTCGTCGGTACGCCGGTTTACATATTTCAGGGTAAACTGGTCCAGCAGATAGCCTTCGTGCACCGCATGGATCTCCACTCCGTCCACGCCCGCTTCTTTCAGCTTTTTTGCGGTTTTGGCAAAAGCAATGACAAATTCGTGAATCTCCTCTTTGGTCATCTCCCGTGAAGGCACCTTGTCCGACCAGCGGTTGGGAGAGGGGCTGGCAGAGGCCGTGATCTTGTCCAGATCCATCACCGGCTTTGACAGCACCCGCAGCGCTTTGTTGGTATACAGCATCTCCATCATTTTGCTGATGGTAAAGGATCTGCCGAACCCTGCCGTCAGCTGCACGAACAGTTTGGCTCCGGTTTTATGAAAGGCCGGCATCCATCGGGCCAGGTCCCGGTACATTTTATCGTTTTTGTACAGCCACTGGCCGAACATGGGATTGTAAACCGGCTGACAGCCAGGCAGTATCAGGCCCACATTATTCTGGGCTGCCTCCATAATGAAGTTGGCCCCTTCTTTGTCAAAATGATTTTTCTCCATCCATCCGAACAGATCCGTTCCTCCCATGGACGTCATCACAATCCTGTTTTTAATCTCACAGTTTCCGATTTTCCATGGCGTAAATAAAGGTTCCAGTTTTTTATCCATAATATCCCTCCCTTGAGTTTTGATTTTTCAATGTAATCAGAAATCCAAACAAAATCCCGGCCACAAAATATTTGATTTTCGGCTGGTCTTTTTTCTCTGCTTCCTCATATTTTTCCATACACGCCGCAGAGCAGAATTTCATCCGGCTGCCTATTTTTTTACCGCAGTACAGGCATCTTTTTTTCTTTTTCTGTCCATCCATGGCTCCTCCTACTTTATCAGCCATTTTATATCTTTTTCCTGCATGGTCCGGGATAAAATTTCCCGAAGCCGCTCTCTGGCGTTGGACGCATCATAAACATCCGGAGCATACTGCTCCCACTGTCCGGCAGTCCCATAATAGAAGGACGACCAGGTTTCATGCAGCTGCTTCCCGTTTTCCAGCGCTGTTATATACAGATTCTGCAGCAGGAAATCAAACCCTGCCTGAAAATCCTTTGCCGGCAGTCCGGCAGCTTCCTTTAAAAATTTCGTGTCTCCAGGCGGTTTTCCATCCAGCATTCTGTATATCGTTTTTGCGTTCTCAAACATTTTCTTTGGGGTTCTGACCACTTTCAGCAGATAATAAACCTCCGCAGACAGATAGGTGGTCCGTTTTCTAAACGCCTTGCAATAAAACAGCTGGTGGCTGTCAATCAGTTCTGTCATATCATTCCAGGAGCATCCGATGTCCTCCAGCGCAGGCAGATAAGGATTCGCATTGCAGAGCAATATTCCGTTTATCTGCAAATACGACAGCAGTCTGCTCATGGTATCCCCCTCCTTTTCCCGGAAATTCCCGCTCTTCATTTTAAGACTTTTCTGGAGCCGTTATACAGGGGCCAATACGCCCTTTGGTACACTAACGCTATTATTATCATAACACGGCGCAGCCAAAATAGCCATTAAAT